>NZ_CAXUBQ010000007.1:0-156508 GCF_964249465.1 Ruminococcus sp. Marseille-P328 | reverse complement strand
AATATAACAAGCCCCAGCAAAAAGCCGGGGCTAATACTTCAATTATTTTAGGACATTTTCAAAAACGCTTGACACCTATTATTTATTTTTGGTTTACAATTCTCTTCGTGAAGAATCTGGACATGTTTCCCGCATACGTGCTATACTTCTGTAAAATGGAGGATTAAAAAATTGTGTCAAACATATAAAATTGCAATTTGTGATGACCTTGCCACAGACAGAAATTATCTTTCTTCTCTGTGCGAAATATGGGGCAGTCATAACAGTTATCATATACAGATTTCAGAATTTACATCAGCCGAAAATTTTTTGTTTCATTATGCCGAGAAAAAAGATTTTGACATCCTTCTCCTTGATATAGAAATGGGCGCTATGGATGGTGTTACCATGGCAAGGAAGCTGCGGCAGGATAATCATACCGTACAAATTATATTCATCACCGGATACGCAGACTATATTTCTGACGGATATGAAGTAGATGCCCTTCACTATCTGATGAAGCCTCTACAAGAAGAGAAGTTCTTTACAGTTCTTGACCGTGCAGTCACGAAGCTTATCAAAAATGAGAAGGTTCTTAACATAATCAGTCAGGGTGAGATGATTCGTCTGCCAATCTGTCAGATCAATTATGCAGAGGTAAACAGCAATTATATTACGATTCACAGTCAACAGACTATCACCCTGAAAATGACCTTAAGCGAATTGGAAAAAAAGCTGGATTCTCATTTTTTCAGAGCGGGACGTTCTGCTTTGATAAATCTGAAAAAAATCAGCCGGGTCACAAAAAAAGAGATTTATTTACAGGATGGAAGTATAATCCCCCTTCCACACGGCGCTTATGAGAAGGTTAACCGGGCAATCATTAATATGGACTGATTTGGGAGATTGAAATGCATTTATTTTCGAAAAAAGCAGATAAAAAAATGGCTGCATATCAGAAGGAACTGGTTGAAACTCACTATCAGGAGGTTGATAATATGTACCGCCAGATGCGAGGCTGGCGCCATGATTATCGTAATCATATTCAAACAATGAAGGCTTATGCAGCCACAGAAGACTGGGACGCAATCAGACATTATCTCGATCTTCTTGACAAGGATCTTACCACAGTAGATACTGTGATAAAAACCGGAAATGCCATGACAGATGCTATTTTAAATTCTAAAATATCACTGGCACGGTCCAAAGATATTCAGGTAATTGCAGATGCTGACATTCCGGTTAAGCTGAATTCCTCTGAAATTGATCTTTGCTGTATCATCGGAAATTTATTTGACAATGCCATAGAAGCCAGCCTGCAGCTTCCCAAAGAAAAACGACTGATCCGCATTTATATGGACATGAAAAACACGCAGTTATACATTTCTTTCACTAATTTTACAGCGGGAAAGAAGTTGAAAAAACAGGGAAATCTTTTTAAAAGTACAAAAGGTGATGGTCATGGTCTGGGGCTGATCCGTATTGATGATATAGTAAAGCGTTCTGATGGATATATCAGCCGAAACAGTGAAGATGGCGCCTTTACCACTGAAATTTTACTGCCCCAGTTATAATTCATCCCCCAAAACATGCAATTCGTCCCCGGTTTAATCCGGGGATATTTTTTCTGGTAAAATCATATTAAGAATCTTTTTGAAGATTGCGGGAGTGCAAAGCACGTAGCAATCTGGTATCAAAAGAAAAATAAGAAAGAAGGGAAAATCATGTTTCAAAAAAATCCTGTATCAAAATACAGTACTTTTCAAAATATATGGTTCATGATTAAACTTGCCTGCACTTCTCAGGAGAAGAAAGTTCTGGTGATCAGCTTTTTTATCGCACTGTTAACCATTATACAGAACCTTCTTAACCTTTATGTTTCTCCTGTCATATTAAGTGCAATAGAAAATCATGTTTCCATTCAGGAACTGCTTTTTACAATTGTAATTTTTGTGCTTATGATAATGCTGGTATCAGCTGCATTGGCTTATGCAAATCAAAACGTAATTTGCGGACGGATCAGTGTCCGTTGTGAGATTGTAAATCTTTTAAACAAAAAAGCATCCACAACATCTTATCCCAATATAGACGATATGAAATTCAAAAAATTACTGACCAAATCGGCCGAATATACGGACAATAACGATCAGGCCACTGAAGCAATCTGGAATACACTAACTGTACTTTTGATCAATATTGTCTGTTTTTTTATTTACGCCGGTCTTCTTACACAAATTCATCCAATTCTGATTTTGGTCATTCTGTCAACTGCCGGAATCAGTTATTTTATCTCTCAAAGATTAGATGAATATAAGTATCAACATCGGGAGGAAGAAGCTGAATATATACATCAAATGGCATATTTATTAAACCGTGCCGCTGACTTTGGTGCAGCAAAAGATATCCGCATTTTCGGTCTTCGTTTCTGGCTGGAAGAATTATACAGCAAAACAGCCAGGGAATTTACAGCATTTCATCGAAAAGCAGAAAATGTTTATATCCGGGCTGGAATTGCAGATTTGACTTTTACTTTTCTGCGCAATGGAGCGGTCTACGCATATTTAATTTATTTGGTATTATACCGCGGTCTTGATGTGCCTGCTTTTTTGCTTTATTTTACTGCAGTGGACAGTTTTTCAGGCTGGATTACAGGAATTCTGGAAGGACTTGGCACATTGCACCGACAGTCTCTTGATATTTCCACGGTCCGGGAATGTCTGGATTATCCGGAATTATTCCGTTTCAAAGATGGACTTACCTTAAATCAGAACGCTAAAAATAATTATGAAATTGTTTTGGAAAATGTTTCATTTCGCTATCCAGGAGCTGAAACAGATACTTTAAAAAATATAAATCTTACCTTACATCCAGGAGAAAATCTGGCAGTTGTAGGTCTTAATGGTGCTGGAAAAACTACGTTGATCAAAATAATCTGTGGGTTTCTTGATCCCACAAAGGGACAGGTAAAATTGAATGGAACAGATATCCGAAACTATAACAGAAAAGACTATTATAAGCTGTTCTCGGCAGTGTTTCAGGATTTTTCATTGTTAGCGGGAACCATTGCAGAAAATGTGGCGCAAACAGAAAATTTCGACCTGAAACAGGTGAAAAATTGTATCAAAAAAGCCGGCTTGCTTCCAAAAATAGAAGCTCTTCCAGATAAGTATCAAACCTTTCTGAATCGTGAGGTTTACAAAAATGCAATTATGTTTTCGGGTGGAGAAACACAGCGCCTTATGCTCGCCCGCGCATTATATAAAGATGCCCCTTTTATTATATTGGACGAACCAACTGCCGCACTCGATTCCATTGCTGAAGCAGACATTTATCAGAAATATAACGAAATGACAAAGGGAAAATCCTCAGTTTATATCTCCCATCGGCTCGCTTCTACCAGATTCTGCAGCAGAATCTTAATGCTGGAGCAGGGAGAAATACAGGAAGAAGGAACTCACGAAGAGCTGTTAAGGCAAAGTGGAAAATACGCTGCTCTCTATGAGGTTCAAAGCAAATATTACAGGGAAGGAGATGGGGAAAATGAAGACAAATGAGAAAAACATATCGTTAAAAGAAGCACTGCAGCTTAATCACAGAGCATATAAGCTTTTTTACCAATATTATCCAAAATTAATTCTTTCCCAAATCAGTCTGACCATCTGGAAAGCACTGACTCCCTATATAATCATATATTTATCTGCACTTGTTATTGAAGAACTTGCAGGCGACCGAAGCCCTGACCGCATTCGTTTTCTGGTAACGATTACTTTATTATCCGGAGCAGGAATCAGCTTGATATCTGCATTTCTTAAAAAATGGAAAAGGACTTGGAGCGCAGGTCTTGGAATGAAAATCAAGCGAATTTTGTGCGAAAAACTTTTTGATATGGATTACTGTGATTTAGATGATAGCAAAACTATGGAGTTATATTCTTCCATTATTCAAAATCTCAATGGACCTGGGTGGGGACTATACAATGTTCTGTTAAATTATGAAGCTCTGTGTTCAGAAGGATTTTCGATCATTTGTGGCTTATCCATGACCATTTCCCTTTTCACCAGCCAGATTCCAAAAACAGCAGAAAAACTTGTTATTCTTAACAATCCGGTATGTGTAACAGCCATAATTTCTGTTATGGTACTGATTACCTGGTTTTCGCCTGTACTCGCTGGAAAGGCAGGAAAATACTGGGGCAGAAGTGCAGATCTGCATACCTTTTCCAATCGTTTGTTTGCATATTACGGACGTCTGGGCTATGATAGCAAAAAGGCAGCGGATATGCGGATTTACCAACAGGAAAAAATATGCGAAAAGCATAATCTGAGCAAAGAAAATCCTTTCGGTTCCAAGGGATTATTTGCCAGATATGGAAAGGGACCTGTTGGATTTTACATGGCAGCTTCTTCCGCAGTATCTGTAATTTTCACAGGGATTGCCTATGTTTTTGTATGCTTAAAAGCCTGGGCAGGTGCCTTTGGAATCGGAGCAGTTACAAAATATATTTCCGCTGTTACGAAAGTTTATTCAAGCGTATCCGGCTGTATCTCCACCATTGAAGATATGCAAAACAATGCTATTTTTCTGAAACAGACATTTGAATTTCTGGACATTCCCAATAACATGTATCAGGGAAGCCTGACTACCGAAAAACGCAGCGACCGAAAGTATGAAATAGAATTTCGAAATGTTTCTTTCCGATATCCGGGATGTGAACAATATGCCCTTCGAAATATTAATTTGAAATTTAAAATCGGTCAGAAGCTGGCTGTCGTTGGTATGAATGGAAGTGGAAAGACTACGTTTATCAAACTCCTATGTCGCCTTTACGATCCTACAAAAGGAAAAATTCTTCTTAACGGAATCGATATCCGAAAATATAATTACAAAGAATATATGATGATTTTTTCCGTGGTATTTCAGGACTTCAAACTCTTTTCCCTGACTCTTGGAGAAAATGTAGCCGCCAAAATCAATTATGACGAAGAAGAAGTAAAAAGTGCTCTGAAGAAATCCGGATTTTACAATCCCCTTTCCACAATGCCAGAAGGTCTGAATACTTATCTCTACAAGGATTTCAATAAAAAGGGAATTATCATTTCCGGCGGAGAGGCTCAGAAAATAGCTATTGCAAGAGCTATTTATAAGAATGCCCCTTTTATTATATTGGACGAACCGACTGCAGCTCTTGATCCCATTGCGGAAGCTGAAATATATGAAAAATTTAATGAAATAACAGGCGATAAAACTGCCATTTATATCAGTCATCGTCTGTCTTCCTGCAAATTTTGCGATAAAATAGTTGTATTTCATGAAGGATCTGTGATTCAGACTGGAACTCACCAGGAGCTTGCTGCCGATAAAAGTGGAAAATATTTCCAACTATGGACGGCGCAGGCGCAATATTATAGATAAACAGCTTTTCAATTTCCCTTAATCATGTTAAACTAAGGAAAAGTAATGCTACGGAGGTTTTTTCCATGGACGTACACAGTATCAGTACCAAATGCGCCCGCACTGAATTTGTGGGAACTGCTGTTCTGGATACCATCGGACTTGTAATTTCAGGAGTTGATGATACTCTTTTAAAGGAAATGAATATAGGGACACGCTATCATACCCTTGGACTTTTCAGTTCCCGTACAGGTGCAGCAGGTCAGATCACTGCTGTCGATGATGCGGTGAAAGCCACTGGCACAGAGGTTCTTTCCATTGAATTTCCACGGGATACCAAAGGCTGGGGTGGACACGGCAACTATATTGTGATTGGCGGAAATGATGTTTCAGATGTGCGCCACGCTATTTCGCTGGCGCTGGAACTAACTAATAAGTATGCAGGAGAATTATATATCAGCGAATCCGGTCATTTGGAGTTTGCTTTTTCAGCCAATGCAGGCGGTGCTCTTGCCATGGCCTTTCACGCAGTTCCAGGGGAAGCTTTCGGATTCATGGCAGGTTCTCCGGCAGCGATTGGACTTGTAATGGCAGACACTGCAATGAAGGCTTCTGCAGTTCATATTACACGCTATATGACACCGAGTATCGGTACAAGCCATTCCAATGAAGTTATCCTTGCCCTCTCCGGAGATGCCAGTGCTGTGAAAGAGGCTGTACTCCAGGCAAGACAGATCGGCCTGGAACTGCTGATCGGAATGGGAAGCTATCCGGAAATTCCGGGAGAACCGTATTTATAACAATCCCCCCTATATATTATTGCAGACAAATGCCCTGACAGGCAGAAGATTTTAATGATCTTAATCCTGTCAGGGCGTATTCTTTTTCCTTAATTCAGTCTGTAAACCTCAGCACTCTGAAGTCCAAATGCAAGTGCCTCTGAATGGCTGTTAAAATAAATATCCACATGTCCGTAAGGTGTTCCAAGATCCTCCACTGTATACACATTTCCATTGATCAGGAGCTGAGTTCCGAATGGCACACCAGCCATGGCAACGGTTCTTCCCGCTGTAGGAACAGTTCCGCTGGCTGTCAGGTTTCCTGCTGTTCCGCAGCACTGTGCACAGTTACAGTATGCGGTGAGAGTAAAGGTTCCAAGGTAGGTTCCCTGTGAAGATGAACTACTGCCCTCGGAAGAACTGTCGGAGCTTTCACTGCTGTCCGATGACTCGGTATAAGAATCATCATAGGCACTGCTGTCATCTGCGTCCTGATTGGAATCACTTTCAGACTCGCTGTAGTCATCGTAGGATTCCTCTGTGCCATAGTTTCCCCCGTCACTTGGTGACTGGGCGGCAGCCTCAGCTTCCTGGGCCACCTGCGCCTCCTGGGCTGCTTTCTCTGCCTCTGCTGCCTGCAAAAGGCTGTAAATACTGCTGTCTGCATTACTGATCTGTGTATTTAAAGCACTGATTTCATCCTGGCTGGCACTGATCTGATAAATATAGGACTGAATGTTCTCATTTGTGCTTGCAGTAAGTGCCTGTACCTCCTGCTGTTTGGCAGATTTCTCTGCCAGAAGTTCATTAATATTCTGAGCTTCCTCTTCTGCCTGCTCTTCCTGGGTCTTGATATCTGCCTGAAGGGCTTTATATTTAGCAAGCATGTCTCTGTCATACTGGGAAATCTGGGCTATATTCTCTGCACGGTTCAGAAACTGAGCCAGATCTTCTGAGGACAAAAGCAGCTCCAGCATGGAAGCACTTCCATTCTCATACATGTATACAATACGCTTCTTCATATCCTGATACTGCTTGTCCGCTGTGGCCTTGGCTTCCTCAAGCTGGGTATTCAGAGTTTTCAGCTGCTCTTCTTTCTCCGCTGCCTGAATTCCAAGCTCAGATACACTGTTGGTAAGGTCTGTATACTGAGCATTCAGCTCTTCCAGATAGCTTTCAAGCTCCTGCTTCTTGCTCTCCAGAGATGCCATGTCGGACTGCTGCTGTGCCAGTTCTGCCTGCGCAGCTTCTTTCTGTGCCTGTACATCAGCGATCTGTTCCTCCGTAGAAGAAGCAAATACTGCCCCAGGCATAGAAACAGTCATGATTCCAGTTAACAGCATTGCAAAAATCTTTTTAAATCTCATCTATGTAAACACCTCGTTATTTTTTTCGTAGGTCAAGTATAACATATTCCGTAATTTTTTCAACACTTTTATTTAACTTTTGTAACATTTACGTAATATTTCACGATTTTCCAGAATCTAGAAAGATAATAAATACATGGTTATAGAACAAATTCAGGCACAGTATACCGTGAAATAGTTTGGGCAAATCACAGGAATGTTTTTGCAAAAAAACACCCCGCATTTCATGAAACTCTCCATAAAATGCGGGGTTGTAAAAACCTCTTTACTTCTTATACCGCAGCTTCTTCCTCTGCTACAGCTTCCTGGTATTTCTCGAGAATGATCGTCTGGATCTTATCACGAGTGGAAGAATTGATAGGATGTGCGATATCCCGATATTCTCCATCGGTTGCTTTGCGGCTTGGCATTGCGATGAAAAGACCTTTCTCTCCTTCGATCACCTTGATGTCATGTACTACAAATTCTTCATCAATGGTAATGGAGACTACGGCTTTCATCTTCCCCTCCTTTGCAACCTTTCTCACCCGTACGTCTGTAATGTTCATTTTTGCTGCCCCTTTCCTCTTAATCGCATTTACTGCGCTTTAAGTCTTATTATATTACAAGCTATATCTATCATTATTCTCCACAACGATCTCTACTTCTCCATCACCGCTGTAGTACGAATTTGCCCGGATGGTTCCCCGGCTTTCAACGATACAATTCTCGATATGTGTATTATCCCCCAGATATACATCATTCAAAATTACGGAATTTTTAATTACGCAATTATTTCCAACATAAACATCTTTAAACAGGACAGAGTTCTCAACCACTCCGTTTACAATACATCCACTGGAAATCAGAGAATTCCTAACATCTGCACCAGGATTGTATTTAGCCGGTGGAAGATCATCAATCTTGGTCTTAACTGCCGGCTCCTGTTTGAAGAAGTAGTTACGGATCTCCGGTTTCAGGAAATCCATGTTGGTCTTATAGTAAGATTCAACAGTGGAAATATTGCTCCAGTAGCTGTCGATCTTATATCCATAGATTCTCTTCAGATTCTTATAACGGATCAGAATATCTTTTACGAAGTCATTTCGACCTTCCTGTGCAGCCTTCTCAATCAGTTCGATCAGCTGTCTTCTTCGGATCACATAAATGCCTGTAGAAATAGTATTATATGGGGAAACCATTGGTTTCTCCTCAAATTCTTCAATCCTGCAATCCTCATTCATACGAAGGACACCGAAACGCTCAACCTCGGAAGGATCCGGACATGTAGTGCATACAACGGTAATGTCAGCGCGTTTCGCAATGTGATATTCCAGAACCTTGTTATAGTCCATCTTGTACACGCAGTCACCAGATGCGATGACAACATATGGCTCATGACTGTTCTTCAGGAAATTGAGATTCTGATAAATAGCATCTGCAGTTCCCTGATACCAGAAACCGTTTTCTTTGGTGATAGTAGGAGTAAATACGAAAAGACCGCCCTGCTTTCTTCCGAAATCCCACCATTTGGAGGAGCTTAAATGCTCATTCAGGGAACGTGCATTGTACTGTGTCAGTACAGCTACTTTCTGAATGCGGGAGTTCGCCATATTACTCAGGGCAAAATCTATGCTTCTGTAGCTTCCGGCAATAGGCATTGCTGCAATTGCCCTTTTGTCTGATAATTCTCTCATGCGGTTATTGTTACCGCCGGCTAAAATAATTCCGATTGCTCTCATGCTTTGTCACCGTCCTTTGTTGCAATTACCTGTCCGCTTTCCAGAATGCCATCCGGATAATCTGCCGGAGTGGTCACACCGGAAATCGCCGTGTTCTTTCCAATCTTAACATTATCCGGAATCACGGAGCCTTCTCCTATGGTCGCAATGCCAAATGCATATACCGCAGGTTTCTTTATATTAGGTGCTTCCTCGCCGCAGCCAAGAACCACGTCATTTCCTATGGTTACGTCCTCTGCCACAATTGCCTTTTCCATGTCTACATTCTCACCGATGATTGTATTCCGCATGATAATAGAATCCCGGATCACACTGCCTTTTCCGATCACAACATTCGGTCCGATTACAGAATTATGTACTTCGCCATAGATTTCAGAGCCTTCACCGATGAGACATCTGTCCAGAACGGCCTCCTCTGAAATATACTGTGGCTGGATGATATCGCCCTTGGTGTAAATCTTCCAGAATTCCTCATAAAGATTAAACTCAGGAATAATATCAATCAGTTCCATATTTGCTTCCCAGTAGGAACCAAGAGTTCCAACATCTTTCCAGTAGCCATTGTATTCATAGGCAAAAAGGCGCTGTCCTTTATCCTTGCAATATGGAAGAATATGTTTACCAAAGTCACAGCTCTGCTGATCCTTCAGTGCGTAAAGCGCTTCCTTCAGAACCGGCCAGCTGAAAATATAAATTCCCATAGACGCCAGATTGCTGCTTGGATGCTCTGGTTTCTCCTCAAATTCAGTTACTCGGAAAGTCTCATCCGTTACCATGATGCCGAAACGGCTGGCTTCCTCAATAGGTACAGGCATACAGGCAATGGTCACATCCGCCTTATTTGCCTTGTGGAAGTCAAGCATAACCTCATAATCCATCTTATATATATGATCTCCTGAAAGGATAAGCACATAATCGGGATTGTACTGCTCCATATACGCCATATTCTGGAAAATGGCATTGGCTGTTCCTGTGTACCACTCGCTGTTTGTGCTCTTCTCATAAGGTGGAAGTACGGTTACACCGCCTTCAGTTCTGTCCAGGTCCCACGGAACACCGATACCGATATGGGTATTCAGTCTCAGAGGCTGATACTGTGTCAGGACTCCAACTGTATCAATTCCTGAATTAATACAGTTACTTAACGGAAAATCAATGATACGGTACTTACCTCCAAAAGCTACTGCTGGTTTGGCCACTTTTTCTGTCAGTACCCCAAGTCTGCTGCCTTGGCCGCCGGCTAAGAGCATGGCAATCATTTCTTTTTTAATCATGCTATCACCTCTTGTTGTAGTTATGATTTATCATTATACCATACTTCCCATATTTAATAAACATATTTTACAATTTATTTGTTGATATTTTACTTTTTTTATCGTTATTGTACATGTTTTTTCGACACAACCGAATCTCTGATTATTTTTTTTATTCATTTTGTACAGTAGTATTACTGTGCTTTGCGAAGCATACTGCTGTGAAAATCGTAAACAGCGACACTGTAGGAAAGGGAAATTATTGTATTGGTTACCGACTATCCAAAGAAATACTTTGCAATTTTCACAGTTCGGGGTATAATAAATGAAAGTAATTGTAAAAATTCATAACGATTCAGGAGGCTTTTCCTTCAATGAATATTGAATCGCTTCAAAAATGATTAGCATAAGGAGATTAACATGTATCAGATAGACTTCCATAAACCGCTTCATATCCATTTTATCGGTATTGGCGGAATCAGCATGAGCGGACTTGCTGAGATCCTTCTCGGCGAGGACTTCAAGGTTTCCGGCTCTGATTCCAAAGAAAGCCCGCTTACGGATTCCCTTACCAGGAAAGGTGCACGCATCTTTTACGGACAGCGCGCTTCCAATATTACAGACGATGTAGAACTTGTAGTTTACACTGCAGCCATTCATCCGGATAACCCGGAATATGCCAGTGCAGTGGAAAAAGGCATTCCAATGCTGACCAGAGCCCAGCTTCTTGGTCAGATCATGCGCAACTACGATACCCCAATCGCAGTTTCCGGAACCCATGGCAAGACCACCACTACTTCCATGATCTCCCAGATCCTTCTGGAAGCAGATGCGGATCCGACCATCAGTGTTGGCGGCATTCTTCCTTCTATCGGGGGAAATATCCGAGTAGGTCAGTCCGAAACATTTGTCACAGAAGCCTGTGAGTATACCAACAGCTTTTTAAGCTTTTTCCCGAAGATCAGTGTGATCCTGAACATTGATGCTGACCATCTGGACTTTTTTAAGGATATTGACGACATCCGTCATTCCTTCCGCAAATTTGCCCAGCTGCTTCCCGCAGACGGAGCCCTGATCATCAATGCGGATACGCCGCATTATCAGGATATTATCAAAGACCTTTCATGCAAAATTATTACATATGGTCTGGAGCATGAAGCTCAGTATCAGGCCACAGATATCACTTATGACAAATATGGACATGCATCCTTTACCGTTCTGAAGGAGGGCAGAAAGGCCGGCAGTTTCTATCTGAAAGTTCCTGGCAGCCACAATGTTTCCAATGCCCTGGCAGCAATTGCTCTGGCTCGGCTTCTTCAGATTCCGGATGATGTCATTGTCAAAGGACTTGGCAGTTTCACAGGAACAGATCGCCGTTTCCAGTATAAAGGCGAAGTAGCAGGCGTTACCATTGTTGATGATTATGCGCATCATCCAACAGAAATCCAGGCTACTTTAAACGCTGCACACAATTATCCACACAAGAAGCTGTGGTGCGTATTCCAGCCTCATACTTACACACGTACCAAGGCTCTTCTTCCGGAATTTGCACAGGCTCTTAAGCTTGCCGATCATGTGGTTCTGGCAGACATTTATGCAGCAAGAGAAACAGATAATCTTGGAATCTCTTCCAAGGATCTGCAGGCACGGATCCAGGAGCTTGGTACTCCATGCGAATATTTCCCAACCTTTGATGAGATTGAGAATTTTCTGCTGAATAATTGTGAAGCCGGAGATCTGTTGATCACAATGGGTGCCGGAGATGTTGTTAAAATCGGAGAACAGTTACTTGGAAAATAATTGATTGCAATTTCAGCGGTTGTCATGTCCTTTTAAGACCTGGCATCCGCTGTTTTTGTTTTACCATTTTTATTGTCTCTGATCTGTTTTTCCTGGCAAAACGTGCATACCTTCTCATATCCACGGTCACAGACTGTTTTTGCCAAAAATAATTATCCACATTGAAAAAAGCTTGGAAATTCAAGCAATTTAATAATTATCCACATTATCCACAGGCTTATGCACATTTTTGCACTGGCCTGCATGTGGATTCTTATGTGTATAAAGTGCTTAACATAATACTACGACATAACTCGACAAAAATCACAGTTTTTCTTTAATTTTCCGCATTTTTCGGGTTTCCCATAAACATTATGTGCAACTTGGTTTCCACATTATCCACATTATCCACATAGTAGTCCACACACATTTTGTAAAAATCCAGGCAAAAAATCTCCTATTCTCATTTAAAAAGGGGTGTGCTATAATGCAAACACAATGAACAGTGATGATTCATATTCCCAGATAAGGAGTGTTTCTATGATCAGGTTACATAGTACAGGGCTTAATGATGCCACCATTTTATCCAATATTTTTATCGACCGTTTTATGCCAAAGGCAAATGGAGAATTTGTAAAGGTCTATATTTATCTGCTCCGTATGCTTGGCCGCCCGGAGGAAGCTTTCGGGCTTTCCCAGATGGCAGACTCCCTGTTCTGTACAGAAGGAGATATCCTCCGTGCGCTGAAATACTGGGAGTCTGAGAAGCTGGTTACCCTCTTATACGAAGAAGCTGAATTGACAGGAATTACCTTACAGGCACCGTGGAATGAAGCAAATATGCTGGCTACGGTGGCTCCTGCAGGTATCTGTAACGCCGGTTCGCTCAGCGATGTGCCTGATACTTATCACATATCTGCCCCTGAATCCCCAGCCGTCATTCCCAATGCTCCTACTGATAACCCATTGCAGACTGACCAGATTTCCTACCGCAGCGCAGATCTGCCTGTCCCACCTTCCTCCAAACCACTTTCCGAAACGAAAGCACTTACCCCGGATCGGGTGAAGGAGCTAAAACAGAATGAAGATATTATCCAGCTTCTTTACATTGCCGAGCAATACCTCGGCAAAACGCTCACCCCCACAGAGACACGCAAGATCCTGTTTTTCTACGATGAGTTGCACATGTCTGTAGATTTGATCGATTATCTGATCGAATACTGTGTTGGCCGTGACCACCGCAGCATCCGTTATATCGAGACAGTTGCCATGGCATGGAAGGAGGAAGGCATTACCACAGTTGAAATGGCAAAGGATTCCACCTCCCGCTACAGCAAAGAATATTTTTCAGTTCTGAAAGCGATGGGAATTACCAACCGCAATCCTTCAGACGCGGAAATTTCGCTGATCAATACCTGGACCAGGGACTATGGTTTTGCCATGGAATTGATTCAGGAAGCCTGCTCACGGACAGTTCTGCAGACTGGACAGCCAAGTTTTCCATATGCAGACAAAATTCTGCAGCGTTGGAAGGATAAGAATATCCGCACTTTAGGGGATGTCCGCCTTCAGGATGCCCAGCACCAGAAGCGCAAGCTGGAAAAAGCAGTGTCGAAAGCAGACAAGCCGAAATCCGCAGCCCCAAACCGCTTTAACAATTTCCATCAGCGTGACTACGATTTTGCTGAATATGAGAAGAAACTGCTTAATAAACCAAATTAAATCCTGGAAACAGATTTTTATTTAAAACACATACGAACGTCTTATAACCTGGAAGGAGAATTTACATGCCCTTACAGAATTACCAATACGATACTATAATGCGGGAATACAACCGTCGCCAGGCCCGGAACCGCCGCATACAGGAAGAGCATCTTGCTGAAGCCTATGAGAAAATTCCCCGTCTACGTGAAATCGATGAGGAAGTAGCTACTTTAAGTGCCAGGAAGGCCCGTGCCCTGATCAGCCGCCAGGAAGTCGGCATTGAAGATCTTCGCAATGATATTGCCCTGCTTTCCCAGGAACGCACTGCATTACTGCTTTCTTCCGGCTATCCTGCTGACTATCTGGAGATGAGCTACACCTGCCCTCTTTGCCAGGATACTGGCTATATCGGCAGCCAGAAATGCTCCTGTTTCAAGAAGGCAGAGATCGAACTTCTGTATACACAGTCAAATTTAAAAGAAATTCTTGAAAAAGAGAACTTTGACCACTTTTCTTTTGACTTTTATTCTGATACAATAACAAATGATTCAACGGGACTCACCGAACGTGAGACTGCACGTCGCGCGTATAAGATGGCGAAGGAATTTGTCGCTGACTTTGACAATTCTTTCCAGAACCTGTTTTTCTACGGCGACACCGGTGTGGGCAAGACCTTTCTTTCCCACTGCATCGCTCACGATCTTCTGGACAGTGCACACTGTGTGCTTTATTTTTCTTCATTCGAGCTTTTTGATTTTCTTGCAGGCTCTGCTTTTTCCAGAGGCAATGACGCTCCCGATGATGAACCGATTTTTGACTGTGACCTGCTGATCATTGATGACCTGGGTACAGAGCTTACCAATAGCTTTGTATCTTCACAGCTTTTCCTGTGCATCAATGAGCGGATCATGCGCAAGAAATCTACGATTATTTCCACAAACCTGAAGCTGGAAGATTTC
Source organism: Ruminococcus sp. Marseille-P328 (assembly GCF_964249465.1). NCBI lineage: Bacteria > Bacillati > Bacillota > Clostridia > Eubacteriales > Oscillospiraceae > Ruminococcus > Ruminococcus sp. Marseille-P328. The sequence continues at coordinate 141,576 of NZ_CAXUBQ010000007.1, read as the reverse complement.
TCAGCAACTTATTCTGAGAGAACCTTTTCCCGCATCGCCAGCAACTATCAGATGACTAAGCTTGTGGGAAAAGATATCCGCATTCAGAAAATTTTTTTAGGAGGAAAGTAAAGAATGGCACAAGAAGAATTGACTACACTTCCCGTTGGAAGGCTGGGATTAGTTCCTTTGGAAAGCTGCAGGAGCCTTGGACAGAAAGTCGACGAATGGCTCGTTAAGTGGCGTAAGGAGCGTGAGCATTCAGAATCAGATTCTTTCGCCTTTGAAGGATACAAAAGAGATTCCTATACAATCAAAGTTCAGAACCCGCGTTTCGGTTCCGGCGAGGGTAAATGTGTGATCACCGAGTCCGTACGAGGAGATGATGTTTATATTCTTGTAGATGTATGTAACTACAACATCTCATATCCAATTGGCAAATACACCAACCTGATGTCTCCGGATGATCATTATCAGGATCTGAAGCGTGTAATTGCAGCTATTGGAGGAAAGGCCCGCCGCGTGAATGTAATCATGCCATACCTTTATGAGGGTCGTCAGAGCAAGCGTATTGGAAGAGAGTCTCTTGACTGTGCTACTTCCCTTCATGAACTGATAAATATGGGAGTTGAAAATATTATCACTTTCGATGCACATGACCCCCAGATTCAGAATGCCACTCCACTTCATGGATTTGAGACAGTTCAGCCTTCTTATCAATTTATCAAGGCTCTTCTGAACCATGAGCAGGGACTTCATATTGACAATGAGCATTTTATGATCATCAGCCCGGATGAGGGCAGCATGAGCCGTGCGATCTATCTTGCAAACATCCTGGGTGTTGATATGGGCATGTATTACAAACGCCTTGACTACTCCAAGAATATAGGAGGAAGACATCCGATTGCAGCCTATGAGTTCCTTGGTCCAAATGTAGCAGGCAAGGATATGATCCTGATTGATGACATGATCTCTTCTGGTGACACTATCCTGAAGATTGCTTCTCTTCTTAAGGACAGGGGTGCCGGCAGAATTTACCTTTGCTCCACGTTCGGTCTGTTTACAGACAACCTTAAGAAATTCGATGAAGCACATGCTGCTGGTGTATTTGACAAGCTTCTCACTACCAATATGGTATATCAGTCTGAGGAGCTTCTTGCAAAACCATATTACATTTCCTGTGATATGAGCAAATACATTGCACTGATCATTGATACACTGAATCATGATATGTCTGTAAGCCATCTGCTGAATCCAGTTGACAGGATTAAACGCTGTGTAAACAAATATATGGCACAGTATGAGAAATAAATAAAATAATTTGAGGCTGACCCTTCCAGGTGTCAGCCTCTTGTTTTGTTATCATTTATTTGTAACTGTTCAGTACTTTCACAGTTACATGCTTCGTGATCACTTAACATTCACTGTAACAGTTTTCTAAAAAATGTCAGCCATATCCTTATTATTGGTAAAAAGCAGCACCTGTCTGGGCTGTTTTTTCAGCCACCTGAAAACTGCCATAAGCTTATCCTGATTCTTCCCATGGAAAATATCATCCAAAATAACTGGAAAAACAGTTTCATTCGTGAACAACTCAGCAGCAGCCATCTGAATAGAAAAATACAGCATTTCAAGGTTTTCCTTTTCCAGATTTTCTGCCAAAACAGTTCCCTCTTCCAGACACAGTTCCAAACTCTGTCCCTCATCTCCATAGAACTCTATATATTTTCCATCTGTAAGTTCCCTGAAAATTTGGGATGCTCGTATCCGAATCTTTCTGCCTTTCTCAAGATAAATACTGCGTGACAGCTCTTTAATGGTATCCATAGCCAGGTTCAAGGACTGTGTTTCCAGATCTTCAGAAGTAGGAAGTGACATTTCCAGCTCAAATTCCTGATATTCGCTCTGCAAATTCGTAAAAGCAGTCAGTTTCTCACCGTAAATTCCATCAATATCTTCTTTACTGGATTTCAGCTTTTCCTGCTGTGACTGCAAATACACTTTTTTCTTCTTTAGCTTTACAAACTCCATATGCAGCTTTCTTCGTGCAGTAAGTGTATAAACCATTGCCACAACAGCAGCAATGATGCATACATCCATTCCTATTTTAGACATCTCATCAGTTAACTGAAATCTTCCAACAATACCAATAATTCCCACAATAACGGCCAGAATACCTGCTATCACCATTCCCAGATTCTTTTTCTCTATAGTCTGCAGCTGTTCTTCAATCACAGTGGCTTCTTCTTTCCCTGCTGCCGAATAGATTTTTGCCTGCGCCTGAACCACCTGCCCCTTCTGGTCCCGAAGTCCATCCAGGTCATTCTGCAGACTTTCCAGTTTCTCGCTCAGTTTTTCCTGTTCTCTCTGAACTGCTTTCCTGCCACGTTCTTTCTGGGTGAGATATCCCTTGCGCCACATCTTCAGCATCTGCTCCGTTCTTCCAAGATCCACCAGACCATCTCCGCTTTTGCTGAGAACAGCCAGTTTATTCTGTAGTTCCTTTGCCATTTCCCTGGAAGAACTACCGCTAAGTGATTCTACCATAACAGTATTGTCGAACAGGTTCTCACTAAATCCCCCAAGGATCCTCTCGAGGGCTCCATTTTCCCCATTTAAAATTTCTCTGGTATCTTCACAGAACAGCTCACAATTATGGATTCCTGCCCCTGTTTCCCGCGTCAGGCGGTAATCTTTTCCATTGTGCTGAAACCATATAGTTCCACCATATTTTTCCCGGGAAGCTTCAGTTCCTGCTTTTTCATAAATTCCATTCTTTTCCTGCATTTCCTCAGGCACTCCAAAGAACATGCTCTTCACAAAGATAAACACAATGTTCATTTCTGTTTCTTTTAGTCCATAGAGCACATTTACTCCAGAGGTCAGTTCTATGTCTTTTTCCCGAAGCCCACCAAAATTATTTATTAATATGCGTTTAAAAATCATATAACCTTATTCCCTCGCACATACATCTCAATTTTACACTGCAATACATATTTTCTGTTACTATCTGCTTTGTGTCAGCTGGAATGTCTTGTCTCCAACAGTGCCTGCAAACCATAGTACAGGGCCTTATCTTCCACTGTATTTCTGTTTTTTTCCATAAAAAAGCAGATATAATCCCCTATCAAAGTTCCGGCATATTTTTTTTGCAGTTCTTCCAGATCATAAGCAGGTCTGGTCTCATCCAGTACTTCTGTAATATTTCCAAAGGATTTCAGTTTTTCCGGAATCAGAAAAAGCTCTGGTTTTCTTTTCCCTTGAAGAATTACACGATATATATTCAGTCCGCCTTTTTTAAATATCTCATCCTTCAAAGCTTCTTCAATAGATAGCTGGGTGCTTTCTTCATTTACATTGAGAAGAAGTTGACTATAGGTTCGAATAGAAAACGGCACAAATCTGGTTTTCACTTTTCCATTTTCAATCCTTCCCTCAATGTAGCCATGTGCTCCCAGATCATTGCTTTCAATTGGCTCAAGAGCTCCGCTGTAAGCAGCCACATCTCTTATTACGTTCTGGGGAGTATGGAAATGACCCAATGCAATATAATCAAAACCTGCTCCTGCAAGCGCAGCTGTATTTAATGGGCAATGGCTTTCATCACCGCCATGAGCTATAAGAATATGCACTCCATTATTTTTCACAGGGCGTACGCCATCATACAAGGGCTGTCTGATCTGTGAATGTTCATAGCTCATTCCATAAACATATACCTCGAATTGCGTATCTTTCACACAGGTTACCTTCTCTTCTGGAAAAAAAGTCACATTCGGTGCCCAGGTGAAAGTTCTGTAAAAAGAATTTTCTTTCAGATAATCCCTTTCTCCTGCCATTAAATATACCCTTGTTTCCGGTATTCCGGAAAATAAATCGTTTACTTCTTTCAATTCATATGGAAGTGGCTGACGATGGAACAAATCTCCGGCTATAAATAACAAATCCACCGGATTTTCGCGGATACCCGCAATAACCCGGCGGAATGTTTCCCAGATTTCATTCTCCCGCTTGTCACTCCATGGGCAACCTCTGTCAGGCACTGCACCAAGATGTACATCTGCAAGATGAATAAATCTCATTCTTTTACCTCATTTTATAAATCGCAGTTGTTAACTGTTCTCGGGAATGGAATTACGTCACGGATATTGCCCATTCCTGTGAGATACATTACACAGCGCTCAAATCCAAGACCAAATCCTGAATGACGTGTAGAACCATATTTACGCAAATCAAGATAGAAGTCATAGTCTTCTTCCTTCAGCCCAAGCTCTTCCATACGAGCTTTCAACTTACCATAGTCATCCTCTCTCTGGCTTCCACCGATAATCTCACCAATTCCAGGAACCAGGCAGTCCATAGCTGCAACGGTCTTGCCATCCTCGTTTGCTTTCATATAGAATGCTTTAATTTCCTTTGGATAGTCTGTAACAAAAATAGGTTTCTTAAAAATCTGTTCTGTCAAATAACGCTCATGTTCTGTCTGCAGATCACATCCCCAGGATACTTTATAATCAAACTTGTCATTATTCTTCTCGAGAAGCTCAATTGCTTCTGTATAAGTAACACGACCGAACTCAGAGTTTGCCACATGGTTCAATCTGTCAAGAAGTCCTTTGTCCACAAAAGAATTGAAGAAGTTCATTTCCTCCGGAGCATTCTCAAGAACATATCCGATCACATATTTCAGCATCGCTTCTGCAAGATTCATGTTGTCTTCAAGATCAGCAAATGCACACTCAGGCTCGATCATCCAGAACTCAGCTGCATGACGTGTGGTGTTGGAGTTCTCGGCACGGAAAGTTGGTCCAAATGTATATACATTACGGAATGCCTGTGCAAATGTCTCACAGTTCAACTGACCGCTTACAGTCAGGTTTGTCTCTTTCCCAAAGAAATCCTGAGAGTAATCAATATTTCCCTTATCATCTGTAGGAATATTATTCAGATCCATGGTTGTAACCTGGAACATCTCACCTGCACCCTCGCAGTCACTTCCTGTGATCAGCGGAGTGTGTACATAAACAAAACCTCTCTCCTGAAAGAATTTGTGTATTGCATATGCACAGAGGGAACGTACACGGAAAACAGCCTGGAAGGTATTTGTTCTGGAACGAAGATGTGTGATCGTTCTTAAATACTCAAGGCTGTGACGTTTCTTCTGAAGTGGATAATCTGGTGCGGATGTTCCCTCTACAGAAATTTCTGCAGCCTGGATCTCAAATGGCTGTTTCGCCTGTGGAGTCGCTACCAGAGTTCCCTTTACAATAATCGCTGCGCCTACATTCAGTTTGGAAATCTCAGCAAAATTGTCCATTGTATCATGGTAAACGATCTGAAGGGTCTCAAAATATGTTCCATCATGGAGAACAACAAATCCAAAGGTCTTGGAATCACGAACGCTTCGTACCCAGCCGCCTACGGTGATCTCCTGATCCAGGTATTTATCCCGTTCTCTGTAAATCTCTTTTACTGTTGTAAGTTTCATAATTAGTTCCTCTTTCTCCTCATTTTTCCAAACACTCATTTCTCTATAGTATAGACTATTCCTCTTATTCGCGCAAGGATATTTTTCCAGGGAATAAAAGAAGATCCTGTCTGTTAAGCTTCGACACTTTTGGACAAAGATCTTCTCTTCTGTAAGTACTTTTCTATTGCAAAGTTGCCTCATTCTCAGTATTTCTCTGAACGTTTAATGCAATATAAGATAATCCAGACAATACTTAAAAATTCGTTTGTAAGTCTTGGTGGTGTAATGAAGTCCATCATCGTCTGGCAGGTCAACTCCAGTTCCACTAATATTGGTACCATATCCATTCTCCATCAGATAAGAATACGTATCAATATATTCGAAAGTGCTGCCAAGAGCACTACCCACAACAGAATTGAATTTGCGGATTACTTCTTCTTTTCGGATTGCATTCTTACCAAGATATTCGATTGTCTTACTGTTTACCGGATTCACCGACATAAAGAACAGCTTGCAGTTCTTTTTCTGTAAGCTCTCAGCAATCTCCTGATAATAAGAAATATAATCATACATATTTCCAGGATCGTTTACTCCCAGATTAAAAATAACCGCAGTCGGTTTCAGAACGGAATAATTCTCTTCTGCAATAGAAAGAACCGTATTCATTCCCTGAGACTTCAGCCATTCAAGGCCCTTTCCCTCTTCGTATACAAAATCAATATCACGCAGCAGATTCGACTCATAATACCCTGAATTTAAATTTTGCAGCGTTCTCTGCATACGATTGGTACGGGAGTCTCCTACAAAAATAATGTGATTGTACCCCCGGCTGCTGCCATTTCCAATCTTCCAGCTGCTTGCGGATTGCAGAAGCTCTGAAAGAGTCAGGTCTTCCTCAGCGGAACGGTTAAACACAACTGCATACAGCTTTATGTTGCTGTTTACTGTAATAGTATCACCAGCTTCATAACGCGGTGCTGTGCTTTTTCCAAACTGGATATCCCATCCCATAAAGGTGTATCCGGATGCATTTCTTACAGACGGCAATGTATAAGAACTTCCAGATGCTACATTCTCTGTCTTGTAAACGGTTCCATCATTCTTGCACAAAGCCACCGTAAATGTTGTATCAGACTCGTAAACAGCATATAATTTTATATTTTTTTTGATTCGAATCTTCTGTCCCTCTGTATACGCCGCTTGGGAAGCATTCTTTTTAGTACTCCATCCAACTGCCTTATAGCCGCTTTTTTGTGGAAGCTCTGGCAAGGTAAGATATCCGTTTTTTGTAACAGCTTTGTTTAGTTTCTTAAATACTGTACTGGTGCTTCCGGTATTATCATAGAAATAAACTTTATATATACCAACTTTTTTACGCACCGCGTACAGATTTATATTCTTTTTCAGACGTATTTTTTTCCCCGCGGCATATACCGCTTTGGTATCGTTTTTCTGAGTGGACCAGCCAAGATTTTTGTATCCGGTAATTGCAGGAACTGCCGGAAGCTTAATTTTTTTCCCGGCACTTACCTTTATACGCAGCTTGGAATAAGATGTTTTTCCACTTTGATTCCAGAATCTGACAACTACGTTCTTAGTGGCCGCCTGTACAGACTGAACACCACTAATCCCAATTTTTCCATCATTTCTAAATGAAACTCCGAACAAAATCAACATTGTGGCCAACAGAACCCGGAAAATCCTATTTTTTCTTTTTGTTTTATTTTTCATAGGCACTCCTCTGCTTTTTAATGTCTCTCCTGCTTTCATCATCTGCACAGAAAATAAATAGTTCTTATTTCATCTTCTGTGCTGTCTTCAGTATAATCAAACGGACACATTCTTTCAACCCCAAAAGATTGTCTTTATGATTTGGTTACAAATTTTCAATAAAACGCATAAATGCAGCTCTGCCCTCTCCTGTACATTTGTAAACACCAGCATCTTCCAGCACGTGAACAAACACATTTCCAACTTCTTTATGAAGAACCTCTTCAATATTGTCTTTATCAAGATGATCGTACTTCGGAAGGAATTCTTTTACCCACTGCGCATGTTTTTCAATCTTCTCATTAGAAGCAACATCCTTGCCATCCAGAATATATTCTTCCAAAAGCTCCAGTTCTTCTTTTAGTCGCGCAGGGAGAACTGCCAAGCCCATAACCTCGATCAGACCGATATTCTCCTTCTTAATATGATGGTACTGTGCATGCGGATGATATACGCCAAGAGGATTTTCTTCTGTGGTAATATTGTTTCGCAGAGTCAGATCCAACTCATACATATCACCTTTTTTACGTGCGATCGGAGTGATCGTATTATGAGGTTCACCATCCGTTTCTGCAAAAATGAATGCAGCCTCATCTGTATAGCCTCTCCAAACCTCCAGCACATGAGTTGCCAGATCAATCAGGCGCTTCTCATCTTTATGACGGATACGAAGTACAGACAGCGGCCATTTTACAATACCAGCCTCCACATCCTCATAGCCCGGAATAGTTACATATTTCTCAATTTCAGCCTTTGCCATAGCAAACGTATAATGGCCGCCCTGGAAATGATCGTGACTGAGAATAGAACCTCCCACAATCGGTAAGTCTGCATTTGACCCCAGAAAATAATGTGGAAACAGCTTCACGAAATCAAACAGCTTGATAAATGTGTTTCTCTCGATTTTCATAGGTGTGTGCTGGAAATTAAATACAATACAATGCTCATTATAATAAACATAAGGAGAGTACTGCATTCCCCACGGACTGTCATTGATTGTGATCGGAATGATTCTGTGATTCTCTCTTGCAGGATGATTTGCGCGGCCTGCATATCCCTCATTTTCCGGACAAAGCAGACATTTGGGATAGCTGCTTGATTTGATAAGCTTTGCCGCAGCAATAGCTTTCGGATCTTTCTCTGGCTTAGAAAGGTTGATTGTAATATCAATTGCTCCATAAGGAGAATCCACAGTCCATTTCTGGTCTTTCTTTACACGATAACGACGAATATAATCACTGTCCTGGCTTAATTTATAGAAATAATCTGTTGCTTCTTCCGGAGATTTCTCATATTTTTCCCAGAAAGACTTCTGTACCTGAGCCGGGCGGGGCATAAGACAGTTCATTAATCTTGTATCAAACAGATCTCTGTAAACCACACTGTCCTGAATCAGACCACGTTCTACAGCTTCGTCTAACAGTTCTTTCAGAACTTCTTCCAGATTAATATCAGAATATTCCTCTGCCGGTTCTGTGTATTCATCTTCTTTAAAAACATCAAGAAGAAGATTTGTTGTATAGTTTTTCTCACAGACAGGAGTCAGCCCTGTCTCAATTCCATACTGTACCAGTTTTTTAATACTTTCGCTTAGCATTTTTCTGTCCTTTCCTGTTGCTTTATTTTTAACAGTCTGTCCTCCACCACAGACAGACTGTTAACCACCACTTTGCTGCATCTTTCACATCCAGCATTTTTTGCATACATGTTCAATATCGGACTGTACCGGCTTTCCCAACAGCCACTTTAAAGCTTCAGTTTCTCAACATAACTTATAAAAATATTGCCGGCCTTTTCAAACAGCTCCGTACTGTCATTCATACCGTAAGGATAAGTTTCCCCTTTCTGCGGATCGTACAGATATGTGTTATATTCATCATATCCAATGATCACAACACTGGTATTATCCCCGGTCTTGGCAATTACCGGACGCTGGGCGCTGACCTCATATAAGACACTGTCTAATGTACAACCAGACAAATCAATGATAGTACCCTCATCCCCAAGAGCCTCCTGCAGTGCTGTAACATCCAGGGATGCACTCTTCATTGCTTCCGGCACATCCTCCAGATTAAGAGTCAGCTTTGTCTTCTTATTTCCACGCTCCCATACATACTGCTGAGCACGATTCAGCACAACACCAGTCTGATCATCTGCTCTTTGAAGCGCAAGTGCAGGATCTGTGAATGTACTGTCCAATCCTCCTTTTGCATAAACATAGTAAATATCTTCCTCAGGAATCTGCGTATCCAGAATAATACGGTCATCACCTATATTTTTCATTTTTGCATAAACAACTAACGGTTCCTGAATTTCAGGCGTTTCAGTGAGAGCCAGTCGTATCTGAGTTCCGGTTCTGGAATTTGTCACAAGTTCCACGGATACAGTATTGGTCGAGGCTTTGGAATTATTCAGAATATTATCCTTGCTTACTGCTTTGTATCCTTTTTTTGTCTTCTTGGACAACTGAAATTCCATCATAGTGTTTCCCATGGTAATATCAGTTACATACAATCCATCCTGATGATATTCTTTTTTCAAAGTTCCATCAAATCCTTCAATACGGACCGTATGAATCCCCGTAGTCTCATGACCATTATCGTCTGCGATCACATCTCCATCAACTACGATTCCATAAACAAGATCTTCATTCATAAATCCATTCAGCACTAAAGACTGTCCTGAAGATGGTGCAAGACTCCTGGTTTCTAATGTTTCAAAATCTATTTCTTTTATATTTCCGGCGCTTTCACCTTCCTGAATGATCCATGCAGCATGTGCACCTGTATCCGAAACAGCAAAGTCATCTATTTTAATTCCTTCCTCAAGAACCTCACTGGTACCATCTGAAATGTTTATCTTATAAAGCTTATTTGCAAATAAAAGATAAAGAGCATTTTCTGTACTGACATAGGATAATGTTCCAAGATCCTCTTTCAGGAATTCGTAGGATTCTGTAGACGGAATAAATACTTTTTCTTCCACCACATTCTGATCATTGCTGTAATGATATACACAAACACCACAGTATCCTTCCCGAACGCCTCTGTTCATATATCCATAAAGAACAAAGTCCACATCTCCGTTATCTTCCACACGGATGATCTTTATATTATGCTGGTATCTGGAATCCCTGAAATCTCCATCCGTTTCTTTGCGAAAACTGAAAATTCTGGAAAATTTTCCATCATCAGGAGAATAAGACCATAAATCCCCTTCCTGAACGAAAGCAAGAACTCCTGCGTTTTCATTCATCATATATTCCACATTTTTGTCTCTGACTCCAAGTAAAAGCCCCTTGTCGGAAATGCTGATGGAGCTTTCCTCAAATACCTGTGATGCACTTCGTTTAAAATCCAGAAGCATGATTCTGGTTTCAGTATAACGCATCCGGTAAAATTCTGTCACATCATAGATTTCCTGGTTTCCATTTTCATCCAGTGCCACAATCTGATATTCAACAGAAAGACTGGCTGTGGTTTCATTAATATCCTTCACTACAGGAATTCCCTTTCTGTAAATCTGAGGGTTCAGATTGCCCCAGCTGATCTGGGCAAATGTAGAATTGATATTAATGTCTGTATAGTTGGTAGACGTACTGGATGTGTCTGATTCCAGGTAAGCAGTCAGATCCTCGGCGGACGCTTTATCCAGACATTTTTCATAAAAGCTCGCAACAAACTTCACGTACTGAGCAGCATTCACATTGGATCTGGAAACTACTCTTGTATAGTAATAAGCTGTTCCCTTATTTGTCTCAAGAGATAATTGCAAAGAATACTCCTGATTCATCAAAAGATCACTGCTCAGCTTAATTGTTGTTGTCAGATAGCTGTCCTGTTTATCCAGACTTTTAATCTTACGGTTTTCCAGTACCTTACTGCCATCTGAAGTACGTATCTCATAGGAAAGGCTTTTCACCTTTGTATCATAGGCATTTATGACAAAGGACAGTTCCTTGGATGTATCAATAGGCGTCACACTGTCCCTGGTAAAATCAGACTGCATAGGCTGTGCATAACCATACATCCTGTTTGCATAATTTCCATCAAAATCAACCATTACCTCCGGAAAAACCGGATCATTCATATCAGAGCGGTCATCCGTAGTCTCACTATTCAGCAGGAACGAACTTCCTGCCACGCCGAGAACAAAAACAAACAGGAGAATCACTGCTCTGCGTAAAAATTTAATCATTCTTTCTCCTCTTAACTCTCTGATTGTACCTCCCCTTCACGGTACAGAAGTCTTTCCAGTGTAGGATTTATATGCAGTTCCTTCATAAGCTGCACTGTACTCTTCATATCTTTTGGTTTGCCTGTCTTTACAGCACGGATCAGCAAATTCTTGGGTGTATGCTCCATATCAATAAATTCCAGAATCTGAGTTTCGTATCCCATACTTTCCAGCAGATTGGCTCGAATTCCATCTGTCATCAAAGCAGCCATTCTCTCCTTAAGAATGCCATATTTCAGTACAGGCTCCAACACTTCATTTTTTATCTGTCTATTTACCTCATGCTGACATCAGGGTACAGACAAAATAACTTTCGCTCCCCATTCCACAGCCTTCGCAAGAGCATAATCTGTAGCTGTGTCACAGGCATGCAAGGTTACTACCATATCAACAGAAGAAACACCTTCATAATCAGCAATATCTCCCTGATAAAAATGCAGTTTTTCATATCCATACTTTACTGCAAGATGATTACATTTTTCTATTACATCTGTTTTCAGATCCAGACCAATAATATTTACATCATAACCTTTCAGTTCTCTCAGATAGTAATACATGGCAAATGTAAGATAGGACTTTCCGCATCCAAAATCAAGAATGGTCACTTCCCGCTGTTGATCCAGTCTTGGAAGAATGTCCTGAATAAATTCCAGAAATCGATTGATCTGTCGGAACTTATCGTATTTTTGGGTAATAATCCTGCCTTCCTTATTCATAACACCAAGATCAACAAGAAAGGGGACTGGAATATTTTCCTTAAGTATGTACTGCTTTACACGATTGTGGGCCAATATCTGCGTGCCCTTGCTGAAGGTCTTGTCCTTTCCGAAAGCCAGACCTTTTCCATTTTCGGGATGACGTCTGGTCTTTATGGTCATCTTTCCTTTTTTGCTTACCAGAATAGTTCCATCCAGCGCCATCCCACTTGCCTGAAGCTGAGAAAAATCATGCTGCAGCCCCGCTTTTAAATATGAGATCAGTTCCTCTCTGGAATAATTTTTATGGAGCACCTTCGTCCCTACAGTTTCAGAAGCCTGATAAACCACCTTCCCCCGGATTTCTACCGGGCGTATTTTTACTTTGGATGGTCCGTCCCCTCTGCTGCCGCTTAGGATAGCTTGACACAGCTGTTCATTTATCTGTTCCTCTAAATATTCATCTATTGTTTTCATTTTTATTATAAATATTTTCTTTTATATTCTGTAATCGTTACTGTTCACTCCGCTCACAGCAACCTCTAATTGTCATTTTGATGCGTCTTATCTGTAAAAATCTCCCCTGCATCTTCTTCGTCGGCATCTTCTTCGTGATATTTCATGAAAAAGAAGCACTTCTACCAGATCACCAAGAAGTCCATCAGACATTGCTTCCATATCAGCCTCTGATCTTACTTCATCCACGATCTTCCTTCCAAGGTGATACAACATAAACCTGTCAGGATATTCATCGTAAAGCCGGCTGCCTTCATAATCCTGAAGATCACATTCTTCTTCCACTTTTTCCTGTATCTTTCTGGCAGTGTCCGGATAGTAGGATTTCATCAGAAAAAATTCCTCTTCTTGTTCCTTTTCTCCCCGGTAGAGCAAGGGATTTGCATAGCTTGTGTAAAATGGATAAAAATCTTTATATATCATATCAGCAATTTCGATTCCTTTTCCATTTCACTCTCATTATATGCAAGCTTCCGTTTTTCGGTCAATTGCACCATTTTTCAAATACGCGCCAAAGCGTGTTTGAAAAAGGCTTTCTGCAAGATGTACGTCACAATTTGTGGAAGATTTTGCCCGGATGATGGCGCCGTAGCGGGCTACGGCAACTGAATTCGGGAAAAATATACCGCAAAGTGGGGCGTGCAGATTGCGGGAATGATTTTTCAAATACGCGCCAGCATATTTAAAGTAAGCCTCACACTATGGTCAACAGCTGCTTTCTCAAATTCGCTGTAATCCATCTGCGCACTTCCATCAGCCTTATCAGAAATAGCACGGACAACCAGAAACGGAATTTCATTTAAGTATGCTGCCTGTCCAATGGCTGCACCTTCCATTTCAGTCGCATATGCTGAAAACTCTGATACAATTCGATTCTTAACATCCTGATCGCAGACAAACTGGTCTCCAGAAGCAATTCTTCCTTCAAATACCTGAATATCCGGATTTACTTCCTTACATACTTCTGCAGCAAGTCTGCGGAGATTATCATCTGCATTAAAGAAAAATACAGGCATTTGCGGAATCTGTCCCTTGCGGTATCCAAATCCGGTAGCATCCATATCATGCTGTACAACATCTGTGGAAAGAACAATATCACCAATATTAATATTTTTATTTAAGCTTCCTGCAATTCCTGTATTAATGATCGCATCTACTGAAAATACATCTGCCAGAATCTGAGCACAGATACCAGCATTTACCTTGCCAATTCCGGAACGCACTACAACAACCTTTTTTCCAGCAAGTATTCCCTCATAAAAATCCATGGAAGCTTTTTTTATAATTCGTACATCTTCCATTTTTTCTTTTAAAATCGCAACTTCAACTTCCATTGCGCCAATAATACCAATTGTTTTCATTTAGCATTCTCCTCTGTTTTTGAAAGTTAACTGCTTCTTCATCTGACATTATACCAAAACTTCTTGCTATATCCAACTTAAATTTGGCATGGAAACTTATAATATCTTCTGCTATAATGAGAGAAGGTGCAAAGCTATTGCTGTTCATAACCTGACCAGCGTTCCTGAGCTCCTGATTTTACATAACGATTGGAGGAAAAAACAATGGAATATAAAACAAAAGGTGTTTGTTCTATGGCAATTCAATATGATATTGATGATGAACAGAAAGTTCACAATGTGAAATTTATTGGTGGATGTTCTGGAAATACACAGGGAGTTGCCAAACTTGTAGAAGGTATGCCGGCGAAAGAAGTAATTGCACGCCTGGAGGGAATCCAGTGTGGACGCAGACCTACTTCATGCCCTGACCAGCTTGCCACTGCTTTAAAAGAAGCGATTTCATAATTACTTCCCCGGGATTTTTGTCCCGGGGATTTTTTTTCAGACTGTAACACTTACCCATCAGTTCTGTCCCATTTATCACATAAAGATTGGACATCCCTTGAAAACTTCTCCAGATCTTTGTTTGCACAGCCCTCGTTTTTGCGTATGACGGAAAGCAGTCTGTATCCAAGCGCAAGCAGCTTTTCGTATACCTTTGCAGCCTTAGATGCTTTTTGTAACGCAGCAGGCTTCTGTATCTTAACGCCCTCTGCCTCGTACAGAAATTCGCCTTCAGCCAGATCAAATTCTGTTCCACTGAATGGCGCATATGCATCATAGTTCATCTCATCACGCAGTCTTGCAGCAAACAGTTCTGTCACAGTATCCTCGCCATGAGTAACAAACACTTTCTGAGGCTTTACTTCAAATGCTTTTATCCAGTCAACCAGACCATTTACATCTGCATGGCCACTGATTCCCGGCATACGGCAGATTTTTGCTGCAACATGCACCGGTTCACCAAAGAGTTTTATTTCCTGAGTTCCTTCCAAAAGGGCGCGTCCCGGAGTTCCAACAGCCTGATAGCCCACAAAAAGAATGGTGCTGTCCTCCCGCCACAGATTATGTTTCAGGTGATGTTTAATTCTTCCTGCATCACACATTCCACTGGCAGAAATAATCACCTTACAGTCATCATCGAAATTGATTGCTTTTGAGTCTTCACTTGTTACGGATATCTTCAAACCAGGAAAGCTAAGAGGATTGATTCCTTTTCGAATAAGTTCCAGAGCCTCGTCATCAAAACAATCATATTTATGAATACCGAAAATATTTGTTGCTTCATTTGCAAGAGGGCTATCTACAAACACTTTAAAATTATCATGCCCGTGAATAAGGCCTTCTGCTTTTATCTGTCTGATAAAATACAGCATCTCCTGCGTTCTTCCCACTGCAAAAGAGGGAATTACCACATTACCGCCCCGGTCAAAGGTCTCCTGAATGACATCTGCCAGAAGGCGCACATAATCTGGTCTCTCTCCGTGGCTCCGGTCTCCGTATGTAGATTCCATTACCACGTAGTCTGCTTTTCTAAAATAGGCAGGGTCTTTTATAAGCGGCTGATTTTTGTTTCCTATATCTCCCGAAAATACAATTGTTTTTTCAACTCCAGCTTCACAGATATTCACCTCAATACTGCTTGATCCAAGAAGGTGACCTGCATCAATAAACTTTACTCTCAGCCCCTCGCCAAGAATTATTCCAGTCTCATATGGACAGCCTACAAAATTACGAATAACCCCTAATGCATCCTCCATGGTATAAGCTGGAACAAATTCAGGCTTCCCCTGACGTTTTGCCTTGCGGTTACGCCATTCTGCCTCAAACATCTGGATATGGGCACTGTCACGGAGCATAATATCGCAAAGATTACAGGTTGCCTCTGTGGCATATACAGGTCCTTTAAAGCCTTTTGCGTAAATAGCAGGAAGATTTCCGGAATGATCCATGTGTGCATGTGTTAAAAGCACAAAATCTAATTCTCCCGGAGGCACAGGAATATCTTTATTTTCATAATAATCAGGTCCCTGTTCCATTCCACAGTCTACAAGAAACTTTTTTCCTGCTGCTTCCAGGTAATAGCAGCTCCCGGTAACTTCATGTGTTGCTCCAATAAAAGTGATCTTCATACAGATTCCCCCTTTTACCCGAACTCTTACTTATATTACATATATTTTTCTGTTTTTATGGCATAACATCTTCACTATTTATAATATGCTGAACAGAGCTGACAAATTTCGCTGAATCAGCCTGGCTTGCCATACTTCCGGCAAGAATACCGATTGCAGCAAGAACTGCAATCCCTGCTGCCTTTCCATATTTGTACCAGGGTTTATTTTCTTCTTTTTCAAACTGACGTAGCTTATCAGAAAATCCTGCAATAAAATCAATTTCCTCAGCTGAACTTTCTGTTGATTGAGCATCTTTTAAATTTTCCTCTTTGGACGCCTCGTTCCGGAATCCTGGAAACTTCACTATTTCAGCAGTCTTTGTATCATTATTCATAGCTTTTGCAGAATTGGCCTCATTTATTTTATCTTCATCCAGTTTGCCTTCTGCTTTCATTTTCTTTAAAAACTGCTGATACGCCTCATCCAGTTCCTCATCCGAAATCTCAAAATCATTTGCAGCATTTCCAAGAAGACTTTCTTCTATCATTTTTGCTTCTTTGATCATTTCAGTTTCTAACAGACTGTCGGTTTTCTCTCCTATCTTTTTTTTGTTCATTTTTTTCTCCCAGATTTTTTTCTTTTCTTGACAATTCCCTTTTAGGGGTTCATATTTATTAAATAGGTCGCTATTCACAAAGTGAACTGTAACTATTAAACACTTATTCAGGAGGATCCTATGAAGCATATTATCCTTACCGGCGGTGGTACTGCCGGACATGTTACCCCGAATATTGCTCTGATTCCCGCTTTACAGGAAAAAGGTTATAAAATTTCTTACATCGGCTCCTACAATGGTATTGAAAAACAGCTTATTGAGGAGCTTGGTATTCCTTACTATGGAATTGCTTCCGGTAAATTAAGACGATATTTTGATTTGAAAAACTTTTCAGATCCATTTCGCGTTATAAAAGGCTATTTTCAGGCTAAAAGTCTTATGAAAAAATTAAAGCCTGATGTAGTATTTTCCAAAGGTGGCTTCGTAACAGTACCAGTGGTAATTGCCGCAGGCAAACGCCACATTCCGGCAATCATTCATGAATCTGATATGACTCCGGGACTTGCTAATAAGCTTTGCCTTTCTTCCGCCACAAAAGTCTGCTGTAACTTTCCAGAAACTGTAAATAATCTTCCAAAAGATAAGGCAGTTCTTACAGGTACTCCTATTCGTCAGGAGCTTCTCCATGGTAATAAAGAACACGCTCGCGCATATTGTGGTTTTACTTCAGATAAACCAGTTCTTTTGGTAATTGGCGGCAGTCTGGGTGCTGCTTCTGTAAACGAAAATGTACGAAAAATTCTTCCTGAACTGCTGAAAGAATTCCAGGTTATTCATATTTGTGGCAAGGGAAAAACGGATGAAAGTATCCAGCTGACAGGTTATGTCCAATATGAATATGTTCAGGAACAGCTTCCTGACATGTTTGCATTGGCAGATGTAGTAATCTCCCGTGCAGGAGCTAATGCTATCTGTGAACTTGCCGCACTTTCAAAGCCAAATCTCTTAATTCCATTGTCCGCAAAGGCAAGCCGCGGTGATCAGATTCTCAATGCCCGCTCCTTCGAGTGCCAGGGTTACAGTATGGTACTGGAGGAGGAAGAGATTACAGAAGCGTCTCTCTTAGAGGCAATCCGCAAACTCTATCAGGAACGTGATAAATATATTGCGGCTATGTCGGCAGGCAAAAACTTAAATTCTATTCAGCATATTGTGAATCTCATTGAAGAATGTATTCATTCCTGATTTTACACTGCATACCTCTGTTATTTAACAGAGGTATGCTTTTTAATTTTACTCTTTTTCCAGTCTTAAAATTTCTGCTAAAAGCCATTTTCTGGCTCTAAGTACTCTGTTATTTACATTATTTCTTGTATAGCCAAATTCGCGCGCTACTTCTTCAGTAGATACACCTTCCATTACAACTCGCATAAAAATCATATAGTTAATTAAATTTTTCCGTCGCAGGCCTTCAAATGCCATTGATAAATATTTCTGTTTTTCCAGCCCCAGTAATGCCGCTTCTGCGCTTTCTGTAGTACGATACTGCAATTCAGCCACATCATTGTCAAACATTACTTCCCGCTTTACATATGATTTTCTCAGGTAGTCCCTTCCTTTATTGGTTGTTTTCCATACCACCAATGCGTGAAGCTTTTCTTCGCTGGAAGCATCCAGTCTCTCTTTTATTTCGTAAAAGTATGAAAATACCTCCTGTGTAACATCCTCGGCTGTAAAACGGCTTTGTACAATTCCATTTGCGATTTTAACAGAGACTTTATAATACCGTCTGTAAAATGTGTTAAATTCTTCGCTATTCATCTTGTGTACCCCGTTTTCTAGCAGCTTTTCAATTTCTCCAGGATTTCATTTTTCA
Organism: Ruminococcus sp. Marseille-P328; assembly: GCF_964249465.1. NCBI lineage: Bacteria > Bacillati > Bacillota > Clostridia > Eubacteriales > Oscillospiraceae > Ruminococcus > Ruminococcus sp. Marseille-P328. The sequence goes on along the minus strand of NZ_CAXUBQ010000007.1, from coordinate 123,024 downwards.
CCTCATCCGTTAAAGTTCCAGGTTTCCAGGTAATTCCCACCTGATCTCCTTCATATCTCGGAATCAGATGCATATGAAAATGAAAAACAGTCTGTCCTGCCGGTTCGCCATTATTTTGTACAATGTTAAAACCATCGCACTTTAACGCCTCGGTCATTTTTGTGGCCATTTTCTTTGCCAGAATCATTGCTTTCGCAGCCATATCATCTGATATCTCATAGATATTAGCCGCATGCGCTTTCGGCAAGATCAAGGCATGTCCTTTACTTGCAGGACCCAGATCCAGAATTACTCTGAAGTCTTCATCTTCATACAATGTTGCTGATGGAATCTCTCCGTTTGCAATTTTGCAAAAAATACAATCACTCATAGTCTTATCCTCCCAAATAGAATATATAAATTATACGTCTAATAATAGCGAAAATCACATTTTTTTCCAAAATTTTTTAAAAAATTTTTGGAACAGTATTTTTTATCTCTGTCGAATAATCTCGATTTTTTAAGTACGATTTTGTTTGTCATTTGTCCACTTCAATGATACACTTCACTTGAGGTGAGCTTATGAAAAATAATTTAATCTTAAACAAAAAACAGGATGAATTTCATCTGATACTATCACGATTTTCCCATGAGATACGCAATCCCATAGCACTTATTAACAGTGAGATTCAGATGATTGAAGACACACATCCTGAAGTTGTCTCATTTGATTACTGGAATGATATTACAGCTAATCTGGAGTATACCAAAGAATTGTTAAATAATCTTTCGGATTACAATAATGCCCATAAACTTGAACGGAAAAGAACTGCTTTTACTGCCTATCTTAAGGAAATTATTTCCAGTATCCAGCCCACTTACCAGTACCTGGGCATTACCTTAAAAACTGATATTTCGCCCTCACTGCCTGCCCTCTTTATTGATCCCGTTAAATTAAAGCAGGCTTTACTGAATCTGCTCAGAAATGCAGCAGAAGCAATTTCCTGTGCTGATGGAAAAGTAAAATTATGTGCTTTTTCCAGTGACCAAAGGGTACATATTGTCATAACTGACAATGGATGCGGCATACCGGAATCACAGCTGAATGAAATTTTCACTCCATTTGTAACATTCAAAGAGGGTGGAACCGGACTGGGGCTGGCAATCACCAGAGAGATCATCCAGGCTCACAGCGGAAACATTTATGCAGAAATTGAATCCGATGGGGAAACATCCTTCCACATTGTTCTGCCAGAAAAATTTCCCGGATGATAAAGAACTGCCGCCAGGATAAATCCACAAACCATGCCGCCAACATGGGCTGCATTATCTACACCAGTACTTGTAAAACCGAAATACAATGAGAATCCGGCCATGATCATCATCTGTCGTACGGAAATATCCTGAATTCTTCCATGATTTCGAATAACTACATAGAGCATTGCTCCCATTACTGCAAAAACGGCACCAGAAGCACCAGCTGACACGGCGTAATCCGCTGATTTCATTTCCATAATAAAAGAAAAAATATTTCCACCAAGACCGCCAAGAAGGTAAATTAAAATAAATTTAATCTTCCCTACAACCGGTTCCAGGCGCTGTCCCAGTACAAAAAGGACAAGCATATTATTGGCAATATGATAAATTCCAAAATGCAGAAACATACAGGTAAATAACCTGTATATCTCTCCATTTTCAAGAATTAGCGGTGGATAGGCGGCTCCACATTCAATCATGTGAGCAGTATTTTCTGATCCGCCGGTAAAATCAACAACAAGAAATATCAATATATTCAGAAGTATAAAAAGAACCGTCATTGGTTCTTTTTTTATTTCTTCCACGCCATCACCTCGATATTTTCAGTCTACTTTCAATACTGTTTTCGTTACTTTCTGATAATAGAATAAGTATAGCACAATTTCTCTGATACCTCAACAGATCAGACCCGGTAAATTTTTAAAATCTGTTATTTTATTTCAGAAACACATACCTGGCCTGCGCAAAGTCTATCTGATCCTGATCCTGAAGGCAATATTCCTCATCCCCTTTTAAAATTTTGCCATTTACAGATGTTCCATTGCGTGAATTCAAATCCGTAAGATAATATTCTCCCTCCCGTTTCCGTATCTTCGCGTGTATCCGGCTTACTGTAGGAAGTTCGATCACCGCATCCGCTGCATTCTCCATTTTTCCAATTACCGTAAGTTCATTCTGAAGATAAATCGTAGCAAGTTCACCAGGTTCACGGCTTACAAGAGTTGCCGGTCCAGTAACAATATTCGCAGATAAAACCACTGTTTCGCCGCAATTTTTTTGTGATATTGATATTTTTTCTTTTTGGTGCAATACTTCTGCTGTATTTTGCATTGAAGTCGTGTTTCTTTCAATGCTATCTTTAAAGTTCACCTTATCTTTTCCTGAGTCTTCACTCACTTTTTTATTTTCTCTTTTATTCTGTATTTCCAGATGTCCCTTTTTCTCATGTCTGATGCAATTCTTATTCTTTATAACGGACACACCCCAGGTACACAACATTCCAATTACCATAATCCCAGCTGCCACTCCCAGAATAACCTGCATAGATACCCTCGGCAGATACCCCAGTGTTTCTGCGGCCACAACCACCAGTGCAAAAAATCCAGCTGCTACACACCAAATCAAAAATCCTTTAGACGTACCCCCAACATCTTTTTTCTTTTTTTCAGATAATTCTTCCTCCCAAAGCAACTCTTCCAGATGTTCTTCCTGAGGCTTTTCCTCTTTTGACTCCCCATAATTTTCAAACAGATCAATTTTCTCACTGCCATCTGAATTACACCTTTTCTCTGTCATAGTGCCTGATTCCTGCAAAATTGAGGAACCAACTGTTTTTTCTATTTCCTCTCTATCCTGATAAAGTTCCTTTTTTATATATTCCAAATGAAAACTGTCTTCCAAAGCTCTTCTGTATATTCCATACCCAAGCATTACAGCCTTTGAGTCTTCATGATCCAGAATCGGAAGAATATACTCTGTCAGTTCCTGAAATTTCTGTCTCACATCTTCATCATATCCAGGAAGATAACAAAAATAGATCTGTCTCTTTTCCACATCTACATACATATACTCTGGCTTCAATACTAACCTGCATGGATTCAGCAAATATTCTGACATATCTTCCATCACCTGCACAAATCCCCCCAGGATCATCTGAAGATCTTCGTAACCCATTTTCTTTTCTTCATAAAGAGAAAGCAAAGACTGTTTGGAGGTAATGTCATAACACACCATAAACTGTCCATCAACTCCCTGCACTCTGCATTTTAGAATAGATGGAATCGAATTGCCAACCAGCATTCTCATCTGATAAGAAGAAGTATCTGGTTCTTCATTTTCATACAGCACAAGATAATTTCCATTTATATCTCTTTTATATTCTGATTTCATTTTTTACCCCTTCAGCTTATTTGACACTTCAGAAAGTCCCTTTACTTTTCGGATCCAGGTTACCGGTTTTATTACTTTTACACTTCCCTTTACCTGCAAATGACTGTTAAATCCTCCATATACGGAAAACATATCAAGATCATACGTTACCTGCACTTTTTTTCCTTCGCTGACCTGAAGTTTCAGGTTTTTGCTTTCATAAAATCCGGTGTTCCCAAGTTCTTTTCCTTTTTTTAATGCTTTATCACGACTTTTCCCTTCTGGCCGTGCCGTTTCCATACTGCCGTCAAGAGCTGCTTCGTAAGCCGCGGCTGTGAGCCAGACCTTATTATGTACATAAAAAAACAAATACAAAGTTATCATCACAACCAGCAAAAGCAACGGCATTAAAAGTGCTGCTTCTATTGTCATGCTTCCCTTTTTTATTCTCTTTTTCAATAAATTAAACCTCCAATATATCCCAACATAAGGAATGGAACGAAAGGCATCTCAGTCTTTTTCCCTTTGCCTGACAGAAATAACACCACAATTCCCCAAAAACAGCAGCAAAAAAGTCCCAATAAAAATGCTGACAAAAGTTCCTCAAAAGGCAGTACTGTCCCAAGCGACAGAAATAAAAGACCATCTCCCATCCCGACAGCGCCTTTCGAGATGATACTGAGCCCGATCACAGCGGCCCCCATACAGACATTCCATACCAGATTCACACTCACAGTTCCAAGAAAACATGCTCTTACCATTCCCACAATTCCAAATACACCAATTGACAAAAGTGAAACTTCTCTTGTGTGTATATCTTTCCAACTGTTAATTCCAAGAAATGCAAGAATACAAATTCGTTCCATTATTTTATTCCCCTTCCATTTCTTCTTGTTAACCACATCGTTTACATGCATGCAGATTACCAGCTTCCGACTCTTTTACCAGACGTACGGACCTTTTTAAGCCGCTGCAATTTTTGTCATTATGATAACGGTTTCCAGATTTTGTGATATAAACTGTACTTCCTGGAGCTTGCCCTCTACTGCAGCTTTCACATGCATGATATTTCTCTCCATTTTCATTTCGTTTGGAAGAAACATTTCCACCCGACACTTTAGTAACCGACAAATTAAGGTGACTGCAATTCAGCTTTTTGTGATACACCGAACCTGAAACCGTTACATACACCATATTTTCCGGTTTTTTATTCTCTTCACTATTCCCATTTCCTCTGTCCGCGCCAGTCCAGGCATGAACCCTCACCTTGTTATACTGCCATTTAGCCGGAAGCGGTATCAATCCGCCAATTGGCTTGTATTTGTAAACATCAGGAAGCGTAATTTCTTCTACTCCGTCGCCTCCCACCACATACGCATACATTCCGGCTTCCTTTGCACTCTGGCACAGTTTGCTCAAGTGTTCCGTCTGAATTCTGTATACATCCATAAAATGTATCATTGTCACCATTCCAAAGAAAAAGAGTGGAAGGGCAAAGGCCGCTTCTATCGTGAGACTGGCTTTTTTTACCTGCTCTTTTATTTCTTTCCCAAAGGCGCACAAAGACACTTTTCCGAAAAGACTTCTGGCAGAAAACGGGGACTTTCTGACAGACCGGATTCCCAGAGAACTCTTCCTTCTTGTTCTGCTCCTTAGAGCCTGTATATCTTTTCTCTTTTTTCTTTTAATCAATTTTCCATCTCCTTTCCGGGAAAGCATCCTTCTGCGCCTTTCTTATATAGTAATATGGCAAAAGACAATCTATTTTCCAGCTAAATATAGTGATATTCCCGCGTTACGGTAAACACTTTTCTTTTATTTGCCTTTACATCCACAGAAGCCTCCAGTGCAGTAATGCAATGATCCAGACAAAATTCATTCCAGTCTTCCATCTCCCGAAACGAACTTTCAATCATATCCATACCCCCTTTAACTTTTTGCGCCTTTGAAGTTGTCAATAAAAATATCTGCAAATAATCCTCATAGGATAACCCGTTTACATCGTTTTGCCTGTCCGTATCCAGCTTATCTACCAATGCCGGTAGCCCCTGCAGCGACAGCTGCCAGTTAGAGGCATTCTTAGTTAAAGGCACTTTTCCGCCGGCAAATAGCTCTCTTACATCCAGAATACTTTCAGCAAAAGCCCAGCATAGGATCAGCGCACCTTCAATCACCACAACTGCCGGTGGAATAAGAAATGCGGCTGCAATTGCCGCTGCCATGGCATGAATCTGCCCCATCATAAGCGCATCTGAAACCAGATATGCAACATTAAGTCCTTCCCGAACCATCAAAAGTTTTTTCGCTACATCTTTCAAATTTGCCTCATCACTGTTTTTCTTTCCAATAATGTACTCAATCTGATAGCTTAAGCCGCTCTTTCCTGGTTCTATATAGTTTCCCAGTTTTTCCATAAGATATTGCTGATACAAAACCTGGGAAAGCATACTTCCATCTGCTTTTACGGAATCCTCCATTGCCAATCCTGTTTCAAGTTTTCTTCCTGAAACCAATTCTTTAGTTTTTACCTTTTTGTCAGAAACTTCTTTTCCAAAAGGGAGAACCAGATCCAGAAGTCCCATTTTTCGTACTTTTCGAATTACTGGAATAGGATTTTCAACTTTTGCAGGAGGATTCTTTTCTGTCACAGACGGAAGCATTTTCCCATCTGTAAACCCATCCTGCCCATTCTGCTGTTCCTGTTTCTTTTTTTCTTCCAGCAAAGCCTGACTTTTTTGTTGTGCAGTATCCATTTCACTTTCATAATTTTCAATGGTTCCTTTACTTTCTATCTCATTGCCTTGTCGCTCCGCTTCAATTGTCTTTTTCTGCATATCTTGAATTTTGTTTAAAAGGAGCTTTGCCCCATGGCTTCCAAGAGTTTCTTTCATGTATTGGACTGCCTGCTGATAAAAGACTTCACCTTCTGAATCTGTCATCAGAAGATAACCGGAAATGCCACCCTGCTGTACTGACAATTTCTGACTATTTTGCTTCATCACAGGCTTCATATAAGATTCCAGATTATCATATATAGAGGCCAGATTCATTTCCTTTCCCCCACAGGCTCCGTCAACAGCGAACAAGTCAAAATCCTTTAAAAGGGACTTGTCATATTGTCCAAATAAAGAATACAGTCCAATATCCATCCCATTCAAAATCTGAGTTCTGGCCGCAGCCATTCTTGCTGACTCGAGTCCTGAGCTCAGCAGGGACAGAATAAGTCCAAGGGTTAAGGCCAGAAAAACAGTAATACTTCCTCTTTTTACCATGGCGCACCTCTCCTTTTCAAATCATTTTGTTAGTTGGAAATCATTTAAATAGAATTACTTTGCTTTGTGATCTTTGACAGAATATTCTTCACAAGACTGGTCAACTGGTCTTTAAAAATCATGACCAGTGCAATAAGAACTACAAGGATCAGAATAATTTCCACAACGCCTACAGCATCTTCTTCCCACAAAAATTCTCTCATCAGTCTGCGCAGTTCGCTCATATTTCTCACCTCCCTCAGCCTGAAAAATTTCCTTTGGCACTTTTCTTTTTAAATATGAAAATCGGCCTCCGGATTGGATTTATCCATAAAAGGACAGACAGGCCGGCAGCATAACAATAGCCATTACAACGCCCAGCATCAGTATCATTGGAAATAACAATTTGGTAGTTGCCGTTTCTCCTTGAACTTTTGCTTTTCTTTTCCTGTCATCCCAGGCTTCCACAGATTCTTTTTCCAGCATTTCTCCCATATGACGGCTGCCCTTCTGAAGATTCTGGATCAATAATGTTGCAAATGTTTTATACTTTACATGTCCGCACCTTTCACCAAAGCGGCGATAGGCTTCCATTTCTGAAATTCCACTCTCCATTTCATGGCAGGCAGTAACAATCTCTTCATATGCAATACGTTTTTCATTTTTGTTTTTATAATCCGAAGCCATCTTCCTAAACGTATTTCGAACAGTCATTCCAGCCTGCACCAACAAGGTGAACTTCATGATCAGTCCCGGATAGTCCATCATCAGTTCTTCATATCTTTTCGTTCTGGCTTTCTGCTCTTCTCGCGCAATTATAACAATCATGACAAATGCTGCTGCAAGAAAAATTGCTGCCAACATGTTTCCGGTAGTATCATAAGGTATTTTCCACTCCAGTTTTCTTCCTTCCCAGTCAGATGGAAGATAATAATACTCAGAGTCTTCCAGTTCGCTGTTATAATTTGCTACAAATTCCAAAAGCTTCTGTTCTTCGTCTTCCTCTTTCGTCAACACTTCCGGCTGCCCGGTATCTTCCTTTTCCAGTTCTTTTTCCGGGATCTGTACATAGACACTGCCTGTTTCTTCTCCTTCCACGGATACCATAAATTTTTCTTCATAAGCATTTTCCTCCTTTTTCAACTCATAACCGTCTTCAAATACCTGTCCGCCACCTTTTGTCCAAGTCAGCAGTCCTCCTGTTATATTTCCTGCCAGAGCAACCACAAGAAACATCTTTCTGCCTTTTACCGTACCAATGTTTTCCACATGGATCCAACCTAAAGTACTGCATACGGTCAAAAGCAATAATATAACAAAAATGACAATATGGAGCCACATCAACTACACCTCGATTTCCACAATTCTTTTCCCCATCCAGTAAGCAGCTCCATATACTGTAAGACAGACTGTCATTGCACAGATTCCAAATGGATTTCCGTAGAGAATATCCAGAAATCCCGGTGATGCCAGCTGCAGATAAAGAATAATTCCTGCCGGCATAAGACTCATGATCATCTGTTCCGACTTCTTCGCAGCCAGAGTCGCTTCAATTTCTTTTTTTACATCAATCTTATCGCCCAGCATTCGAGCCACTTTCTGAATTACATTTCCAAGATCACCACCGCTTCTTTTTGCTGTATACAAAACTGAAGCAAAGTTTTCAATATCCTCAACCTTACAGCGCTGCCCAAGATCCAGAAATAATTCTTCTACCGGCACACTCACTCTCTGTTGTGTCTCTATATAACGAAATTCAGCTACAATATCTTCATTCTTCGGATATAGCTGCTCTAGATCACGCACACAGGCAGAAACTGCATTTTCCACAGAATATCCAGCCTGTACCGCCACACTCATAGAATTCAATGCATCCCGAAACTGATAATTAAGGCGCCGTTTTCTTTCTCTGATCATCTGTTTCTTCTTCCACTTCAGAAAGAACACAGAAACCGGAACCACAAGTAACATTACCCAAGGTGTTTGATAGAACAAATAATCTACAGCACCACACAATGCTGCACTTTCTCCTATATATTTTAAAATTTCTTTCTGAGAATATCTGTATTTTCCATAATCAACTTTCTGCCTGATCATAATTTCACCCCCGCCCGTTCCAGTTTTTCTCTGTGCAGGAGAGGCTCCACAGGCACCAGACCACACCCATCCTGCCATTGATACAATGGTTGTATCCTGATTTCACCATCCGCATACGCACATACTTCTGAAACTTCCAGAAGTTTTCTTGATTTATCGCGCATACGTCCCAGATGCACCAGAATATCTACGCCAGAGGCGATCTGCCTTCTTACCGCCTGAAGCGGCAGATCCAGTTCCGCCATCAATGTCATTATTTCCAGTCTGGCCAGCATATCACGGCAACTGTTTGCATGAGCTGTTCCAAGACTGCCTTCATGCCCGGTGTTCAGTGCCTGAAGCATATCCATAGCTTCCCCACCCCGTACTTCTCCTACGATTATTCGATCCGGTCTCATACGAAGTGCAGACTTAATAAGATCTCTTATACTTACTCCCGGTGCTCCGTTTATGGTCGCTGTCCGGGCTTCAAGGCGCACCAGATTTGCAATCCCTTGAAGCTTCAGTTCTGCATTGTCCTCAATAGTGATAATCCGTTCATCTTTTGGTATGTACTCTGACAAAGCCCCCAGGAATGTGGTCTTCCCACTTCCCGTTCCTCCGCCAATTACAATTGAATACCGGGCCCTTACCAGTTTTTCCAAAAAGGACGCGCACTCTGGAGTTATACTTCCCAGTTCAATCAGCTTTTCCATTGTAATTGGAGTATCCGGAAAACGTCTTATTGTCAGAATTGGACCATTTAATGCTACCGGAGCCACAACCACATTGACTCTGGCGCCATTTTCCAGTCTGGCATCTACTATAGGAGATGATTCATTCACAATGCGATTGCATTTTCCCACTATCTGTTGTATCACATCCTCCAGCTTTTCCTGATCTGTAAAAGACTTCGGCCACCTTGTCAGTTTTCCTTTTCGTTCTACAAAAATAGAATCCGGACCATTCACCATAATCTCAGTTACAGTTTCATCTTCGATCAATTCCTGTAATACATCAAGCTTCCTGACGGAATAAAACAGTTCCTGGCGAAGCTGCACTTTTTCTTTCAGGCTCACTCCTGATTCCCGCAGAGTGTTTACGATCAGCTCATCAATCGTTTCCAGAATTTCCTGGTCTGTAAGTTCCCGGTAAACATCCAGCTTCTCCATGAGCATTTGTCTCAGTTTGCGAAAGATTTCCTGACTCATTCCTTTTCCTTTCTCAGAATTTCCCTGACATAATCTCCAAGTTCACTCCACAGCAGCCCTTCAATATAATTCTCCGGTGCCACGTTTCCTCCATGAAAAGGCGGGCGTACCTTTACAGTTCTGGTAAGAATCTGCGGATAATCCCAGATTCTTATCAGGTTTTCGAATTGGGCAATCTTGGATATGGATACCGGATCAGACAGCACTGGCATATAAATTCTCCGGCACATATCCAGAACTTGAAAAGTCCCATCTACAGCCCCTCCAATATCCAGAATCACAAATTCGTAATTACTGTGAAGTACAATCTCCTGTATCAGTTTTTCCCAGTCTTCCCATGCAGTTCCTCGTATGTCCTCTGGCGTACGTACAGGCGGAATGAAATCCAGATTGTTTATTGTCTGTACCATACTGTTCATCTTATAAATCAGATTTCCATTTTCCTGCCGTACAAAATAAAGAAGATCACTTAAATTCTGTGCGAACCCTTTTCCCAACATTTCTTCAAAGCCGGAGTATTCCTCCAGATTCAGATAAAGAACAGCTCTTTCTTTTGCCAGAATCTGTCCTAATGTAAGTGCAAACGATGTTTTCAGGCAGCGCCCCAAAGGAGAATATACTGCATAAATTTCCGTGGTCTTTTTCAGTACAGGAAAAACAGCCGGAGCTACTGCTTTCTCGGCTCCGTAACACGCCATCACTTCCCGCACAACATCTGAAGAGGCCTGATATTTATACACACTTGGATAACGGTCCAGATCCGGTGGGTGCACGCCTTCCGAAAGTATAACAATTTTACCAATTTCCAATTCCTGCACCTGACGGCACATAGCCTTCTGGGAAATCAGCAGCAACTCTATGTGATTCATTTTCCCATAGGCGATCAGACTCTCTACGTTGGTAAATGCCTGAATCTCAAATGGGATATTTTTCTTATGATTAAGATAATCCATAAAATTCAAGGCATAATCCACCTCAAGATCACAGACAGCAAAAATATTCTTCTTCAATAGACACCTCCCGCATAAAGCAATGCACTTAAAAATATAGGAACTGTGAAATGAAAGTTTTCCAACGGCATACCGCTTTTGTAATAGGGTTCTCTTTTTCCTGTTTTGAAATAAACACTGATGTAATGTAATAAGTAAAGAATTCGCTGGCAGACAATGCCGCTTGAAATCATAAGAGCAGCTGATATGACAGCTCCAATCAGAAAGGAATAGGAAATGCAATTGAGAATTTTCGTCGGTCCGATCATGCTTCCAATAACACTCAAGAGCTTGATGTCTCCGGCTCCCAGCATTCTGAATATGAATAAAATCCCCAGAATCAGTATCGGTACCAGCAGACCGCATATCCAAGATCCGAGACTGCTAACATCCATTTTCCATATTCGCGTAAACAAACTGACCAATACACAAAAAAGCAGCCAGCCATTGTCTACCTTCGCTCTCTGAATATCCATCAGAGCGGCGCAGCCTGCCGCTATAGCAGGAAATATTCTGCAAAAAAGCATAGACGTACCATCCCTTCTTTTACATAGGTTTACTAATAACAGGAGGCTATCTTGAAGTATTTTAGAGCCTGTTTGAGAAAGGCTTTCTGTATTTTATCTTTCGTAGAATAGGGAATAGTCGATCTGAAAAGATGACCTTCGATACCAGATGACTTCTGGTGAGTCTTATTATAGGTTCTCTATCTCCATTTGTCCAGTCTTTTTTTTACAAATTTTTCTAAAAAAACTATAAACCTTTTTGTTCTTGCAGTATAATATTAACGGAGGTAAAATTATGACAATATTAACATGTCTTGGTGACAGCATCACCGATTGTGAACACTGCTTTTCCAGAGATTTCCTTGGCAATGGCTATGTAAAAATGCTGTCAGACTGTCTTAAAAGGGACGGCTCAGACTATCAGGTACGCAATTATGGCACTGACGGCTTTACTATAAACAGACTTCTGCAGAGAATTCAGGGTGATTCTGATTTTACAAGTGATATTATAACAATTTTAATCGGAATTAATGATATTGGATTAATAATGAATACGGACAGAACACCGTTTCAGCAGAGGAATATGCTTTTTTCTTTTTACAAATGCTATGCAGATCTTATAACAATATTAGCAAAATCGAACTCGCGCATTATTTTAATGGAGCCTTTTCTTTTTCCCTGGCCTGCCTGTTATAGAACCTGGCTTCCTTTTCGCCAGAAAATATCACAAATGATCCACCAGCTATCAGAACAGTTTCAAATTTCTTATCTTACATTGCATGAGGAATTGAATGAAAAGGCGCGTCGTTATGGATATTCAGAAATTACTACAGATGGGATTCACCTTACTGAGCAGGGACAAAAATTTCTGGCAGACAGATTGTATAAATTAATTTGCGGCTATTCACCGTACTAGTACATCGTTTTCGAAATAACTATACCACTCACTTGTCTGTGAATCCGATTGCACAGGTATAAAAGCCTCGGCGTAGCCCGCTACGCCTGCGTTTTTATACCTGCACACTCGAATTCACATCCTACGCGATTGGTATAGTTATTTACGAAACGATGTACTAGAGCGTGTTTGAAAAAGGCTTTCTGCAAGATGTGTAAAAAGCAATCTGTCTTATAACAGACTATTTTCAGTTGCATTGCTGGATACAATTATGTATAATGACCCTAAACTTATAAAAGAAGGTTTTTTTATGGATAAAATCATTAAAGAAATTGAAGATATGTCACTAAATGCATGGCCCTCCCATAAAATGGAGCTTTATGATGGATGGATTCTCCGTTTTTCCTATTTTTATACACATAGAACAAACAGTGTGGAGCAGTTCGGAACTTCTACCCTTTCCTGGAGGGAAAAGGTTTCTTTCTGCGAAGCAGAGTATGCCCGACTGGGCAGCCCTGCAATTTTTAAGATCAGTCCTCTGGTTTCTCCGGATTTTGATTATCTTCTGGAAAACCGCAACTACGAAATCCAGCATACAACAAATGTTATGGCAGCCTCACTGGATGGAGCAGATCTTTCTGCGCCTTGCGATCTGGTAACTCTTACTGACGATATTCCAGATATTTGGATTGAAAGTCTTTTTGATCTGAAAGGCACCATTAATCCTGTTCACCGTGCTGTAGTTCCATCCATGTATCATGCCATCGTAAAAGACACCGTATGCGCCTCCATCTGGAGTAACGGAAAAATTATTGCAACCGGGCTTGGCATTCTGGATCGAAATTATATTGGATTGTACGCTATCCATGTTCGCGAAGATTTCAGACACAAGGGTTATGCTCGTCAGATTTGTACTGCACTTCTAAAAGAAGGAAAAAAGAAAGGCGCAACTAAGGCCTATCTTCAGGTAGTAGAGGGAAACACTCCAGCACGTAATCTTTATGAATCACTTGGACTTCATTATCTCTACACCTATTGGTTCCGGGTTCAGACACATACAAACTGAAAACTTTTCAGAACATGTTTAAAAAAGGCTGCGATCAGTGTTTATCCTGATCACAGCCTTTTATTTGGGAATCGTATTTTTTGACTTATTCAACAAGTTGATTTCTCAAACAATCAACTTTCCAGTAAGTGCATTGCTTCATAATCCATCTTATGCCATATTATTTAATTTGGGGTTTTGTATATAATTCAGCTCCTGGACTGCTGCCATTTATACGGTCTTCTTCTCCAGCTTAGCAGGTCTTATGTTTCCTACAACCATGCCTGTAAGCGGGCTGAAATAAAGAAGACTGGTAAGTACGCAGTAGATTGGAGTCATGATTGCAAACTGTACAAGACGTCCTGGCATAATTGCATAGAAGTTTGCTCCGATCATTACCAGTCCTGCAGTGGTCAGTCCAAGTGTTCCCACTACGCCAGAGACTGCAATTGCGACACACATAACAACAGTCTTTACTTTTCTGTTCTTTTCAGCCATTAGTTTTCCAGCCAGTCCGGGGATCACACCCCAGGCAACTGCTGATAAAGTAATCAGTGGATTAACTCCATAGCCTTTCATAAAACATCCAATGATATCGGCAACAGCACCTTCTACACCACCAGCTACAGGTCCCATCCAAAGACCTGCCAATACAGTGGCGACAGTTCCCAATGTAATTCGATATACACCAAGATCAATTACCAGAACGCGTGACAGCACAAGCTGGATTGCTACCAGCAGTGCAAGGAATACAAGAGTCTTAACACTCCATGTCTGTTTGTTTTTACGCATAAAAAAAACACCTCCATAATGATTAAAATAACAGAGTAGTTACCATAAATAATAATCCCTCCACATTATGAGATGTTCTCACATGTAGCAACGGGTGCGGAAAATATATCGTAAACAGTCCTGCTGCTTTTCGTTTCACGGCGACTCCCCAGCCAATGAACACTTGACGCATAAATTCCTACTTCGCTATTATTTATTTAAAATGATTATAGCACAAAATATAGAAATTTCAATATGTATTTGTTATAATATTCACATAAATAAATTAGTCGTTACTGTTTACTGGTAATGTTCCGCGAGTGTTTTTTGTGAACAAAGTTCACAGAAAACCCGAGAATCTTAGCGCGAAATCATGCGAATGCATGATTTCTGTGCATCGCGAAGCGCGTTACTGTTCACTGACAAATGTTTGTGCATACTCTCCTCTTTTTCGCATATTCTAAGAATATCTTCCCTTATATAGGAAAAATATTTGACAAAAAGGAGTGTTTCTATGAATATAAAATCCACAAACAAATCATCCTGCCAAAAACAGTCGCCACTACAGAATCCTTACAATGTTTTTTATAATAATTACATGAATACAAATGCTACTACAGAATGTACAGGACTTGGCTATCGTATGCCAGATAACTCGGAGGAATGGAATGCATGCCGAGAGGTTTTCGATTTTCTTCCTGTACCATTTCCGGATTCGGAGGATACAAAGCAACAATGAAAAATTTCACAAAACTATTACTTGGCTCTTTGGTACTGTTCTCTCTGTCAGGATGTACTGCCGGTGATATAATCACCAGCTATACTTCTACTTCTGATCAGAGTGAAACCACCTTACAGAACACTTCAGAAACGCCCAAACAGCGTGTTTATATGGATGAAATCAAAGGAACCCTTAAGGATTTCACCGGTGCCACCCTGACTATGGAAAGTCAGGAACAAACTTACGTTTTTGATCTTTCTGAAGCAACTTTGGAATGCGAAGATGGCATGATCACTGGAGATGAAATCAGTGTCATTTATGAGGGTCAGCTCTCTAACAAGGATACCAGCACTGTAAAAGCATTGAAAGTAGTAGACGACTTTCACAAAAAGCATCAGCTGGAAGTACGAAAGGCCTATGGGGAAGTACAGAGTCTGACTCCAAATACCATTACCATAAAAAATAAAAAAGGCAAAACAGCCACCTATCCAATCACTGGAACTGAACAATATTATCAGAATGGCATCCGCACCGGTGTATGGGTATACATTCATTTTAAAGGCAAGTTTGCTTCCAGTCAGGATACCCAAAGTTCTTCTCTTAATGCCAGTCATCTGAAAGTACTAAGCATTTCAGATATTGATCCGCTTACACTTCCAGATCCAACACCAACACCAGATCCTGCACAAGTTTCTGCCGATGACTCAGCAAAAGAACAGCAGATTCATGCAGAAATTCAGAATATTTCCCTGAATACGCTCACAGTTCTTCCCTCTGGCTCTGACAGCACAATAAATGTGGACTTGTCTCAGATTCCTTCTTACTTTAAAGGTGGAACAGCACCAGGCTCCTATGTAACCATAACTTGCACTGGACAATTTCAGGGAAATTCACTGGATGGTGTTACTGTTACAGCAGTCACCGGTGATGATCCGGATTCTCTTGGAAGCCGGGAAATTACCAGCTCAGTCAGCGGTACAATTATAGGCCATACAGCAAATACCGTCACACTTCAAACTGGCGATGGCGCAACCATAACCTGCTTTACAGAAGGGGCAAAGGATACCTCCACCAGTAATATGGAATCCGGCGCAGGTATCTGCATTACCTTTGATCCTACAAAATCCAAAAATTCCAACATTTATACATCTATCAAGATTCAGGACGCCTGAAGGTGTCCTGAATCCTTTTCTCTCCATCTACCAGCCAGGCTCTCACATCCCCGGATTCTCCCAGAATGTCCATAAATGCCTGGTATTCATCCATTAAGCCCTTCCCATGTAAGACCATATAAGCTCCTGCATCACTTCCAAGAGCCACCTTTGCTCGGTACTTGTATGCCAGACGAAGGTTCTTTGCGGCCAGTTCTATAATAGGATCAAGCACTGATTCCTTATATCTTCCACATCCACGAAGATTTCGAATTGTCACAAGAGTAGGAACCCATACACTATCACTGTCAGCTAATTCTCTGATTGTTTCCGGATCAATATAATTTCCATGTTCTACTGAATCCACACCAGCTTCCACAGCTGCCTGTACACCATAAATTCCATTGGTATGGCTCATCACCGCCATCCCTTCTTCATGGGCAATATGTACCATCTCGCAGACTTCCTTCCTGTCTAAAGGCGTTCCGGTAATCTGTCCATGGTTATTAAAATCCAGAAGTCCTGTGGTCATAATTTTAATAAAATCTGCCCCTTTGTTTTTCGCTTCTTTCAAAAGGACATGGTATTCTTTCATAGTGTCAAAACCTTTTCCCACGATAGAGCCATAGTGTCCATTTTTATGGATGGCAAAAATAGGAGTACGATAATCAATTCCATATTCTGGTGCCAGTTTCCTGGCTCTTTCCGATACTCCTAATGCATCTCCACCATCTCTTACAAAGACAATCCCCAGCTCTTCATAAGCTTTCAAATGTTTCCGTATCACTTCATCGTTTACATGATCCTTATGAATAGAAATTGCATCTTTATAATTCAGTCCATCCATGATCAGGTGCGCATGACACTCTCCAAACATTTCTTCCTATAACACTGATTATCTTGAAAAATAATTCAGCTTTTCCTTTCTTCCGCAGAGCGTGTTTGAAAAAAGGACTTCTGCAAGATGTGCGTCACAATTTGTGGGAGATTTTGTCCGGAGGAGGGCATCGTAGCGGGCTATGACAACCGAATTCGGGCAAAATATACCGCAAAGTGGGGCGTACAGATTGTGGGAATGCTTTTTCAAACACGCTCTAATACGGATTTTTTTCAATCCTCTTTTATTATTTATTGCAACTATTCAGCGGGTGCTATTCCGCAAGGTGCTTTTGCGAAGGAACTGAACAACTGCTATTTATTTTCGAAAAAGGCTCGAATTTCTTTCTCGGAAGCCTGCACAGACCCCTGTACAAAGAAAGGCTTACCGCCTCCCCTGCCATTCAATACTGCATTCATCTCTTTTGTAAACTGACGTAAGTCTCCGTCTTTTTCTCCCATAGCATACTTATAGCTTCCATCTGCATTCCTGGAGAATACTGCACAACGCCCCTTACAAACCTGTAAAATTGCATCTGCAAGCTTCTGAACGCTTCCTGCTTCCATTCCTTCCTGGAATAAAAGCACATTCTCTTTTTCTTTCCATTTAGCAGCTTCGCCAACGATAAATTCTTCTTCTAACGCATGTACTCTTCCCTTCAGAGCAAAATTTTCATCCTGAATCCTTGCTACCGCTGACGCTGTTTTGTCCATTTTCGCAGACAGCTTCACGGAAATCTGACGATTCTGTTCATTTATCATGTTCAGATAATCAAGCACTCGCTTACCTGACAGCATTTCCATACGAACCCCCTCACGGAATTTCACTACAGAAAGCAGCTTCACCATTCCAATTTCTCCAGTACGCGTCACATGAGTTCCACAGCATGCGCAGGTATCTGCTCCCGGGAAGCGCACAATACGAACCCATCCGGAAAGCTCTTTCTTACTTCTGTAATCCAGATTTTTAAGTTCCTGCTCTGTAGGATAAAAAATCTCAACTTCCTGATTTTCCCAGATAATCTGATTCGCTTTCGCTTCGATTTCGGCCATTTGTTCTTCATCCAGCATTCCGCTGAAATCGATGGTGATCACATCGCTTCCCATGTGGAATCCCACATTGTCATATCCAAATGCTTCATGTACCAGCCCACTTACAATATGCTCTCCGGAATGCTGCTGCATAAGGTCAAATCTTCTGCCCCAGTTAATTTTTCCTATTACATCCATACCAACTTCCAAAGGCCCATCTGTATAATGAACTAACTCTCCATCCTTCTCATGAACTTCCTTAACATTTATTCCGCCTAATATACCGGTGTCACTGGGCTGTCCGCCTCCTTCTGGATAAAAAGCTGTCTGGTTTAAAATTATTTCATAGCCTTTCTTGCTCTCACGACACTCCAACACCTTGGCGGTAAATTCTTTTTTATATACATCTTCATAATATAACTTTTTTGTATCGTACATAAATGCTCCTTCTTTCATAAATTAAACAGCAGGATTTATTTCTATCTTTTATTCACGAAACTGATTATAGTCTATTTATGCTCTTCCCGCAATTTTTATTTTTTCTTTGTATTTAGTCATTTCAGGACGTGTTCAAATATACCGCAATCTCCCACAAAGTGGGGCGTGCAGATTGCGGGAATGATTTTTCAAACACGCTCTAGCCCATCCGATATCTATGAATTCTCTCATGCAAGCATGGCTCATTCATGGTTTCCATCCGGGACTTTTATAGTAAAAACACCTTGCAAAATAGTACCAGCTGAATAATTACAAAATTTTTATTTATTTTTGAAGAACTTTATCAGGCAGTCGCGTTATAATTAGAGAACGGACAGGAAGGAGGCTGATAACATTTCACAGGAAGAATATCTGGAATATCTGATTGACCAATACCAGAATCTGATATATTCCATATGTCTGAAATCAGTAGGTAATCCTTTCGATGCAGAAGACCTCACTCAAGAGGTATTCCTGTCTGCCTACAAAAGTCTCGCCCACTTCGATGGGCTTTATGAAAAAGCCTGGCTTAGCAAAATTGCAGTACGCAAATGCCTTGATTTCCTAAAAGCTGCCGGACGCCGTTCAATTCCAACGGAAGATATTTATTTCTCACAGCTTCCTGATCTGGAGAATCATTCTTCCCCAGAGGAACAGTATCTGCAGTCTGATTCGGAACAGCAGGTATTTCGGATATGCAGCGGCCTGAAAAGTCCTTACAAGGAAATTGCCATTGCTCATTTCTGTAAACAGATGTCCGTAACAGAAATATCGCAAAAAGAAGGCAAAAACCCTAAGACCATTCAGACACAGCTATATCGTGCAAAAAACATGTTGAAAAAAATGTTGGCAGAAAGGAGCGATTAAATGCATATCAATAGTAATGACCTGAATAATTTTCAAAATGAAGAGATGAACACTGATGAAATCATTGCATTTCTGGAACATATGAAGCACTGCGACTACTGTCTTAACCAGCTTGCGGACGAATATACAGATCATGCATCCTCAGCTCCCGCCTATCTGAAAGAAACAATTATGGAACGTGTTACAGCTCCTGATATTCAGATACAGAAAACAGCAGCGGATGCTACCTATAAAATGCGGTTTTTCTATGAGGGGCTCCGCACTGTAGTCGGAGTCGTACTTGCACTGGTTATGTTGTTCAGCCTTGGGCAAATGGACTTCGTCTCGCCTCAGCTTCCGCAGTCCACAGCCAAATCATCTGAAACGCGCCGGGAAATTAGAACTTCATTACGTAATTTTTCAAATGGAATTACAGATGGAATCTCTGATGCTCCCCAGAAAGTTGTCAACTACATTAATTCTATTTCAAATACAATAACAAACGGAGGTAACTAACATGCAAAAACAAAAAAAAGGATTCCTGCTTTTTATCTCTTCCCTGATTCCTGGTGCGGGAGAAATGTATATGGGATTCTTTAAGCAGGGAATCAGCATTATGACTCTATTCTGGGCTATTATCGCAATTGCCGGAGGGCTTAATATCTCCTCTCTGGTTATCTTTCTTCCTGTATTATGGTTCTACAGTTTCTTCCATGTTCATAACTTGAAAGAACTGCCGGAAGAAGAATTTTACGCGATAGAGGATAACTATATTCTGCATCTTGACCGTATATTTCAGAATAATATCAGGCTCTCGCAAAAACATATTAAAATTGCGGCAATTCTCCTGATTGTTTTCGGAGTTGCTGTTTTCTGGAATGGTTTCCGTGATCTGCTCTTCTGGATTTTACCAAATTCTCTGGCTATTATTATACAGGATATCATGTACCAGATTCCTTCTGTTATCATTGGAATTCTGATCATCGTTGCCGGTTATCAGCTTCTTACAGGAAAAATCAAAAGCATCTCTCCTGACGAAAAAGCTGATTGTAAAAAAGATGTGTCAGAACATTATTGGCAGCCATATCGTCCTTATCAACAGCCTGTTGATAACAGCGCTCCACAAATGAATACAAAATCAGCACCTACCTCAACAGTGTCTTCAACAACACAGCCAGATCAGAATGCGGATAATGTAATAAAGAATACCGATATCAAAATTTCGGATACTACTTCAGTTCAACCATTCATTACTGCTGAGCCAGACAATAATTCTGCAAAATAGAGTAACTATTCCAATAAAAGTCAGGTATCTGCCACATAATATTTCTAATAACTTTACCGCCGATAAATTTATTTTATCGGCGGTATTTTTATTGAGATTTCTCCAAAAGCCAGCTTACTCTGAGTGCCATCAGTCTCCTGAACCAGCAATTTCCCATCTGGACAAATCGCTAATGCTCTGGCACTTCTGCTGCTTTTATTATCTGTAATTGTAATTTCATTTCCTGGAACAATATTATGTTCCACGTATTCTTCCGACAATTTCAATTCCCGGTTTTCTTCCAGAAGATAGTTCACAATCTGCGCTGCAAGGCGGTTCCTGTCCGCAGTTCTGGAGGATTGTTCATCTTCATAGATTCCTCCGGCAATTTCCTGAAGCTCTTTGGGGAATTGTTCCTGCTCAACGTACAGGTTCAGCCCAATTCCTACAATTGCAAATTCTATATTTCCACTTTCAAAATCTGTGACCGCCTCTGTAAGAATACCACAAACCTTACGGTTATCCTTGTACAGGTCATTTACCCATTTAATTCCAAGTTTTACACCGCATACTTCTTTCACAGCCTTATACACTGCAGTAGCTGCTGCAGTAGTGATCAGAAGACTGCCCTCCAGTGTCCCCTTCGGTTCCAGAATAACACTGAGATAAATCCCACTGCCTTTAGGAGAATAAAACTCCCTGCCTCTTCGTCCTCTTCCTGCTGTCTGCTCCATGGCAACAACAAAAGAGCCGTGTCCAGCCATTCCGCTCACAGCCAGCTGCCTGGCCTCCAGATTGGTAGAGCTGATTGCATCAAATATTTTTATCTCAACCTGTGGATCCTCCAGAAAAAGTCTGATTCCCTCTGCTGAAATCAGATTACTCTCTCTTGCAAGCATATATCCCTTATTCGGTCCGGCCTCAATGGGGTATCCTTCCTGGCGCAGACTGTTCACAGCTTTCCAAACTGCGGCTCGTGTACAGGAAAGCTCCCTGCCAATATCCTCACCAGATAAAGTTTCACCTTTATGCTGTTCTAATAACTCCAAAAGTCTGGATTTAACCGTCATGCTTTTATCCTTCATAATTCTCCAGGGCTTTTCTTAAAAAATCCCGGTATTCTTTTCGCACATTCTCCGGTGAAATCACTCTCACGCTATTTCCAAGGGCAGCAAGCCAGCCATAAAACTGTGTACTTACATTCACCTGTACCCTGGTGACGGAGTGCTCATTGTCCTTGGACATAATCATAATATCCTGACCAAATCGATCAATCATTACACCAACAAGATGGTTCTCAAATTCCAGATTAACTTTCTCTTCACGGCCTCCAAACATTCCAAAAGTACCGGCAGCAAATCTGGCACTGTCAAATTTCCGGAAGAGTTCGGCACCATTTCTTGCTTCATTCTCTGTAAGGATCTTCAACATTTTATCTACGCGGTAATGCTTCACAATGCCACTCTTCTCATCGACTCCTATCAGATAATAATTACCATCCTGCCATATCATCTGCCATGGACTGATCTGATAGCGAGCTCCACCTTTCTTCAGATGTCTCTCCTTGGACACTGTCCATTCTGTATACTGAAAGCTGATCTGTCTGTTCTGTGAAATTGCTCTGTGTATCTCATCTACATTATAATAAATGCTCTCGTTTGTATTCTTCACCTGATCCAGTACGATTGCCTGCCGCTGCAGGTCTTTGGCCTGATAAATACTGGTAAAGTGCTCCAGTTTCTGGATCAACTGCCGCGATTTCCCAACAGTAAGAAATCTGGAAAACTGAACAGCATCTACAAGAAGCTTCAGCTCTGCAGTCTCAAACTCACGGCTTGCAAGATAAAAACCTGACGGTCTCTCTCTTCGATTCATAATATCCATTCCGAACACACGCAAAGTCTCTATATCGTCATATATCGTCTTCCGCTCTGCATGAATTCCCAGACTCTCCAGATAGGAAATCAGATCTTTCACACTCATGGGATGTGCCTCATCTGTTTTCTCAGAAAAGACTCGCATAAGATATAAAATTTTCAGTTTCTGCTGGAAAGATTTTGGCATATCCTTACTCCTATTTATCTGTCAATACTGCTACGACTCCAGAATATAATACCATAAAAGCAAAGAGCAGAGCAATAAGATCTGCACCATGAAAATCATAATTAAAGATCATAGCTCCCCCGATCATGAGCTCCAACGTAATAAAAAGTCCCAGTATCATGGCTGTGCTCCCGGAAAATTTCCTGCCGCGGCTCTCCTGTGTATCCTCCATATATCCCTCTGCAAGGGCAGCTCTTCTGCTGTTAATATTTCTGCCTGATTTCCACATAATATCTCCTCCGTTTCCCAAACTCCAATATCATCCGCCATCAAATACCGAACGTATTTTCCGAACATATTTTCTTTATGAGACTAGTCTACCACAATATAAGTCCTATAAAACGGTACGAATCAGTAATTTCCGAATATCTGTTCGTTTTTAAGTGATAAAAAAACGTCTGAACCTGTTTCAAACAGAATCAGACGTTTTACTTTTTACAAAATCTAAATGAACATGTCTACAGGCTTATTTATTCGCTATACTTTCATAGTAGTTAATCCACAAACATGTTTTTACATAAATCCAGCGAACACAGAAGCGGCAATAACAGTAAGAAGTCCGGCAACGGCAATTGCCAGGCTGCTCATAGCACCTTCTACAGGACCCAGTTCCATTGCCTTAGATGTACCTATGGCATGGGCTGAAGTTCCAAGTGCCAGACCTTTCGCGATAGGCTCCTCAATTTTTGCCACTTTAAGGACTGCCTCCGCAATCACATTTCCCAGCACACCAGTGATAATAATAACTGCAACAGTGATCGTAACAAGTCCGCCAAGTTCTTCCGATACACCCATTCCAATGGCTGTAGTAATGGATTTCGGAAGCAGAGTAACATACTCCGAATGGGAAAGTCCAAACAGCTTTGCAAAAATCAAGACACTGACCATACTTGCAAGTACACCGGAAACAATTCCTATAACGACAGCTTTCAGATTCTTACGAAGCAGAGTAAGCTGTCTGTAAAGCGGTACCGCAAGACATACTGTAGCAGGAGTAAGCAGATAACTGATATACTGACCGCCTGCATTGTAGGTCTTATAATCCACCTGCATAAACTGAAGCATTCCCATTACACATAGAATTGCAATCAAAAGAGGATTAAACAGCGCCATTTTAAACTTTTTCTTCAGCAAAAGACCGACCTCATATCCAGCCAGACTTAATGCCGCCCCGAAAAACAGGGAATTTTCTATAAAATTTATCATTTCTTATCTTTCCCCCTGTCCTTTCTGATCACAAACTGAGTACTGCGTCCAGTAACTACCATTACAATGACGGTTGTCAGAATTGTTATGAGCACAACAGGAAGCCAGATTGGTTGCAGATCACCCCACGCTTCCAAAAGTCCCACACCTGCAGGAACGAACATAACCGGCATAATTTCAACCAGAAAATCTGCTGCTTCCTCTACCTGCTCAAGTTTCAGAATTCCGCTTGCAAGTGCTCCAAGCATCAGCACAAGACCATATACACTGGCCGGTACCGGAAGAGGCAAAAGGATATGTAATCCCTCACCCAACGCTGAAACCAGCAAAATAATACAAAATTGCCTCAGATACTTCACTTTTTGTCTTCCTCCTCGCTGTCTCCACAAAGAAGTTCATTTGCAATTTCCAGATAAGGCTGAAGCTCCTCAAGAGAAGCCCTGCCATTTCGCTTCATCTTTGTAATCCCTGGATACTGTGCAGGGATGGATCTTGTCATATTTCTGTCACCGTAGATTTTCACCATATCTCCATTTTCCAAGGTATCCCCGGCAATTAATTTATCATTTTTGTTATAAATTCCTTCCTTGGGAATCGCTGCCTTGAAAACAGTTTTTTTATCCATATCTACGAATACCATTTCCTTCAGTATATCTCCGGCTTCCACATAAATAGCTCTTATGGCTTCATTTTCCAGACGGGCTTCCTCCTGTTTGTCTTTCTGTGCCTGTCTGGCAACCAGATTCCAGAACGAGCCGCCTACTACGCCAAAGATCACCAGAAGAATGACAATTCCTACAATGAATTTTACATCGATTTCTTTTTTCTCCACTGCAAATCCTCATTTCTTTCATGGCTTTTTCTTCTGCCCTATTATACATTATCTTGTTAAAATTGCAATGTCATCTTTCGACAATTCTCTCCCCTGTTTTTCCCAATTTTTCTACAACATAATTGTAAAACTGTGTTCTGGATATTCCTTTTTTCCACATTGCAACTGTTCAGAGCACGATTTTTTCCACCTGCCAGCTGCCGTTTTCCACGGTCATAACTGCCATGGTCACGTCTCCACCAAAGCGGCTTCTGCCGCAGCTTCCAGGGTTCAGCCACAGCCTTCCGCCAATTTCTTTTGCAAAATACTGATGACTGTGTCCAAAAATCACCACCTGGGTATCCCCTAACTCCCAGGCAACATCTTTCCTGTCATGAACCATAAAGAATTTCACATTTCCAACTGTAAAGTTCAAGCTTCTTCGCAGATTCTGTGCCCAGTATCCATCATTGTTTCCTCGCACTACATATAAAGCGCCCAATGATCTTATAGTATCCAGAAGCTCCGGTCTGTCCACATCTCCAGCATGAAAAATGCAGTCACAGGACTGTAATATGTCCAGAACTTCTGTCCGTAAAAGACCATGTGTATCTGAAATAATTCCAATTTTAATTCTCTTATTTTCTATCATTTCACCGTTCCTTATACCACATTCATCTATATTTTTTCAAAAAACAGCCTTTTCCTCAAAACAGACAGATTTTCCCATACTCGCCGTCAAATCCAGGTTTACAGATTACTTCTCTGTTTCTAAGTTTCCGAATGCCTGAAGCAATCATGTGACTACTTTCTTTCTCAATATCCGCAATGGGAATTTCCCTTAAAATATCAAATTCATTTCCCAGTTTCTGAAGCATCTTTTCATATTCACCAGTGACTATTTTGGTGGTTACAGCCTTTCCAACACAGGCAGAAATCACCTCAGGAAGAGGTACAATGCTCTCAAAAGGTCTGGCATTTTTTCTCACAAACCCATTTTCTCTATCAGCCAGATCCATAATTCTGTGATTCACTCCCATAGTCAGTTTTTTCCCACATATAGGACATATTCCATGATACTTTTCTGCTTCTTCCGGACTCAGACAGATGTGACATTTTCTGTGTCCATCATAGTGATATTTTCCCTCTTCCGGGAAAAATTCCAGTGTTCCAAGAAAACCTTTTCCATATTGGACAGCACCATAAAGTCCCTGATAGGACAATTCAATGTCCAGTAAGTTAGCCTCTCTTCCAAGCTTTGATGGAGAATGTGCATCTGAGTTTGAGATCAGCTGAAGTCCATCAAGTGCAGATAAACGCCAGTTCATAGGTGGATCTGAAGATAATCCCGTTTCCACAGCATGAACATATGAAGTAAGATCTTCAAAACATTCTTCCATGGTATCAAACCCTGATGCGGCACCAAAAAGCCCGAAGTGGGGAGTCCAGATATGTGCCGGAACCAGCATTCCATCGGCACAGTTTTCCAGTAAAATTTCCAGAAGATCGTGACAATCAAGTCCCAGTATTGGCCTTCCGTCTGAGTGAATATTTCCAATCTTTTCCAGTCTCCCAGCTATTTTATCTGCTTCTTCAAGGCCGGATAAAAGAAGTACATTATGCACCTTGCGGCACTTTCCATTCTTCTTATAGATAGAACTGATCTCCCCTGTAATTACGAAACGGGGAGCTCCCCCAGGAAGCATTTTCGCCTCTTCCAGCACATATTCATCTCTTAACCGATACAGTCCACTTTCTGCCGGAACCAGCTTTTCTTTCAGTTCCTCCCGCCAGGCAGGATGGGTAAAATCACCGGTTCCCACTAAAGAAATTCCTTTTTTTCTTGCCCACAGATCCAGATATTCCGGGGTTCCAAGCTTGCTTGTTGCCATGGAATATCTGGAATGAATGTGAAGATCTGCGATTATTTCCACTTAATTAACTCCATTTCAGTCATTTATATTTTGATTTGCAACTGCTCAAAATTCTCAAAACTATAGAAAAAAACACTTTCCAATGTGTTCTTTTTATTTCTTTTTATTTCTTTTTATACCAGTTTGTAATCCATTTTCCTGCTGCTGTCAGATTCTTTGAGGACCATTTTCCTGTATTACTGCAGCCGGATTTTATAAATGCAGAGCTTTCTGCCTTATTTGACAGGCTCCATGCCATATAGCTGATATTGTTTTTATCCAGGAAAGTCAGCCACTTTTTTGCTTCAGCTTTATCAAGTCCACCATTTCCAGAAGCATCACAAATACTAAACTCGGATACAAATAACGGCAGTCCTTTATCAAGGGCAGCCTGTGCTTTATCTCTCAGCCATTCCTTATGTGTTGCTGCGTAAAAGTGCAGGGTGTACATTACGTTTTTCCTGTATTTCTTACTAACCGGGGAAAGCGCAGCCTGATCTACATCCTGTGACCAGTTGGGCGTTCCTACCAGAATCACAGCTTTTTTGTCATAGGTGCGGATACCTTTTATAATCTTTTCAGCGTATTTTTTTATTGTACTCCAGGATGTTCCTCCATTTGGCTCATTACAGATTTCGTAGATCACATTGGTATTATTTTTGTATTTTTTTGCCATTTTTTTGAAAAACTTCAAAGCTTCTTTCTGATTTTGCTGAGGGTTTCCATCACTTAAAATATGCCAGTCAATAATCACATACATACCTGCATTTGTGGCATATTTTACACCGTTATCAATACACGCTTCCAGCTTACGCCGATTGGATGCATCCCCGGTACAATAGCCGTTATATTCAGCAGTATACATGGCAAGACGCACTGCATTTACCTTCCAGTTTTTCTTCATAAAAGTAAATGCACTTTGATTTACATACTCTGGATACCAGGACAGACCATGGGTGCTGATACCTCTAAGCTGTACTTTTTTCCCACTGCTGTTTACAAGCTGTGTGCCTTTTACCTGTAATCTGGGAAGCTTGGACGCAGCCGCTACCGGTACACAGAATGCACATAAAAATACGATTGCAATAAGCAAACCGAACCATTTTTTTCCTTTTTTTCTCATTAAAAACCCTCCTCCATTAATCTCCAGCCGTTGTCTTTCAGCCACTTTTGTCTTTCCCGGTAATCTGGAAGGATCTTCTCAACTTCTTTCCAGAATGCCTGGGAATGGTTCATTTCCCTACGGTGGCAAAGCTCATGGACCACCACATAATCCAGCACCTCAGGAGGTGCCAGAATTAACAGCCAGTTAAAATTCAGATTTCCATTTGCGGCACAGCTTCCCCATCTTGTTTTCTGTTGACGCAGGGTAATTTTCCCATAGCTTACCCCTAACTTTTCTGCATAATATGCCACTCGCCTTGGAATTACCACGCAGGCTTTATTCTGCAGATGCTGTCTTTCCAGGGCAGACAGCTTTTGTACGTTCTCCTTCTGTGCATCTCTTTTCTGGATTTTTTCCAGATTTTTCAGGATCCATTCTTGTTTTTCTTCCACAAATTTCTGAATTTTTGCTTCGGAAAGACGGAGAGGCGCGCGTACAACAACACTGCCATCAGCCTTAATTTCCAGGCTCATAGTTTTGCGGCTGCTGCGGATGATCTGGTAGGAAATCTGAGAGCTCAGCATAGGATTTTCTCCATGTAAGCGTTCATTTGCTGCTCCAGTATTTCCATCTTTTCCCTGGTGTCTTTCTCCTTATATTCCAACCGCTTTATAATCCTGGAAATGTAATCCTTTTCTTTCATGATCCGCCATGTTTCCTTAAAATTCAGGTCATAATACTGCGCTGCATAGGATACCCAGTAATCTACGGATGTAATCCTGTCAGGAGATGAAACTGCCTCTTTTCTCAGGCAGGATTCCCATACCTTTGGAGATATTTTGCCTTCTCCGGCATGCTCCTGAGGGACACCGATCATAGCCTCCACAGAATCCACCAGCTTCACTCTGCAATTGTCCAGCTTGTCTGCATCGCGGATCATTTTTGCGTGGAAAAGAGTTCTTTCGTCCTGAATTCCTTCCAGCCTGAAATCACTGTGTCTGGCAATTGCCACGCGAATGAGCTCATCATAGCTTCGGTCTTCTATGAATCTGCTGATCATCGGATTTTCTCCCTCAAATAACAGTTGTACACCGAATGCAGCGTGATCCATAGTGTCCGGTGAAAAGCTGTTATAAAGACGAAGCTGTTGGAATCTTCCAATATCGTGAAGCAGGGCAATAAGCTCCGCAAGCTGTTGGTCTTCCTCATTCAAATGCATTCTGTGACCAATTTCACGAGCACTTTTTACCACCCCATATGTGTGAATGATTTTTAATTTTATCTTTTCATCTTCTCTGTCATATCCATTTAAATAATCCTCGAAAACGCCTCTTGCATGTTTAAAATCTATCTTCAAAATGCCTTCCTTTCCGCTGTATCTTTTGCACATCCAGAGCGAATATTAAGTAACCGCTTTTGTCAATGTGCAGATACTGAACAGCAGCTCTTTTAATCCTTATTATAAACCACCTGGTTTTCTTTTCCAATAAAAGCGTCAGATTTTCGAAAATTTCTACAGACTTGCGAAGGTTTGACGCATAACGTATAATACAAGACAATGATAACATATATTAATTATAAGCAAACAAATTTCGCTATTGTTTACATTTCGTTACGGTTCACTGGTAACGTTCCGCGAGGCGTTTTTGTGAACAAAGTTCATAGATAACACAATTCTGCATGCTTCGTGAAGCTTGTGGATAATACTCATTTTCAGGGAGGATGCCATGGCAGATAAAATACCTGATATTTCACCAAACGTAGACGAAACCATGAAGGAGCTTGAAACCCATGGTTCTTTTGAGCTGCCAGTAGAAACTTATACAGATAATTGTGAGATTTTCCGCTCCTTATACAACCACTGGCATAAAGAAATGGAGATCATCTGTATTGACAAGGGAAACGGGCTTGCAAGGCTTAACCGGGAAACACTGCGTCTGAAAGAGGGAGATCTTCTCATTGTCAACAGCGGTGTTCTGCATGGAATCAAGTCAGATTCCAGACATATTTTATATTACAGAAGCGTGGTGTTTGACCTTAGCTTTCTGGCGGGTCCTGCAGGGGATCTCTGTCAGGAAAAAGTAATCTCCCTGCTTATGGAGAACCGGGCAGAATTCACCCATCTGATCACTCCTGCCAATGAAAATTATAATAATATTTTCCATCTTTTCTGCGAGATCCATAAATGCCACAAGGAAAAACCGCCCTTCTATTATATGAAGCTGAAAGGACTTTTCTATGGGCTTTTTTATGAAATGCTGGCAGGAAATTACATCATTACTACAGATGCCGAACAGAACAGGAATCTTTTATCTGTAAAAAAGGTCCTGGACTATATCAGTGCCCATTACCGTGAGCCTCTGTCTGTAAAGGAACTGTCCGGTCTTTCCAATTACAGTGAATTCTATTTTATGAAGCTGTTCAAACAGTATACCGGAAAAACAGCAGCAGCCTACCTGAATGACTACAGACTTGAAAAGGCAAAGTCCCTGCTTTTGCATACAGATGCATCTGTGACGGACATTGCTCTAGATGTAGGTTTTAACAATACCAGTTATTTTATAAAAAAATTTCAGGAAGCCAATCAGCTGTCCCCTCACAAATTCCGCAAAAAAATGTCATAACAGAACAGTTTTGTTGTATTTTTCTAAGAGATGCATATGCTAATATAACACCATCGAACAAAGGTGATGTCCACGGCATCAGGCATACCGGTGGATTTCAGACGAGCATCATTCACACGCTCTCGAAAGGAGAAAATAATTATGAAAGCTTTAGAAACTATGATCCAGAACATGTTCCACAAAGACTGCGCAGCATGTACCGACCAGGAAGTATACGAAGCACTTCTCACCTATACAAAAGAGCAGTTAGCTGCAAAAGGCTATCACGATGGCAAGAAAAAAATTTACTATATTTCTGCCGAATTTCTCATTGGTAAGCTTCTTTCCAACAATCTGATCAATCTTGGAATCTACGATGAGGTTGCAGAATTTCTGAAAAAAAATGGCAAATCTCTTGCAGAAATTGAATCCGTTGAGCCGGAACCATCTCTTGGAAATGGTGGTCTTGGACGTCTGGCTGCATGTTTCCTGGATTCTATTGCAACACTTGGACTTCCTGGAGAAGGTATTGGTCTGAATTACCATCTTGGACTTTTCAAACAGGTTTTTGAAGACAATCTTCAGCATGAAGTACCGAATCCATGGATCACTCCTGATTCCTGGCTGACTGCTACAAATGTAACTTATATGGTTCCTTTCAGAGGTTTTTCCCTGAAATCTACCATGTATAGTATTGATGTTGCAGGCTATGAAAACAAAGCGATCCACCTTAATCTTTTTGACATTGATCTGGCAGATGAGTCCATGGTTCATGATGGAATTACCTTTAACAAAAAGGATATTCTCCACAATCTGACACTGTTCCTGTATCCGGATGACAGTGATGAAGATGGACGTAAGCTTCGTGTTTACCAGCAGTATTTCATGGTCAGCAATGCCGCTCAGCTGATTCTGGATGAGGCAGTTTCCAAGGGAAGCAACCTTCATGATCTGGCTGATTATGCTGTTGTTCAGATCAATGACACTCACCCAAGTATGATCATTCCTGAGTTCATCCGCCTTCTTGGTGAGCGTGGAATTGACTTTGATGAAGCTGCTGAAATCGTTTCCAATGTATGTGCATATACCAATCATACAATTCTGGCTGAGGCGCTTGAAAAATGGCCAATCCATTATCTGGAAGACATTGTTCCACAGCTGGTTCCGATTATCCGCAAGCTGGATGAAAAGGTAAAAGCCAAATATCCGGCTGAAAATCTTGCTATTATTGACAGCAATAATCTGGTTCATATGGCACATATGGACATTCATTATGGCTTCTCAATCAATGGTGTTGCAGCCCTTCATACAGAGATTCTGAAGAACTCCGAGCTGCATCAGTTTTATGAAATTTATCCTGAAAAATTCAATAATAAGACCAATGGTATTACTTTCCGCCGCTGGTTAATGTATTGCAACCAGCCACTGACCAAGTTTATTTCTTCACTTATTGGAGAGGGTTATAAAAAAGATGCCGATGAACTGAAGAAGCTTCTTGCTTACAAGGATGATCAGAAGGTTCTGGATCAGCTGCTTGAGATCAAGACAAATGCAAAGAAAATCTGCAAGGATTTTGTTCTGGAAAATACTGGTATCGAGATCGATGAAAACAGTGTTTTTGATATCCAGATCAAGAGACTTCATGAGTATAAACGTCAGCAGTTAAATGCTCTTTATATTATTTATAAATATCTGGAAATCAAAGACG
Organism: Ruminococcus sp. Marseille-P328; assembly: GCF_964249465.1. Classification (NCBI taxonomy): domain Bacteria; kingdom Bacillati; phylum Bacillota; class Clostridia; order Eubacteriales; family Oscillospiraceae; genus Ruminococcus; species Ruminococcus sp. Marseille-P328. Next base: position 91,080 of record NZ_CAXUBQ010000007.1, on the reverse strand, counting down.
GAAAGAAACCGGAACGACCGATTACTTTCATCTTTGGTGCAAAAGCAGCTCCTGCTTATTACATTGCAAAGGATATCATTCATCTGCTTCTGACTCTAGAAACCCTGATTCAGAATGACCCAGACGTAGCACCTTATATGAAGCTTGTTATGGTGGAAAACTACAATGTAAGTGCTGCTGAAAAACTGATCCCTGCTTGCGATATTTCCGAGCAGATTTCCCTGGCTTCCAAGGAGGCAAGCGGTACTGGAAACATGAAGTTTATGCTGAATGGTGCTATTACTCTTGGTACTATGGACGGAGCAAATGTGGAGATCAGTGATCTGGTTGGCAAGGATAATATTTATATCTTTGGTGAGTCCAGTGATGAAATTATCAAGCATTATGAGAAGATGGATTACAATTCCAGAGCAATTTATGAGGGAGATGCTGATATTAAAAAGTATGTAGATTTTATTGTCAGCGAGCCGATGCTGAAGCTTGGTAAAGAGGAACATCTGAGAAACTTCTATAACGAACTTTTGAATAAAGACTGGTTTATGACTTTGCTGGATCTCAAAGATTATATTAAAGTTAAAGATCAGGTATTTGCGGATTATGAAGACCGCAACAGCTGGGCAAAGAAAATGCTCGTAAATATGGGAGAAGCCGGATTCTTCTCTTCTGACAGAACCATTGAGCAGTATAATAAAGATATCTGGCATTTAAACTAAAAAGTGCATCCCGCGGCAGTATATATAGCTGTCGCGGGATTTTTTTTAACAATATTCACATTTTCACTCTGAAGTATTACTTTTTTCCGTTACTGTCCGCAGAGTCAACAGTGATCTTTTTCCCATTACTGTTCCCCTAAGTTCGTACAAAATAAAGCAGCATAACCTTGCAAAATCGAGGATTTCCAATTACAATGAATACATCATTCATGAAAGGATTTTACAAAATGACAAAGGAAGAACTCGCTCTTGAAGTAATAGATCGATTAAAGAAAGAATACCCCCTGGCAGATTGCACTCTTGATTACGACGAAGCCTGGAAACTGTTGGTTAGCGTACGGCTGGCAGCACAGTGTACAGATGCCAGAGTCAATGTTGTAGTGCAGGATCTGTATGCCAGATATCCGGACGTAGCCGCACTTGCAGCAGCTACCCCTGAAGAAATTGAAGCGATTGTAAAGCCTTGCGGACTGGGAAAAAGTAAAGCCAGAGACATCAGCGCATGCATGAAAATCCTGCATGAAAAATACCATGACAATGTTCCATGTGACTTTGACGCTCTTCTCGCCCTCCCCGGTGTAGGACGCAAAAGTGCCAATCTGATCATGGGCGATGTATTCGGTAAACCAGCTATTGTCACTGATACACACTGCATTCGTCTCACCAACCGGATTGGCCTTGTGGATGGAATCAAGGATCCTAAGAAAGTTGAAATGGCACTGTGGAAAATCATTCCGCCGGAAGAGGGAAATGACTTCTGTCACCGCCTGGTAAACCACGGACGGGAAGTCTGTACTGCCAGAACCAGGCCTTATTGTGACAGATGCTGTCTCGCTGATATCTGCGCAAAAAACGGAGTAGACTAAAGCAAAGGCTTTCTGCAGGATATGCAGGTTTTAAAGCTCCCTATAAAAAGGAAGCATTTTCGCCCGGATATTTTCTCGAAAATGCTTCCTTTTACGGTTATTCTCCCACACTTCTTCTCAACGCAAACATAAAAATCTTCTCAAATCCCACACTCACTGCAATAATGACAATTGTCCATGCAAACAGGTCTGGTGTCTCCAGATACACCTTGGCTTTGTATAATTTTTCACCGATGGAACCAGCAGGAATGCCGATTACTTCAGCCGCAATTCCCGCTTTCCAACAGAGACCAAGTCCCAGTTTACAGGCAGTAACTGCATATGGCATAACCTGGGAAAGATAGATAAATTGTAATTTTTTTCCCACTCCCGCTCCAAAGGAATCTGCCATCTCCAGAAGCTGTTTGTCCGTCTGCCTGATTCCTTCCAGAATATTTGTATATACCACTGGAAAAACCATGAGAAACGAAATAAAAACGGATAAGTTTCTGGATGGGATCCAAATCAGGCACAGAATGATAAAAGAAGCAACTGGCGTAGCTTTTATCACCATGATCAATGGCTCCATCAGCACTTCCACAGCAAAAAAAGCAGAAGAAAGCGCCGCCAGAACCGTTCCCAGGATCAAAGCCAGAGAAAATCCCAGTATAATCCTTACGAAACTGAACACCACAGATTTCCAGAAATCTCCCATTACAATCAATTCGGTAAGTCTCTTTATAACAGAAACAGGAGATGCCAGAAGGATCTCCTGTTTCAGCCACATACTGGTCAGCTGCCATACCATAATCCATACAGCAGCTGCCACAATTTTATAAAATATCCGATATTTTTTTGCCTTATCAGCGTTTATAATAGAAGTCCTCATCTGGTAACTGACCTCCGATTGTTTCCGGATTCTGCTCATTTAGTGTGTTCAGATAGCCGGAAAGAATGGTCTGCATTTCGTCGCCCTCCATGAATACAATACTGCATTCCGGAATGGCTTTTGCTGCAACTTCTGCCGGAATAATATCATGGTTTCCAATGATCTGGGCAGCTGCTTCTGTATCAGAATTTACAAATTCTACAGAGTCCTTATATGCATCCATAAACGCATCAATATCTGCTTCATGCTCTTTCAGATAATCATTTCTGGCAATTACAACACCTGTTACCAGCCTGCTTCCATCTGTTGCAGAAGACTCCCAAAGCTCATTCAGGTCAAGGGCCACACGAAGGTTCTCATTCTTCATAAGTGCAGTGGTTACAAAAGGCTGTGGAAGAAGTCCAACTGCTGTCTGGTCTTCTGCAAGCGCTGCTACAACCTCTGCATGCTCAGACTTGTACTCAATGGTCACATCCTTCTCCGGATCCAGTCCATTAGACTTCAGAACAGAGTTTAACGCATACTCCGGAGTCGCACCTTTACCACTGGCATAGATCGTTTTTCCCTTTAAATCATCTACAGACTGGATGGAATCACCATTCTCCACCAGATAAAGAACACCAAGAGTATTTACTGCCAGAACGCTGACGTTTTTATCTGTTTTCTGATATAAAACGGAGGCTAAATTGGATGGAACAGCTGCTACATCTACCTGTCCCTGAACGATCATTGGAACAATTTCATCTGGAGATGCAGCAAGGGAAAACTCGTAATTCTCATCGTCCAGAAGCTGTGCCATTCCCATTGCAGTAGGTCCCTTCAGTGCCCCAATTTTCATTACAGAACTGTCTGAATCCGTCTCATCAGCCGGCTCTTCTGATGTCTCATCTGCCGCTTCCGTTTCTTCATTCTGTTCTTCTGCCAATACAATATTTGCGCTTCCAATACCTCCAGCCATTGTTCCAACACCAAGTGCAGCGGCCATAAACCATGATAATGCTCTTCTCTTCATAGAATGTCCTTTCCGGATCTTTACCTGATCCCATCAGTTCGTAATAGGTTACTGTTCACTGGTAACATTCCGCGAGGTGTTTTTTGTGAACAAAGTTCACAGAAAACCCGAGAGTTGCGGCGCGAAATCATGCAAAGCATGATTTCTGTGCATCGCGAAGCGTGTTACTGTGAACGGAGTGAACAGTAACCGTAATAGAAAATATACTGCTGCAACAGTCAGATATTTGTCTCTTGGATTTATAGTCAAACTATATGCGTCATAATCATTATCCAGATCAAAATATGGGCTTCAAAAAAGAGAAGTTCAGCTTTATCACAGTCAAAATGCCCTGGTTCTACCGATATTATGATTTATACTGTCTAAAGAAAAGGGTCAGACTGTCCAGGGCCTTGGCAAGGACAAGCGCTTCCTTCTCGTCCAGTACATCAAGCACTGCATCTGTCATTTTGCGGTGAAATTCCGCATGGTGATGATATGCCTTTCTTCCTTTCAGGGTGAGATGGATAAATACCACACGGCGATCCTGCTCACTTCGCTCCCTTGTGGCGTATCCCTTTTTTACAAGGCTGTTCATGGAAGTAGTCAGGGAACCTACGGTGATATTCAGTTTGGCCGCAATGTCGGACATTTTGTTCCCGCCAAGGCCTACAGCTTCAATAATATGCATATCATTATTCGTGATATCCTTATATTCTTCCGTAATGATCGCCTGCTCTTCCAGCTCCATAATCTCGTTGAACAGATGTACCAGTACATCATTAATAACTTCCCTGTTCTCCACTCTTTTCTCTCCTATAATGTGACAACATTATTTTCTATAAAACATTCAAGCAAATATTTACGGTAAGTATATCACAATTTGATATGTTTTTCTACAATTTTACAAATTTCTAAAACGAGTATAGCGCTTATTCAGTAATTTTTCCGGATCAAGCAACTGATAAGTTTCCAGGAATTCTTCTATTCTGTTTTTCAACTCTTCCATGGTATCTGCCATATTTTCTCTGGTAAGAGGCTGATTCTCAGGGATTACCTGCTCAATAATTCCAAGCTCCTTCAGATCTGCGGCTGTCAGCTTCATTACTTCTGCGGCTTCCTTTGCCCGTGTGCTGTCTTTCCACAAAATAGATGCAAAGCCTTCTGGTGAAAGAATTGAATAAATGGAATTCTCCATCATCCAGACCTGATCACCTACGGCAAGAGCAAGGGCTCCACCGCTGCCGCCTTCTCCGATTACAATAGAAAGCACCGGAACTTTAAGGCTGGAGAGCTCATACAGATTTCGGGCAATTGCCTCTCCCTGGCCTCGTTCTTCCGCCTCCAGTCCACAGAATGCCCCAGGTGTATCCACAAGGCAGATCACTGGTCTGTGGAACTTTTCTGCCTGCTTCATAAGCCGTAGGGATTTTCGGTAACCTTCCGGAGAAACCATGCCAAAATTATGGGCAATATTCTCTTTTGTACCATTTCCTTTTTCCTGGACAATCACAGTTACAGGCTTTCCTGCCAGGTATGCAATACCGCCAACCAGAGCCGGGTCATCACCAAAAAGTCTGTCTCCATGAAGCTCTGTAAAATAATCAAACAACCATGGAAGATAATCTTTTCCTGTTGGGCGTTCTTTGCTTCGTGCAAGAGAAACATGCTCCCAGGCAGATTTTTTTGCTGTGATTTTCGTCGTAAAATCCACATTCAATTTGCTGTTTACAGACATGCTATCAGCTGAATCAGATTTTTTTACAGAAATATTCTCTGCATTTTCCTGCCCGTCCAGACTTTCTGCGCAGTCATTTTTACAGTGCATTTTCAAGAGTCTGGCCAGTGTTTCTTTCATGTTCTTTCGTTCTGCAATCTGATCAATAAATCCATGTTCCAACAGAAATTCTGAACTCTGAAATCCTTTAGGAAGCTTCTGCCGGATCGTTTGTTCTATCACTCTGGGACCTGCAAAACCAATTAATGCACCTGGTTCTGCCAGGATAATATCTCCCAACATGGCAAAGCTTGCTGTCACACCACCGGTAGTTGGATTCGTAAGGACACTGATATAAAGAAGCCCGGAATCGCTGTGTCTTTTTAAAGCTGCGGAAGTCTTTGCCATCTGCATCAGGGATACAATTCCTTCCTGCATTCTGGCACCTCCTGAGCAGGCAAAAAGCACTACAGGCAGACGTTCCTGTGTTGCCCTTTCCACTGCTCTGGCAATTTTTTCTCCCACATTTTCTCCCATACTAGCCATGAGAAAACGGCTGTCACACACTCCAAGCACTACAGATATTCCGCCTATTTTTGCCTTTCCTGTGACAATTGCTTCGTCCAGGTTTGTCTTTTCCTGAAGCTTTTTTACCTTCTCTTCGTACCCTTTATAGGACAAAGGATTACTTATTGGCATTACCCTATCCCACTCTTCAAAGGTTCCTTCATCTGCCAGCATTTCGATTCTTCTCCTTGCATGAACACGGAAATAATTGCCGCAATGCGGACAGATATAGGCATTCTTTTTCACCTCATCTACAAATACAGCGGCCTTGCAGGCATTGCATTTCTTCAGCATACCATCCGGCACTTCTGGTTTCAGTTCTTTATCTGCACCTGCAGATTTGTTTGCAATTGTACGTTTAAAGGCATATCTAAGCTTCATTTACCTTCACTCCTCCGATCTGATGACTCTCCAGAAAGCCGATATCAAATACACCTTTCTGATAGTCCGGATCGTTCATAATTTCAAACTGATAGTCTACATTTGTATCAACACCCTGAATGATCATTTCTCCCAGAGCGCTTTTCATTTTTGCAATTGCTTCCTCACGGTTATTGCCGTGTACGATCAGCTTTGCAAGCATGGAATCATAATACGGTGGAATCTGATAACCATTGTAAATTCCTGTATCTACCCGGATTCCCTGGCCTCCGGGAAGATGAAGATCCGTGATTGTTCCAGGTGACGGGCGAAAATTTTTCCATGGATTTTCGGCATTAATACGACATTCTATAGCATGTCCCTGAATATGAATATCTTCCTGGGAAAAAGGCAGAGCTTCCCCGGAAGCAATCCTTAACTGCTCCTTAACCAGATCCAGACCGGTAACCCATTCTGTCACAGGATGCTCAACCTGAATACGGGTATTCATCTCCATAAAATAAAATTTCCCTGTCTTTTCAAGGAGAAATTCAATAGTTCCGGCATTTACATAATGTGCTGCTTTCGCCGCTTTTACTGCTGCAATTCCCATCTCTTTCCGCAGCTCTTCTGACACTGCCATAGAAGGAGATTCTTCAATCATTTTCTGATGATTTCGCTGAATCGAACAGTCCCTTTCTCCAAGGTGTACTACATTTCCATGACTGTCTGCAAGGATCTGAAATTCAATATGTCTGGGATGTTCCACAAAATGCTCGATATACATGGTTCCATCTCCAAATGCGATCTGAGATTCCTTCTGGGCTGTAAGAAATGCCAGTTCAAAGTCCTCCGGAGAGAAGGCAGTTCTCATACCTTTTCCACCGCCTCCAAGAGCTGCTTTTATGATGACCGGATAGCCAATCTGACTGGCCTCTCTTGCTCCTGTTTCCACATCCAGAATAGCTTTTGTAGTGCCGGGGATTACTGGAACTCCTGCTGCTTCCATGGTATTTCTGGCAATCTGTTTGTTTCCCAGATTCTGGATTACCTGTGATGGAGGTCCCACAAAAGTGATGCCGCACTGCTCACAAATCTGGGCAAATCTGGCATTTTCAGATAAGAAGCCAAATCCAGGATGTATTGCATCTGCACCGGATACTATGGCGGCACTGATAATACTTTCCATATTCAGATAACTTTTAACAGAAGGTCCCGGTCCAATACAGATGGCTTCGTCTGCAAGCTGCGTATGCAGGCTTTCTTTGTCTGCCTCAGAATACACTGCAACTGCTTCTATTCCCATTTCCCGACAGGCGCGGATGATCCTTACGGCAATTTCTCCGCGATTGGCAATTAATAACTTTCTGATCATAATTTCACCCTTCCGAGTATCGTTATATATATCTATCTAGCCCACCATAAAAGTAAGTTCCGCTTTCACTACAACCTTTCCATCCACAGTTGCCACAGCCTCTCCAACACCCATAGGCCCTTTCTGTTTCATGACTTTCATTTCCAGTTTTAGCTTATCTCCAGGCTGAACTTTCCCTTTAAACCGGCACTTATCAATGCCGCCAAAGTAAGCAATCCTGCCTTTGTTTTCAGGCTTGGAAAGAATCGCGACCGCACCTGTCTGTGCCAGTGCCTCCACGATCAGAACGCCTGGCATTACCGGCTCCTGGGGAAAATGTCCTTTAAAAAAATCCTCCCGGAATGTGACACATTTATAGCCAACAGCAAATTCTCCCGGTTCATAATCTTCGATGTAGTCAACCAAAAGGAACGGGTGACGATGAGGAAGGATTTCCTCAATTTGTTTTATATTTAAGTGATTCATATCTGCTCCTATTTCATTGAAAAACAAATGTATTTATCCTATTTTTGATAAAATGGTCTGCGTGTCAAAAGGGATTCTGACCTTTTAACATGGATATTATAAAATTTAGCTTCTTTCCATATCAACGGATTACAAATAACGGCTGTCCATACTCTACAGGCTGACCGTTTTCAACCAGAATTTCTGCAACTTCTCCATCAAAATCGCTTTCAATATCGTTCATCAGTTTCATAGCTTCTACAATAGCAAGAATCTGTCCTTTTTTTACTATATCTCCCACTTTTACAAAGGCAGGAGCATCCTCAGATGGAGCTGCATAGAATGTTCCTACCAGAGGAGATTTCACAGTATTTCCTGTTGGTTCTCCGTTGGAAATCATTGTATCTGAAGCCTGTTTTTTCTCACTTGCAGAAAGTTCTTTATCCGCCATTTTTCTATCTGGAGCCTGTTCTGAAATGCTATACTTTTCTCCATATACGAAACCTTTTTCTCCTGTTTCAGCACCAGATAATATGTTATTTTGCATGGTTCCAGGTATGATCACAGGTGCAATTTTATTATTTAAAGTCAGTTTCACTCCATCACTTTCATAGCAGAAAGACTCCAGATGAGAAGCTGATACATGGTCAACCAACTTTAATATCTGTTCAAATTCCATGATTTTTTCTCCTTATTTACAGCAATTTCTGCAGCAATTCATACTTTAAATGTAGCTGTTCAGTACCTTCAAAGTTACAGGCTTCGCAAACTGATATTACTCACTTTTACCTGTATTTTTTCATTAAAAGTACTGCGTTATGTCCACCAAATCCAAGAGAATTACTCATAGCATAATTTACTTCCTGCCGTGTTGGTCCGCCGATACAATAATCGAGATCCAACTCTTCTTCTGTCTCCTTTGTGCCTACAGTCTGATGAATAAAACCTTCCTCAATGGACTTCACACAGACAACAGCTTCCACACCTCCGGCGGCTCCTAAAAGATGTCCGATCATAGATTTAGTAGAATTGATTTTTACCTTCTTTGCCGCATCTCCAAGTGCTGCTTTAATGGCTCTTGTCTCAAAGAGATCGTTGTGATGTGTACCGGTTCCGTGCGCATTAATGTAGTCGATTTCTTCAGGTTGTACACCAGCTTCTTTCATGGCATCCGTCATAGCATGCGCCGCTCCGCTGCCGTCTTCAATCGGAGAAGTAATGTGGTAGGCATCGGCAGTTGCGCCATATCCCACTACCTCAGCATAGATCCTCGCACCACGTGCTTTTGCATGCTCAAGTTCCTCCAGAACAACAACTCCGGCTCCTTCTCCAATTACGAAACCGCCTCTTTCTTTATCGAATGGAATGGATGCACGATATGGATCCTGACTGGTGCTAAGAGCGGTCAGATTCGTAAATCCAGCCACACCAACCGGGCTGATCGCACCTTCCGTTCCCCCTGCGATCATAACTTCTGCATCGCCATACTGGATTGCACGAAATGCATCTCCGATACAATGTGTTCCAGACGCACAGGCAGTCACTACGTTGGTGCATTTTCCCCTTGCACCAAGCGCAATGGATACGTTTCCAGCGGCCATATTGCTGATCATTTTGGGAACAAGAAGAGGGTCAACCTTGGATGGTCCGCGCTGGATCAGTCTCTGATCTGCTGCCTCCATTGCAGGAAGGCTTCCAATGCCAGAACCCACAATTACCCCGATGCGGAAAGGATCTTCTTTTTCCATTTCAATTCCTGCATCTGCCATAGCTTCCTTTGATGCAGCCACTGCATACTGGGAAAACAACTCCATTCGTTTGGCAGCTTTAAAATCCATATAATCTTTTGCATTAAAATTTTTTACTTCTGCAGCAAGCTTCACCTTAAAATCTGCAGTATCAAATCTGGTAATTTCTCCGATTCCTACCTTACCTGTTTTTACACTTTCCCAGAAGGCCTGCACATTATTTCCCACAGGTGTTACTGCTCCAAGTCCAGTCACCACTACACGTCTTTTACTCATAACATTCCTCCGTCTACGCACAAAACCTGCCCTGTAATATATCTGGCTTCCGGTGATGCCAGGAATGCTACTGCCTTGGCTACATCCTCCGGTTCACCATAAGTTCCCATAGGAATATTCTTCAAGGTTTCTTCTTTTACCTTATCAGAAAGTACATCTGTCATGTCCGTTCTGATAAAGCCAGGAGCAACGGCATTTACGGTAATTCCTCTTGATGCAAGTTCCTTTGCTGCAGTCTTTGTGAGACCGATCACACCTGCTTTTGAGGCTGCATAATTAGCCTGTCCGGGGTTTCCGCCGATGCCAACAATGGATGCCATATTTACAATGCGTCCGCTTTTCTGCTTCAACATCTGTCTGGTCACATGACGAATGCAGTTAAAAGTTCCTTTAAGATTTGTATCTATAACCCTGCAGAAATCTTCCTCACTCATTGCCATCAGAAGCCCGTCTTTTGTAATTCCTGCATTATTCACCAAGATATCTATCTGTCCATATTTTTTTACTGTTTCTTTAATAAAAGCACCGCAGGCATCAAAGTCAGATACGTTGCACTGACTGGTTTCAGCCGAACCTCCGGCAGCAATAATCTCTGCTTTCACTGCCTCTGCTTTTTCTTTTGAACCATTATAATTTATAACTACAAATGCTCCCTTAGCAGCAAGTTCAAGAGCAATTGCTCTTCCGATTCCACGGGAAGCACCTGTTACAACTGCAATCTTTTTTTCTGCATTCATTCCTTGTTTTACTCCTGTAAAGTCAGGTGAATATCATATTTTTCCAGCACGACAAACATTAACTTTTCCTTTGTTAACCACTTCTGAATTTCTCCGTATCGGCTGCTTCTGATAATACCTGTATTATTTTAATTAACTGTTTTTGATCTTATTTTCTACTGTGTATAAGATCTGAAATCTGTTCAAGATCTTCCACATTCTGAATATTATAGGTCTTCATTTCCGGCGCTATTTTCTTCATAAAACCAGCCAAAGTCTTTCCGGGACCAATTTCTACGAAAGTATCCACACCCTCCTGAATCATCTTTTCCACACTCTGCAGCCAGAGAACAGAGGAAGAAATCTGCCTTGCAAGAAGATTTTTTGTCTCGCTGATGTCTGTCACATACTGGGCGGTTACATTGGTCACATAAGGAATCTTCAGACCGGAAAACTCTACTTTTGACAGTTCTTTTTCCAGTTCTTTTCCTGCATTTTGAAGCAAAGAGGAATGAAAAGGACCACTTACTGCAAGGGAAAGTACACGCCTTGCACCGGCTTCTTTCAGCTTCACAGAAGCTTCTTCTACAGCGGGTTTTGGTCCTGTGATAACAATCTGTCCAGGGCAATTATAATTGGCAATTTCAGCCTTTGTTCCTGCAATTGCGGTCTGGATCTTATCTGCATCAAGACCTATAACAGCTGCCATAGAGCCTTCTCCTGCCGGCACTGCGTGTTCCATAAGAATTCCTCTTTTTCGCACAGTTACTATGGCATCTTTCACACTCATTCCACCTGAAACAGCGATGGCACAGTACTCTCCAAGGCTTAATCCGGCAGTTATATCCGGATGAAGCCCACACTCCTCCACCACTTTTTCCATTGCAAGACAAGTGGTTACCAGTGCTGCCTGCGTATATTCTGTAAGGTTTAATCTGTCATTTTTTTCAAAGCAAAGAGCTTTCATATCCAGAGAAAGCCATTGACTTGCCTGGTCAAAAATCTGTCTGGCAGAGGGATACTTTTCATAAAAATCCTGTCCCATTCCAGCCTTCTGTGCTCCCTGTCCAGGGAAAAGAAATGCGATCTTACTCATAAATTCCAGTTCCTTTCAACAACGCATCCGTCTCTTTTACCAGCTTTCTGATCAGTTCCTGACAGCTCATCTGCTCCTTCACAAGTCCTGCACTCTGACCAGCCATAACGCTTCCCATTTTCACATCTCCGTCTACAACAGCACGGCGCAGGCTGCCAAGTGTCATCTGCTCCAGTTCCTCAAACGGAACTCCTTCTGCCTCTTTTTTCAAGTATTCTTTTGTCATCTGATTGCGGAGAGCACGTACCGGATGACCGGTGGAGCGACCGGTTACTTTTGTGTCAATGTCCTTTGCTTTCAGTATCATATCTTTGTAATTCTGATGTGCCCAGCACTCTGTGGTTGCCACAAAATGAGTTCCCATCTGAACGGCTTTTGCACCAAGCATGAAGGCTGCTGCAATCCCTCTTCCGTCTGCGATTCCACCAGCTGCAATAACCGGAATGTTCACTGCATCTACGACCTGAGGCACCAGAACCATTGTGGTTGTCTCACCGATATGGCCGCCGGATTCACATCCTTCTGCCACTACGGCATCCGCTCCGCATCGCTCCATTCTCTTTGCGTGAGCCACAGAAGCAATAACCGGAATGATCTTTACTCCTGCTTCCTTCCACATTTTCATGTATTTCTCAGGGTTTCCTGCACCGGTTGTAACCACTGGAACTTTTTCTTCCACAATTACCTGTGCAATCTCATCTGCGTATGGACTCATCAGCATAATATTCACACCAAAAGGTTTATCGGTCAGTTTTTTTACCTCCCGTACCTGCTGACGAACCCAGTCTGCAGGAGCGCTTGCGGCTCCAATCAGCCCCAGTCCGCCAGCTGCTGAAACAGCTGCTGCCAGATGATATTCTGCCACCCAGGCCATGCCGCCCTGAATGATCGGGTATTCAATTCCAAGTAATTCTGTAACTTCTGTTTTCATGAAATTCTCCATTCTGTAATTCCGTTATACCATGCCCGCCTATGGCAAATACATGCCGGAATCATCCTTTAAATAACTTATATTTCCTGACATTCCGGCTGATTATTTCTGTATACTGCCAAAGTCTGAATACAAAATTTTCAAATTACTGGCGACTCTGAAGATAGCTTTCCACATCACCGATGGTCTTAATATTCTCAAGATCTTCAGTAGGAATCTCTACCTCAAACTCTTCCTCCAGTGCCATTACCATCTCAAAAAGATCAAGGGAATCTGCTCCGAGATCTTCTTTGAAAGATGTTTCTGCTGTCATTGTACTTACGTCTGCTCCTAATGAATCTGCTGCGATTTCTTTGATTTTTTCTAACATTTTTTTGTTCTCCTTATTTTGTTTTTTAGATTTTCAAATCCATTTTCAACTTTTTATGATTCAAAGCTTTACTTGGTTGCTGTTCACTTTATATGACCCGAGTGTGTTGAAAAAGACATTCTGCAAAATATACTGCAAAATAGGCGCGCAAATTGCGGAAATGATTTTCAAAGCGCTCTCTAACAACCTGTATTTATCAGCCTGAATTACCTGATTTCCATGGCAAAGCAGCCTTTTTTATCTGCTATAGTTTTATTTTTCAAAGCCCTGATACACATTTTTACCACTGAAGCAGGCTGGCTCCATAGGTAAGTCCACCGCCAAATCCTGAAAGGATAATCCAGTCTTCTGAATTTAATCTGCCTTTTTTATTCCACTCATCCAGGAGAAGCGGAATGCTTGCGGAGGATGTATTTCCTAAATTTTCTATGTTCATCGGATACTTTTCCAAAGGTTCGTTCATGTGTTTTGCCACTGAAGCAACGATCCTTTTATTCGCCTGATGAAGCATGTAAAAGCGGATTTCTTCTTTTGTTTTTCCTGCTTTTTCCAAAACCTCCATAATCACTTCCGGAACTTTGGAAACTGCAAATTTGAATACTTCTTTTCCATCCATCTGCATGTAAGTTGAAGAAATATCTGCGTCTTTTTCTATAAATTGCTGCTGATTGCGGCTGACACAGGTAAGGGCTTCGCCTCTGCTTCCAATAGAATGAACAGCCTGGGTATAGACTGCATTTTCTTCCGCTTCCAGCACCACCGCACCGGCGCCATCGCCAAACAATACGCAGGTACTTCTGTCCTTCCAGTTTGTAAGATGGGAAAGAGTTTCTGAACCGATTACCAATGCCCTGCGATAAATCTGCTGCCCCAGATAGGCTTGAGCTGTATTCAATGCCAACAGAAATCCTGTGCATGCACCGTTCAGATCAAAGCAGGCTGCGTTCACTGCACCGATCAGTTTCTGCACTTCACAGGCAGCACATGGCATAATCCTTTCAGATGACATGGTAGACACCAGGAGCAAGTCAATCTCTTCCGGTCGCATTCCTGCATCTGAAAGAGCTTCCTCAGCCGCACGAGCCGCCATATAAGCAACGTTCTCTCCACCGCTTGCAATGTGTCTCTGACCGATTCCGGTTCGCCCACGAATCCACTCATCACTTGTATCCATCATGTGGGACAGTTTGTCATTGTCCCACACCTGAACCGGCCTGTAGGAACCGGTTCCCTTTATTTTTCCAACCATAATACCCTCCAGGTATGTTGTGTAGTTTCTTGTTTTTATTTTAAAATAGTTTGATTATCAAAGTATATCATATTTTTGGGCTTTGTCAATAAAAAAATACTGTCAAAACCAAAACTTTATTTTGTTTCGGTTCTGACAGTATTTTGGGGTTATTTCTTTACTTTGACTTTGCAGGTAATTTTTTTGTTTCCTGACTTCACTGTAATTGTAGCTGTTCCTTTCTTTTTCGCAACTATTTTTCCTTTTGAATTTACTGCTGCTACTTTGGAATTGGAACTTTTATAAGTTACTTTTTGCTGGCTGGTGACTGGTGTGCGAGTAACTTTCAGCTGAAAGCTTTTTCCTTTTCTGGCAAGGATTATATTCCGTTTATTCACGGAAACAGCCGTTGTTTTTACAATGCCTTTCTGCACTTTTACCCGGAAAATCCTGCGGCTTCCGTTGGTATAGGTGATGGTTACCGTTGCTTTTCCGGCTTTTTTCCCAGTGATTTTGCCCTTCTTATCCACTTTGACAATCTTCTTATTGGTGGTGCGGACTGACTTTATTTTACCACCTGACTTGTAGGTTTGTTTTACCCGTAAGGTAAGTATGGTGGTAGTTGGTATAGGTGTCGCAGTCGGTATTGGAGCCACGCTTACAGTTGGTATCGGGGCTACACTCGCGGTGGGTGTCGTTTTCGCACTTGCCGTTGGCGCCGGTTTCACGCTTACAGTCGGTGCCGGTTCCGCACTTGCAGTCGGGGTCGGAGCCACACTTACGGTTGGCGCCGGTTTCACGCTTACGGTCGGGGTCGGTTCCGCACTTGCAGTCGGAGGCGGAGCCACACTTACGGTCGGCGCCGGTTTCACGCTTACGGTCGGGGTCGGTTCCGCACTTGCAGTCGGAGGCGGAGCCACACTTACGGTTGGCGCCGGTTTTACGCTTACGGTCGGGGTCGGTTCCGCACTTGCAGTCGGAGTCGGAGCCACACTTACGGTTGGCGCTGGTTTCACGCTTACGGTCGGGGTCGGTTCCGCACTTGCAGTCGGGGGCGGTCCCGCACTTACCGCCGCAGTTGGTGTCACTGTAGGCGCAGATGTAACTGCGGGCTCATTTTTCCCCTTATTATCCGCATAACTCTCTTCTGCCAGAACCGGCAAAATAAACACAGGACCAGCCGTTTCTGCTGAAGTAGTAGAAAAACTAGTATACTCCACACGTTCCTCACCAATGGTAATATATTGCCCCTTTGTAGCCCTTCCTACCAGCAAATACCGTGAAGATGGAGGGGTTCCCACATCATCCCATGTGGCATCCACCAGATACCAGTTTCCATCATCCATCTGTACATAATTCCACATGTGCGCTCCAGGAATTCCTGAAGAAGTTCCCCTGGCTGTTCCGCTGATACATGCACAATTTATTCCCATATAATAGCAGAAAATTTTCATGGATTTCGCATAGCCCTCACAGACAAATGCAGGATCTGCATCCAGAAACAACGAGGCGGCAGAATGCACCCACAAAGTATTATCGTTCCTGTAAGTAACTCTCTGACAGATATAATCATGAATCCGCTTTATTTTCTGCTCCATATCCATGCCCAAAGTCTGCTCATTCAGCTCTGCAACAGCATTCTGAACACCATCCATAAAATCCCCCATTCGAGTATGGGCATTCTCACTGATTTCCCTGTTCGCCGGTTTAAAGGTGAAATTCTTAAAGGTTCCCCTGTATCCGGTAGAAGAGGACCCATCCCGAACACAGCTGACCCGGTATCCATAGTTGCTGCCCCTGAACCAGAAAGCTTGTGGATAATCATAGGAAAAAGCATCTGAAGCTGCCTGAATTGCTGTTTTCACATCATCGGTAGCCTGTACATAGCTTTCTCCTTTTCTCTGAAAACTGCCATCCTCAACAACTGCTTCAAATGTAATGGTATCAGGAAATTCAAAAGGAAAATCAACGCTGTCCAGATACTGGCTGTAATCCACCACATAATTCTGCACCAGAAGATCGTACAAGGCCTTTGCATTTCCATCCAACTGAGCACCATAGCTGTCCGTGTAATAGTCCAGAGAAAAAAGGCTGATGCCGCTGTCAACGGAATCTCCTGCAATAGCACCGGAGATGATCTCACCAGATTCTTCTGCCTCAATCCTGTCATTTTCCTCTGTGGAAATTTCAGCCTGAAAGCCATTTAAATCCTCATTCCCCACTTCAGGAGCAGCTGAAAATTCCTCCTCGTTCTCCTCGTCAGCCCATATTTCTTCTACTGCCCCAAAGCCTTCTGCATCCTGCATTTCTGCGGCAACGCACAGGGGCTGAGCAGCCATGACAAATGTTGAAAGTATAACCAGTAAGCGCTTCCGTTTCTTCATTTATCCCTCTCTTTTCTTATAAATCATTGCATATTTATTTCCGATTCGTTATAATATTTTAACATGAAATTTTATTTTTGTGTGAATAGCAGAGCATATTTCACAAATATTTTTTACACAGGAGATTCTATATATGAATAAAGAAAAGAAAATACCAGGACATATCCTCTCGCTTTTTATCATTCTTCTCTCTATCAGTGGTGTATGTCTTCTTATGTATAAAGCCCAGTTTCGTTTTAACCTTCATCAGCCCATTGAGTACGTTATGATGACAACTCATAAACCTACAGGTACCATAACCTTGTCCTCGGATTCCCCCGTTCTTACAGAGACGTTTACCTGTACAGTTCCTGAGTTAAAGATGTTTACACTTGAGGGCACTGCAAAAAATAAAAATTCCAATGCCCGCCTTTTCATCACTCTGGCAAATGCAGATTCTGGAGAAATTTATTATCAGGCAGAACACGCACTTTCCGTTTTCCGAGCAACAAAAAAGAAAGAACTGACCTGCGATCTGCCCCAGCCAGTAAGTGCCTCTGAAAATGCACATTTACAATTAAAACTGGAATTAATAAATGGGGACAAAACGGTTCTTTCTTTTACATCAAATGAAAAACAGGCCCTGGTTCAGGAGTTTAACAACGATACAAACAGTCATACAAATATTATTTATTCCTTCACTTACGGCGACAATAATTTCATGCTTTATTTTTATATTGCGCTGTGTGTGATCTTGCTTTTATTTATAATAATGACATTTTATCTGATCATTATCCGCCAGATGACTGTGCAGAAATTTTATGTTCCTGTAGCTTTATTTCTGGGACTGATTTTCCAATGCCTGGTTACTGTTCACGGAGTTCCGGATGAACCAACGCATTTTGATGCAGCTTACAGCCTTTCTAACAAAATGCTGTTTGTAAAAAATACGGAAACCCCAGGCAGCACCATATATAAACGGCGTTGTGACGCTCAGTTAAGCGATATGTTAAGCAATGGACTGGAGACGAACTCCTACTACCAGCTTCTGTTTCACAGCCTTGAGTTTGCTTCGGATACGGATCTGATCGAGATTTCCTATGTAAGCACATCAAGTCTGGTTCCTGCAGTCGTTTATGTTCCGGCTGCGATAGGACTTAGTATAGGCAGGCTGCTACACCTTTCCCCCATGCTTACTTTCCAGCTGGCAAGAATCTGCAGTCTTTTGGTATTTATTCTTCTGGTCTATTTAGCCATTTGCATTGCACCATTTGGAAAAAATCTTCTGGGAGCACTTGGGCTTTTGCCTATCACACTGCAGCAGGCAGCTTCTGCTTCCTATGATTCTGTGATAAATGGGTTCATTTTTTTGTTTACGGCGCTGTGTTTTTACAGTTTACATAACCCCAGACGAAAAAAAAGTTACCTGATTGCTCTTGGATTTCTGGCACTGTTCATTGCAATTGTGAAAGGCGGGGTTTACCTTCCACTTTTGTTATTGTTGCTCATGTGTTTTTCCCATGTGCCCCATCATCACATGCATAAAAAGATGCGCTGGATCGTTCCTTTATGTATCTGCGTGGGAGCTGTCCTTTTAATTGCAGTTACTTTAATTAAATTTATGCCTATGTTTTCTGCAATGTTTGCCACAGATATTTCTGCGGATCCGGAAAATACTATTTATCCGATTTCATATGTATTCCAGCACCCGCTCCAAACCATTTATATTTTATGGAATACGGTCATCCAGTGCAGTGACACCATTCTACGAGGCTTATTAGGTGGAAAATTATCCTGGCTGGATATTAATATCAACTGGTCCCTTTTAATAGTATTCCTGATCATTCTTTTACTGCTTGTAAACGTAAAAGGAGACGCCCCGGTTTTCACCAGGAAAAACCGGACATTTATCGCCTTTAGCTGTCTGGGATCTTTGCTGCTGATCATGTTTTCCATGATGGTCGGTTATACCACAATGGATTGTGATCATATACAGGGCATTCAGGGACGTTATTTTCTTCCTCTTGCTCCAGCGCTGTTTTCCCTGTTCTCTACAGCTATGGTGTCTGTGGATCATAACCGCAGCTGTAAAATATGGGAAACTATGATGGTGATTGAAAGTCTTGTTGTTGTACAGGCTATAACAATGATCATATAACAAAAAGTGGAAGCCTTTTTTGTGCTTCCACTTTTTATTATTTCTCCAGGCAGACATATCTTCTCTAGAGCGTGTTTGAAAAGGGCTTTCTGCAAGATGTGCGTCACAATTTGTGGGAGATTTTGTCCGGATGAGGGCGCCGTAGCGGGCTACGACAATCGAATTCGG
The DNA here is from genome assembly GCF_964249465.1 of Ruminococcus sp. Marseille-P328. Classification (NCBI taxonomy): domain Bacteria; kingdom Bacillati; phylum Bacillota; class Clostridia; order Eubacteriales; family Oscillospiraceae; genus Ruminococcus; species Ruminococcus sp. Marseille-P328. Next base: position 72,125 of record NZ_CAXUBQ010000007.1, on the reverse strand, counting down.
GCAAAATATACCGCAAAGTGGGGCATGCAGATTGCGGGAATGATTTTTCAAACAGGCTCTAGCGTTACTACCATATATGAACGTTCGTGCTTCGCACTGCTGTCCAGAACTTTCATAATAATTTGTTATACTGCTCCTGTATTCTCTGCAGTTCCATTTCAAAGTCCTGCCGGTTCTTCTGAACCATTGTCTGCAGGACCAGTCCGGAAAACAATGACTGAATTGCTCCCAAAACAGCAAAACCACATACGATCAGAGTAGGAATTTTTCCCACGCGTCCGGTTTCAAGGAAGGTTACAAATACCGGGATAAAGAATCCAATTCCAAGGATCAAAAGCACTGCTGCCACCAGTCCGAAGAATGCCATTGGCTTATAATTGCGGTATAATTTGGCTATGGTTTTCAGTACCCGGAAGCCATCTGAATATGTATTCAGTTTGGATTCACTGCCTTCGGGACGATCTCTGTACTCAATCACTTCATTTTCGATATACATGTTCTTATCAACTGCGTGAATGCTCATTTCAGTCTCAATCTCAAACCCCTTGGATAATACAGGGAAGGACTTTACAAACTGGTAGCTGAATGCTCTGTAGCCTGTCATGATGTCGTTTATCTGGGTTTTAAACATAATGTTAATGCATTTACGCACCAGACTGTTTCCAAAATTATGGAATGGCCGCTTATTCTCTGTAAAATAAGTAGATGACAGACGATCTCCCACTACCATATCAACCTTTTTATTCAATACCTTCTCAACCATTGAGGGGGCAAACTCTGCGGGATAAGTATCATCTCCGTCTGCCATGATATAGCACTGTGCATCAATTTCACGAAACATCCTGCGAATAACGTTTCCTTTGCCCTGCTGATATTCATATCTGACTACAGCACCTGCTCTGCGGGCAATTTCATCTGTATGGTCAGTGGAATTATTATCGTATACATATATTACCGCTTCCGGCAATACTTTCTTGAAATCTGTTACAACCTTTTCTATGGTTTTGCTCTCGTTGTAACAGGGGATTAGTACTGCTATTTTATCCATTTTAAATGTTTTCCTTTCCGGTGATTCTTAAGTAAGTTTTCTTTACGCAAAAAATCCGTCGATTGTCTTGTAGCTTTATTTTACTACATAGGCAATCGGCGGGCAAGGGGATTGTTCCCCAAACTATCCGATCAATACTTTTTTCCCCTCAATGTGAACCTCCAGAAATTTTCCGCCTAAAACTCGCACCACAGCCGCAGTTGTGGTGCATTCCTTGTCTATTCCTTTGTTTCTCTCTCAGTTTCTTCCACATTCAGGAAGTTCATTATCTCCTCATAAGACCGTCCACTCTTTACAATTGCTGACAGGATTTCATCTTTCCTTATCGTATCCCGCTTGTCCAATAGCTCTTTCAAAACTGCGGTTGCATGGTCATATCTTTTCTTCGCTGCGATCACATCCGCTTCCACTTTGTAAAGCGTACATTCGCAATCCGCTTCTCTACTTGCTCATGAACGCAGTCGCTTCGCGATCTGTCAGTGGGAGCTTTCAATTCCCACTGACAGAAGCATCCCCCTCACCTGCTGCTTAGTGCTCCGCACACTTGAAGCGGGGGAATGCTTATCTGCGTTCAATCTTTTCATCCAGGGCTTGATCTCCTACTTTTTACTGTAAGCTTTTCCGTCACTGTAATAAATATGAAAGTTCCTTTTTTTCGTGTCTCCCTCGCATAAAAAACGCTTCACTATCATACCGTATACATCATACCTGTCAACATATTTCCCCCGGCTGTTCTCAAAACCGCCCTGATTTTCCTCTATGATTCCACGGATAAAGTCCTTCATTCCCTTCTTTTTCCGACGTGTGATTTTTCGTAAGTGACTCAAAACCACTATATTACATTATATCAGGAGAAACGTCTGGAGTCACTACACCATGTTTTAAGACACTTACAATCATTTACACTGTAACAACATTTTAACTAAAGAAGAAGTTTCATTTTGCAATTTTTCTATAATTAATTTTTCAGATGGCATTAACAATTTTTCTACAAGACATAATAGCAAAAAGCAATATATGTATGCTTGAATTGTAGTACTTATAGTTATTGAAATGTTGAATATACCAAGAATCTGCGGAACCAATTCCTTTATTATAAATTCATTTCCACACAAATACAAAGATGCTCTTCCTAATCGTTCCAATATTTCTACACCCGATAGAAAATACGAAACTCTAAGAACTAAAAATATAGAAGGAAGCGGAGTGATAATTTCAAACATCTTTCCAATTATATCATTTAATCCAATTATTTTAGACAATAAATTATTTTTCCAAAATAGGGAAAACGAATATATAAAACATAATAGCAGAGCAATATTTGAAATCCATTTTACAAGTGATTTCTTACTTCTAAAAAGTTTAAGGACCGGCTCATATGTAATAAATCCTATACAATAAAAAATAGTATAGTATAATGCACTATCAATATTCCAATACCAACTTGGTTGTACGGTGGGAGGTGGAGAAATCAAAAACTGTGAGAACATAAATAAAATTAAGCATGTAATAAATATAATAATTTTTTTATTCATTTTCTTTATAAAAGAAAATAATATTTCAATAACAAACAGACAAGAAAGAAACCATAATCCGCCCCCAAAATTTATATGATTTCGAATATCCCCTTTTAATAAAAGCATTAAATTCTCGTGTATATAAACATTTGTATTTCTCAATACAGCATTATATAGAATGCCTAATATAGCAAAAAAGAAAAAAGGAATTAAAATATTAATAACCTTTTTTTGAATATTTTCTAATATTGTTTTATGATTAAAATTTTCAAGGCATCCAGACAAATAAAAAAATAAACATACGTGAAAACTAAAAACCCAATTATATGCATTTCCTGTCACAACTCCATAGTGTCCTAAATAAATAAAAAACATTCCAAAACATTTTGCAACATCAATTCATTGAATACGTTGCATATAATAAATTTGTGACTATAAATAGTAAGTGCAGTCTGAAACGCGTTATTGCCAAGATTTACAAATCTGCCCATGAAATAACCCCTCCATAATAACAAACCGCCGATTACCATGTAGGTTTATTTTACTACATTGGTAATCGGCGGGCAAGAGTGGAAAAATGTTCTTTGGGATGATATTCTCTATACGAGTTGATATTCACCAGCATATCGGGATCAAATGTCAAATTACATTCTTCAATTATCATTCCAACCCCTATCGTATAATTAATCAAATTATTCCATATCAGCATTGTATTCTAATTCATGTAAACATAGGAAAAAGTGTACTACTTTCAAGATTTACAGAGCTATCCATAATAACCAGCGTCGATTACTAAATAGTTTTTACATAAATAATCGACGAACAAAAGTCTAATATAATTATGCATTTTCTATAATCTGACCAATATTTTCTTGCTTAACTGCTGCATCGGCTTTTCTACGCATAAAAAAGAAAGCAGCGCTATTATGCATGTAATGCCAATACAAAATACCAATAACCAAATTTCTCCTATTACAATGCTGCTTTTATTAAACAGATATACTACGATCTGCTGCACAAAAAAACCATATAAATATAATCCATATGATATATCAGCCTGCGAAAAGCATTTTGCAAAGGTCGGTTTTTCCACCAATGCAAAGGAGAATATTGTATATGAAAATGTCACATATTTTAATATACAAAAGGTAAGCGATCCTGGGTTCAGACAGGACAACAGGAAGACTGCCAAAATACTTACCTGAATATTTAACAATTTCTGCATACATGGAAAAGTGAATAACACTCCAATCAGATACCACGGAATCAGTTCCATCGCAGCCCATATATCTGTCCCATATATGACACAACGCCATTCAGGATGATACAAAAGTTTTACCATTTGTAGACAACATAATACAACGGTAATCACAGAAACAAAAGCAAAAGAATATCTCTTCTCCTTTTTTTTTCCTGCAAGAATCAAAATAATCGGAACCAAAATATACATTGCGAATTCTATAGGCAGAGTCCATAATGAACCATTTACTGCATTGGGATATGGATTTGTTTCAAACACTCCTGGCAGTGAATATGCTGGAAATAACAATATATTTCGCAGATAATTTCTAACCAGTGGTGACTGAAAATATTCGTTGATTGTAAGTGTTGACAGGATTGGTCCAATCACATAAGCAGCAACTAATGTAAATGCAATAAGCGCAGGAAAAATTCTAAAAACTCTTTTCGTCATATACCGTACCGGATTAGAATCTGATTCCCAGCTTTTCGCAATAAGAAATCCACCAATCAAAAAGAAGATTTTTACTCCGAGCGCCTGAATTCCTTCTCCCCATAATGTAGGAAGGGTATAGCCACCAATATATGCCATATGTCCAGCCATAACCATTATTGCAGCAACAAACCTAATGATATTAAAATTATTGTCTCTTTTCTCCCTCGCCATTAAATAATTTCTTTCTCCATTTCCTCTTATATTTCACTTATGTGGATACATCACTTTGATTTTCTTTCCTGTTCTAATGCATCCGCACATTCTTTCCAGCCTTTTTTCGCACTTTCTAACGCTTCCGCACATTCTTTCCAGCCTTTTTTCGCATTTTCTAATGCTTCCGCGCATTCTCCCCAGCCTTTTTTCGCATTTTCCAATGCTTCCGCACATTCTTTCCATTCGGTACGGGTTTCTTCCAATGCCCCTGCACACTTTTTCCACTCAACACGAGTTTCTTCCAGTGCGGCTGTACTTTGCGCCAATTTATCCTCTACATTTTTAAGCTCCGCATTTTTTTCACTCACCATTTGCTGCGATTGCTCTAATGCTTGCTTTAATTCATCAATGTCTCTCTGATTTTTTTCCTCAAAGGCTTTCGCTTTCTTTAACTCATCTGCACACTTTTTCCATCCTTCTTCTGATACAAAGACTTGCTCTTTTAAAGTTCTTCTCTCATTTGGAAGCATTGAAAAATCCTTTTCCTGCAAATCTGCACCTGAAAAATCAAGCACCTGATTCAGCTTTCCTACAAGATTATTACCCTTTTCCTGTAAAAGTCCTTCTAGATGATTGGTGTTTGCCTCTTTTTTGTTTTTATAATAGGTCAGTACAAACAAATGCTGAATCGCATTAAACCATGGATTTAACTGAATCAGTTCATACACGTTTGGATACTTTTTCTCCACTTCCTGCATAAACTCGGTTTCCCCGAAAGTACTTCCTATATATTCACAATCCAGTGCAAAGTCTGCTGTACTATTAATATCTTCGATCCACTCAATAAAAGAATGTCTGGTAAAATATTTCGTGTGTGTATTATCCAGCACACCCGCTTCGCGATAATTAAAATGATCATTAAGCAAATTTAAAAATATATCTGCATTATTCACATTTGGAACACTGATCAGGATTTTCCCTTTATCTTTCAAGTATCTGACTGAGTTTTCAATAACCCTTGTAGGATTTATTACATGTTCAAGAATGTCGATCAAGGCAATATAGTCAAATTCAAAAGACAGACTTTCTAATTCTGCAAATCCTTCATCCGCATAATCAGGCGCTTCAATATTTGTGCAGAATATCTTATTATATTTATATTTTTCCGATGCATTTCGACATGCTTCTGAATCAATATCGATTCCATATAATTGGCATTTTTTATTCAGTAGCATAGCACCAAATTTGCCCTCACCGCAGCCAATATCAAGCACTGTACTTTCTGCATTTACCTGGCGTGCAAGTATCGCAACATTTACATTGTCATTATCTTCATTCACTTTGAATTCCTCATTATGATATCTGTTTTCAGACGAGCGCCATACTAACTGATTCTTTTTTCCATTTCCGAATTCCACACGATCACATCCTTTTATAATGTTATTTCCCTGTTGTCATTAAAATTTTATTTATTTTCGTGCTATCGCCATAAATAATCTTGGAATCATAAGGTCTGTCAGGAAATGCTCCATATTTCAATTTAATCGGAAGTCCCTTTTCTTTAATGAATGCTTCCACCTTATCTTTCAGAGCAACTGGATTTCCTGTGCAGACATTTATAATTCCAGTAATTTCATCCTGTGTGCTTGCAGCTACGATTTCCATTGCAAGATCTTTTATGTCAATGAAATCATATTTGTTTTCACCTGAAGTAAATGGAAATTCTTCTTTTCCATCTTCTACTGCCTGAAGCAGCTTTGTGAAAATAGAACTGTTTCGTCTGTCATCTCCCAGAATGTAATATGCTCTTAACCAGTAAATCTTCACATCTGAATTCTGGGTTAGCAGTAAAAGAGACTGTCTCAATGCATTTTTTGCAATACCATACTGTGATAATGGATTACACGGAGTATTTTCATCCACTGCACCTTCCCAGAATCCAATCTCATGCATGGTTCCCATAACTGCGATTCTTTTGCAGCCGCCATCAATTAAATTCTTCAGAAATGTAAAATGCTTTGATAAGTTTTCCATATGCTTTGGTGAATTATGCACAAATCCATCCTGCCATGCTAAATGAATACATAAATCAGGACATTTTACCTTTTCATAAATTCTGTCATCACCGGAAAATATATCCACATCCAGAATTTCAGCTCTTGAGTCAATTTCCTTATGGTTAAAGTCAATTGCATAAACCTCATGACCTTTTCCCAACAATTCTTTTACTACATATTTTCCCATATAGCCAGCAGCACCAGTTACCAATACTTTCATTATCTTACCCTCCTGATCTAAAAATACCCTTTGTTATGTAGTTTTCTCTTTTTAAAACATTTTTTCAATGGGAAAATATTCAGCAGCGTATTCACCCATCCTTTGGTTTTCACCCGCCGTTCAAATTCCCCTTTCACATTCACAACATCGAGCAGTCTTTCATCTTTAAGTTCCCACACGATTTCCGGATCTGAGTTAATGAAAAATACTCCCTCTTTCGTCTCCAGGCCGTTATGTACACAATCCTCTAACGTAAGTACTTTTTTCTCTCCGTTTGTAAACCAGATATCCACACTGAAATTTTTCAGCATAAACAGTCCTTCTTCACATAAATCGAATCGCATTGCTGTTAAATCATTTGTTTTTTCTTCAAATAGAAACCAGATGTCAAATTGCGGTGCTTCTGCCTTATTCACGGCCTGAATCACCTGATTATTGCTAAACCTTTCACCTTTACTGAAGAAAAGTTGACTTACCATTTCGCCATTGGCATTTACAAGATTCTGAGCTGCACCAGCTGTTGACAGCTCTATGATTCTTCTGATATTTCCTGCCGGCAGAATAATATTCTGACTGTTGTAAGTCTCTTGTACAGAATGATACGTTGCATCCCAATTTTCCTGATCATGCAAGGTGGCAGATGTTTCAATGTTTTTCCAGAATCTGTAGATTGCTGTCGGTGCTTCAATATCGGAAACGCCGCATAAAAAAGCGGTTCTCATAAAATATTCCCAATCTTCTGTCACATTAAGGCTTTCGTTGAATATAATTCCTGCCTTCTGAAAAATATTTACAGGAAACGCCAGAGTCATCAATGGGCATCTGTTAACAGATAACTGATTGATCAAATTAAAGGGAACACAGTAGTTTGCAGACGGAGCAGCCACTGCACAATATCCCAGTTTTTCCAGATTTTCCCAGTCCTGTGCAAATGCAAAAGAATGAAGAATACGGCCCTCGTTTTCTTCTGCACACTTTTTAAATTCCTCTACCCAGTTTGAGAAAAGAATATCATCATCATCAAAAACAGCTGCATACTTGCCCCACGCATGGGAAAAACCATAATTCAGCGGAGTTGTTCTGGTTCCTTCATTCAGACGAAAGAATCTTATTTTCTTTCTGAATTCCTCTTCCTGATCTTCCAGAATTTCTTCGATCAACTTACCATGTTCTTCATCAGCTTTATGCGCAATCAATAATATTTCAAAGTCCTGGCATTCCTGCGCCTGCAGACACAGCAGGGCTTCGCGCAATCCCTGCTCTCTCTTTCCCTGCGTACGGATAATAACGCTTAAAAAAGGAGAATTTTCCTTTTTTTCACCTTGAATGACAGGAAGATATTTCTCTTCGTATAATTTCTGGTTTTCTTCTGTATTTAAATGCTCTAATCCTTTTAAATACAGCCCAACATTACTGTTCGCTGAAAATTCACCAATAATATCTTTCCAACTATTATTATTTTTATTATTCATACTCATTTCCTCAAAGCAATTAGTGATTAAACTTAAATCGCATCTTACAATATTCATCCCCTAAAAATCTTCCGATTTTATGTTCTGGATCTATCATTTGGGGTAAAGTACCCTCTTTTTCTCTTTTACGATATTCCTGCGCTGCTTTTTTTTCGCTTTCACCACCATGAGTCAGATACTGCTGGCAAAGCTTTTCTGCCCTTTCCGGATTTGACCATTTATAGGCAAGAAGCATGGCTGCTTCTGCAGAATAATATATTTCTGCGGATGTAGGCTGCCAGGTTCCTGATAAGGACAGATTTTTAGCATGATATACAATAGCGGATGGCATATAAATGATTTTATAACCAGCCAAGCGCACACGCCAGGAAAAATCCAGGTCATCACAATATAAAAAGAAGGTTTCTGCATCAAAACCATTTATTTTATTGTATACCTCTGTTTTAAACACAGTACAGGCAGTAGATGCCCATTCCGTTTCTCCTGTTTTTGTATTATATTCCTTTGCATGCTCCAGCGGAGTCTGTCTTGCCTCCACCATTCCAACCTCTTTCAGTTTAAGAGGTTCCATCAGCTTACACAGACAGGTTGGCTCCAAAATAACATCTGGATTCATGATCATCATAATATCAGCATCTGTATTCTCAGCCATCAGATTATGACCTTTGGCAGTTCCGGAATTAAATCCAAATACTTTATATTCAAATTCAATTTCCGCCTTCAGCATTTCACGGATATCTTTCTGTGTTTTTTCATCCAGAACAGGAGTTGGTGTAGAGTCACCATAAATAAGCCTCACCTGCAGATCTCCCACGCGTCTGTGATAGACTTTTACAGCCTGCTGAAGGGCTTTCATTGCTTTCACCAAAGCGTCTACCTGATTTCCATAAATTACAGATTGAATTTGTAATTTCATTATTATTTCTCCCATATTCGTTTTTTTCCATATACAGCCAGTCTTGCTGCACTCACAGGAATCTCATAGGATTCGTGTTTTTTTCGTACTGTTTTTAATGCCTCGTCTAATTGATGCTGTCGTTCTTTCTGAATCTTCTGTTCAAAAGGAACTCTATACAAAGATGTTGTTTTTTCCACACAAATATACTTTGTCCTTTGTGCATACCTTACCCATAAATCCCAGTCCTCCAGATAATCCAGTGAGCTGTCAAAGCCCCCAAATTCTTCATAAAGACGTCTCGAGAACATAATGCATTGTATTGGTATAAAATTATGATAACACAGCTCTACTTCATCAAATGCAGTCGTATATCGCTTATTATAAGCTTTAATATGGTATTTGTACGGAGAGGTGCTTTCTACAACAACCGGAGTCTCAAATCCAAATGCATATGCTGCAAGATATTTTCTGTTCTGCGCCAAAGCCTGTACCAGGGTTTCTACATGATCCGCAAAAAAGATATCATCATCGTCCAGAAAATTAATATATTCCCCGGCTGCTTTCGATAATGCAAGATTTCCCGCTTCTGAACGTCCGGCTTTCTTTCCGGTGGAATAATATCGGATATTCAAATCTGAAAATTCTTCTACGATCATTTTTTCAGCAGAAGCCTCACCATCTTCCACCACTATAACCTCTATATTGGAATACGTCTGATTTCGGATGCTGATCAACGCTTCTCTTAAAACTTCTGCACGCTGACAGGTTCGCACAATAATGGAAACCAAAGGACAAAATTCACAATCCTTCTGTGTTTGGATTTTATTGTCACGCGTAATTTCATAATCCCACTCCAGGAACTGTCCCACCTGCGCCCTGGCATAACTTTTATTATTAAAAGAAGAGATACATGAAAAATGTGCCGCAAAAGCCTGAAGCAATTGTTTTTTTGCTCCCGGATAGGGGGCCCGATGTAAAAAAAACACTATTGCAAACTGAAAATAGCCTCTCATCACATCGGAAAAGCTGCCAAAACGATATCGCAGCAGCAGATTATTAATCAGAGAATTTACATACTGCGCCGGCTTCACCGCTCCAATGCTTTCGTACGAATAATGCATTATTTTCACAGTCGGACAATATTTAATTTTGTAATCGGATGCTCTCAGACGCCAACTGAAATCCACGTCCTCCGCATACATAAAAATATTTTTATCAAACCCCTGAAGTTTTTCAAAAATTTCTCTGCGTACTGCAAATGCTGCTCCGGACATCCAACTTGTAATGCCAGTAACAGGATCATAAATTTTGGGATGCTCATATGGCAGCTGTCTGAATTCCCAGGCTCCGATTTCTTTCGATGACTCTGCAATTATCTCTTCCAGCCGCTTAAAAGTATCTTCGAATACCTCTGTATCAACGTTCAAAAAGCAAACAATTTCATCCTTTCCAAAGGATGCTCCTAGATTGTTAGCATTTCCAAAACCCTGATTCTGTTCCTGCTGAATAATCTCAAAACGGCTGAAGTCGTCTTTCTTTTCATAAGCAGTCAGCAATTCTACCGTCTGATCACTGGAATGATTATCCACAAAAAACAACTTCAGATCTGAAGAAAGTGCCTTTGCCTTCAGCAGAGAATCCAGGCACCTTTTTATCCATTTTTCAGAATTATATGTAACAATTACAATATCCATATTTTACCCACAAATTCTATAGAAACATTACATTTTCCTGTCGATTGGAAAAGGCTCTGATCTTGCTTGGAATTTCAATATAAGAAGAATTGTAACCTTGATTTACGACTTCCAGTTCCATAATACCATGAAGCCAGGTAAGCATTTCATGCTTAGACTGTGTACCCTGACCTACCGCTGCTCCTACCAGATAAACACCATTCATGATACGCGGCAATGTATATTCGTACACGATCTCAATAATGTCATTTTTCTTTCCGTTGACCACTTCGCCCTGATTAATAAAATTGTTAATATCAAACAGAGGAAGTCCTTTATTATTCTCCAACACAAATCCAACAATCAGGCTTGGTGCATCTTTCATACACTCAATTACTACATGAGTTCGATAAGTTTTATCAACGTACAGTCGATTTACCGCTTTATCTTCGGAATCTGTAAAAAACAGAGAACGGATTGCCACACTGTCATTGTGAAAACGATCCTCCACAAAACTGATCTTGGGATATTTTCTCTCTTCATCAATTTTTTCCATGAAGACATTCCCTGCAACTTCATCCTGAATATGTCCGGCCACATATTCTGCTGATTTTCGCTTTTCGTCCATATACATATCACAAATATGCGCAGCTTCGCCAAAGGCTCTGACCGTACCATGATCAAGCCATAAAACTCTGGAACACATCTGGCGTACACTTCCGATATCATGAGATACAAAAAGAATCGTAACGCCATTTCGTTTTAACTCATCAAATTTTTTAAAACACTTGTTCTGGAAGAAAATGTCTCCAACACTCAGTGCTTCATCTACAATAAGAATATCTGGTTCCACATTAATCGCAACTGCGAAAGCCAAACGTGCAAACATACCGCTTGAGTAAGTTTTCACCGGCTGATTGATAAAGTCTCCAATATCCGCAAATTCTACGATTCCGTTAAGGCGCTCATCCATTTCCTTACGTGAATAACCCATCATACGGCCATTCAAATATATATTTTCTATTCCAGAATATTCTTCATTAAAGCCAGCTCCAAGTTCCAATAAAGCAGAAACCTTACCTTCTATCTGAATATTTCCTGCTGTCGGACTTAAAACTCCGGTTACAATTTTCAGCAAAGTAGATTTACCGGCACCATTCGTTCCGATAATCCCCACTGTCTCGCCTTTTTTCACATTGAAGCTTACATCCTTAAGCGCCTCAAAAGTTTTACTCTGCTTCTTGCCAAAGCCTAACGCTTCCTTTACACGATCAGACGGTTTATTATATAAGCGATATGTTTTATTCAAATTTTCTATATTCACTGCATAATTTTGCATTCCTAATATCCTCACTTCTATAATACGTCAGCAAAATGCTGTTTTAATTTTTTGAAGCAGCTCATTCCTATTAAACAAAAAGCCAACGCAATCAGCCAATAATACAAATTCCATCCGAATCCATATTCCCAAAAGCATTTTCCACTCATCAATGCGTCACGATAGCCTCGTACCGGATAAAACAAAGGATTAAAGTTCAGTGCCCACTGTACCTTTTCATCAAAAATACTCATCTGCCATACAATCGGTGTTATCCAGAAAACAATCTGTAGAACAATGGATACGATTTGAACGACATCCCTAAAAAAAACAAAAAGTGATGCAGTGAAATACGATATTCCAATGCATACAAGAAGCATGTAGACAATATAATAAACTAACTGTAACCAATACACACTTGGCATCTGTCCATATACGATAAATAATATCGCTGTAAAACCAATTAAAAATAATTGTACAAAAAACACAGATACAACTCTTGCAACTGGCAATATATTAATATTAAACAAAACCTTTTTTACAAGATAACTGTATTCTACTAAGCTTGAAGTTGCATTTGTAATAGAATCACTTACAAAAAACCATGGCAATAAGCCGGATACCAGCCATAATATGAATGGATAGCCGTCTACATCTCCATTTTTGAATCCAATCTGAAAGATGAACCAGTATATTAATACCGTAATAACCGGCTGAACAAATGCCCAGAAAAATCCCAACACAGAACCGGCATATTTTGTTTTAAAATCATCCAATGCAAACTGACTAACAAAAAATAAATTTCCTTTCAATTTCTCACACCATTTTTTCATGTATTCCACCTGATCATTTCAAATATTTGTCCTTTTAAATCGAAGTTATCTTATCATATATGTATATAAAACGCAAGAAAACCACATGAAAAAGTATCTCTCAGACTTACTCTTCTCCCAGCATCTCCAAATAAACCTCACACGCCCCCACAGTCTTCTCCATCATAAACCGAATCCGCTTCTTTTCTGTCCCATAGCTTTTCTTGGTTGCTGCACCGCTTTCATGTTTCACCGACATGGAAGGATCATACACAATATTATAGCCTTTTCGCTGACAGCGCAGCGCCAGTATATATTCTTCGTAGAAAAACCGGGTTTCCGGCTCAAAGGCTTTTTCTTCTTTTTCGACAAATGATGGAGTAAAAATAAGACAGGCGCCAAAAGGGACAATATTTTTCTGAAGCTGACTATAAAGTGTCATATGTTGTTTCTGATTTTCTATCTTGTTTTTTTCCGCTTTTTGAAGCATATGGTAAACAACAGGATACATGACTGGATAAAAACGTAACGCCAGGCGGTTCATTTTTATAGTATATTCTGCTTCTTCTTTGGTTCTAAGTCTGGTATCCATTGGGTTCTGATGTTCACCGGTACTCTGCCTGATCACATCGGGACCCAGAACATAGCATTGATTATTTACATAACTTTTTTCCAGTCTGCTGATAAAGTCTTTTTGTGTAAATTCAATGTCATTATTCAAAACAATGATATAGCTTTTCCCAAAATGTTCTCTGGCGTACTGATACCCTTGATTATTTGCATAAGAAAAGCCGCCATTTTCTTTTATCTGCAAAACCTTGATTCTGGAATTCCCCTGATATTTTTGGAGCAGTTCCTGTCTGTCTTTTTCTTTTTTCTGAATGTCGTTGTCTACGATCACAATCCGGATACGTTCCTGCTGTTCCATTGCCAATATAGACCTGACACAGGTATCCGTTACTGAATAATCTTTATAATGTAATATCACAAAGCTTACGTATTCCATTTGTTTTCCTCTTAATATTTCTACTGAAATTTTACTTCAACATTTAAAATATGAAGCATTGGAAATAGCACGCCACACAATCTTTTTTGTTATTTTTTTTTACTGATCAGCCAGCCAAAGGGCCTAAGAAGTTTCGTTTTTAATAAAAGAATCAATACTTTTACTGCTGCTTTCTGCGTAAATGGAATGTCCACCTTTGCATTTAGCTTTGCTTTACTGTTTTTCCAATAAGCTGGAAAATACATATTTACCGTACAGCTGATATAATCGCACAATTCCCTGATTTTCTCCCATCTTGCTCCCGGGGCGAGCTGAAACAGACAGGTTGCAAAAATCCTCATAACAAACAGCTCATAGAATTCCGGACTGTTCTGAATTCCAATTTTATTTACTCTGGTTAAAGTATTTTCCAGGCCTTTATACGGAAGAGAGTATTTTTCCAAACCTTTGAAATTGTGAATCGCTGACGATGCGTGCTGCACATAATAATACCCGCATTCCGGCAAGGTAGCGATTCTTGGACATACAGCAGAAAAAAACAAAGAAACCGGCATATCCTCCCCTCGCTCACCGCTTTGAAATTTCACGTCATACTTTTCCCACAGTTCCCGTTTGTATAAATGGGAACATACTGCTGAAATTCGGAATGTCCACTCCTCATTTTCCAAACGTTTATACACACCCGGAATAATCTTATTCAGCTCTTTTCCACCTTCGTCCACATAAGTCAGGCCACATATTACCATATCAAGAGTTTCTTTTTCCGCAAGACTGTACATTTTTTCAATATAGTCTTCCTGCAGGTAATCGTCTCCATCCACAAATGTAAGGTATTTTCCGGTCGCTTTCTCTACACCCAGGTTTCTGGCTGCTGCCACGCCTTTATTTTCCTGTTCTAACAGAATAATCCGGCTGTCTTTCTGCGCCAATTTACGCAGAATTTTCCCGCTTTCATCTATACTCCCATCATTGATTATAATGATTTCCAGTTCGGGTAAAGTCTGCGCCATAACCGAGCAGATACATTTTTCTACATATTTTTCACTATTATATACTGGAATAATGACAGATACTTCCGGCATGATTTTCTCCTTAATTCTCTTCACACCTCATTAGATTCTTCACTCTTCTGGTAAACCTTCTCAATCATTTTCGCAACCCACCCCGGCCAGAATTTCCGGAACATATATAAGTCTTCCGCTCTTCTTCCGTTTTCCTCAATCAGTTCCGAGGTTGTGGATTCCTGATGGATCCGGTGCTCCATTCCTGCCCTTGCAGTGTATGCAAACTCGCCTTTTCGCCTGGAAATTTCTTCCCATGCCTGCCAGTCAATGTTGCTTTTCATGTTATTTTTAAAGGAAAAACTGTCCAGATTTTCTTTTACAAGGGTGACTGCAGGGCAACAGATAGCCGATCCTATAGAGAGAATTCTCCTCCGAACAAAGCGGTTTTTCCAAAAGACTGTCAGTTTCAGAGGAGTCAGAAGCAGGCGTTTTACCTTAAGAAGCCGGTTAGTTGTCACTGTTTTTCCATTTCGAAGTTCATTGTAGTCTGTAAAAATAATAAGAGGATGACGACATTTCTTCGCAGCTGCCAGTACATCCTCCGTGTAGTTTACATAATATCTGTCATCCTGATGAGCGAGGGTTACAAGCGGTGTTGTTGCACAGCTATAGGCAAAATTCCAGTCTCCGGCAAGACCTTTTTCACCGTGGTTTATATGAACAGGTATTCCATACTTCTCACCAATTCCATATATATATGAATTGGGAGTTGAAGTCGCGATCAGAATTCTGGTTCTGACCTTCTGCGCCAGAAGAGACTGTACACATTCTTCCAAATACGGACTCTCACCGTACGCGCATACCGCAAATGTATGAAGATTTATTTTATCACTATTATCAAAATTCTTTAATCCCATATTTTTCATTTTCTCTATAAACTTTTAGATATATTCATTCCAGAACATGTTTGAAAAAGGCTTTCTGCAAAATATCCCCCAAAGTTGGGAGTACAGACTGCTGGAATGATTTTCAAGGAAACCATTGGTCATCTTCCCTCTCCAATACCAATTTCAGCCTCTATCTCCTGCTTTTCTACTTCTTCCCGTTCCAATAACGTCTCTTTCTCATCTACTTTATCAATCTTCTTATTCTCAGCCTTGGAACGAAGCGCAACTTCTGCAGATAACACTCCAATCTTGTCTTCCAGCTGAGATACAATAATAGATAAGGTAAATATTTTTTCCACCAGCAGGAAAATGATCACCAGAAACACCAGATTACTTGGTGACATAATTCCGAATATACGACACAATTCATAGGAAATTTCCGGAAAGATTGCCAGCAAAAGTAAAATGGCCGCGAAAAAAATCCAAAAAATAGCGTCCTCCATTTTGACTTTATTTTTTCGGATTTTCCGAAGAATCCATCCAACAGTCAGAACAGAGGCAATAATAAGTAAACCTTTCAGCGTGTCGCTCATTTTTTGTCTCCTTTCTCTCGTTTACGCACCCATTGAAAAATAAAAATAGAAAAGAACATTTTCATCATATACCAAATGGAATTTTTGAAATCCAGGTAGCTGGTTCCGGCAATTCGCTCGTGCATTTCTACCTGCACTTCTTCAATCTTTACCCCGCAATTCAAAAGGTATGCCAGAGTATCCGGTTCCGGACTGTAATTGATATCGTAGCCAAAGCGTTTGATCATGCGCTTATTAAAAAGGCGCATTCCGGAAGTTACATCTCCAATATATTTCCCGCCTGTGGTTATCATGATGGCGTAGGTAAGCAGCTGGCTTCCAATCATTCTGGAATTAACAGGCTTGCGTTTGGTCTTAAATCTGGACCCAATCACAATATCACAACCGGTCCGCTCCATCTCCGTAATCATATCCTCTATATACTTGGGATCATGCTGACCATCGCCGTCCAGCTGGAGAACGTAATCATATCCATAATAGTTCGCATAGCGCATACCGCTTTTGATCGCGCCGGAAAGTCCGGTGTTTACAGGAAGATCCATGAAATTATAACCGCGGCGGGCACATATCTTACGGGTGTCATCGGTGGAGCCATCATTGATCACCACGTAATCATATTGAGGATAATTCTTTTCCAGGTTGTCTACTACCTTTTCTATACATCCAGCTTCATTGTAAGCTGGTATAATGATCAGAATTTTTGATATTGTTTTTATTGAAGCCATGAATTCTCCGTTCTGTGTTTCTCCACAATCTCCACCAGTTCCCGTGCTCTCGCCTCAAAAGAATATTGCTCCTTAATCAGCGGCCACTGCTCGTCGACTTTTGCTTTCACTTCTTCATAGTTGTTCTCAATTTCCTTCACGCACTGGTGAAATTCTTCTTTATTGCTATAGTACAGCACTGCTTCCGGAAAGATTTCCCTGAGCTCATCGCAGCAGTCAGATATTACCGGGAGACCGCAGGCCAGGGCATCGAAAATGCGATTATTCACAAACTGATAATCCAGCATGTCTTTCCAGTGGTCGTTCAATGTGACGCGGGCACTTCGGTAAAGGACGGGAATCTGGCTGTTTTCGATGAAAACGTCCTGTACCATGGTCTTGTCCGGGCCTAACATGGCTTTCCAGCCGGCACCCCAGATTTTCAGTGGAAGCTTATCCTGGGCTGCCCAGAGTACGCAGGGACGGGCTACGCCACGGGAATTTCCGATGAATAAATAATCTTTTCCACGGCTGCATTCAGCTGCCTGATCCGGGTAAAAAAGCTCAGTGTCTGTACACTGAAGCAATGGATAAACAGGAACCGTAAGCTTCGCGTGAAGCTCCCTGGCATAATGGCGGGAACCTACGCATACAATATCATAGAGCTGGTATTCTTCTTGAGTAACCATCTCCGGGTGGCTGATATTCCACATAATGTAGAGGCATTTGGTGTTCCGGCGATCCGGACGGTAAAATTCGCAGCCTCGAAGTACAAGAACCACATCTGCGTTCACTTCACAGTCCCAGTCTTCGTGCAGGTCAATTATAGTGTACATTCCCATTCGATCCAGGTAACGTTTCAAGGCAACGGCATACGCATAATCGCCCCAACGGATCTTTTTTTCCTCAGGAGCAGGACATTTGATCACCCAGATCTGGCGTTCTTTCGCTTCACGCAGCACCTGTGCAGCCCGTTTTCCCCAGTCGTCCCGGCGATGCAGTTCCTGTGACACATATTCCTTCAGCTCCAGCATGGACTGGCTGTTTTTCTGAAGCTCCAGGAGGATTTTTTCCTGGCGTCTATTCTCTTTTTCCAGTTCACGCAGCTTATTGTCCATATAGGTGCGGCTTACCGGAATAAAGCTTCGTAATTTCTGTTTCAGGGTATTCCAAAAGCTCATATAGAAACTCCTTGTATAATAAGTTGTCAATCGGTAAAAATCTGTTTTTGAGTCTTTGGCTTTTATTATAACGAAATATGACAGGAAACGCAACTCCCCACAGCAAATCACCAAACAGGACAGTAGCGCAGCGTTACTGCTCACTGGTAACGTTCCGCGAAGCGCGTTACTGTGAACGGATTGAACAGTAACAGCGCAGGCGCTCTGCAATTTTCTCCTGAAACAGTAACCCTTCACAATTTTTTCACGTTTTTTTCTACCATTTATCACTAGGAAAGTAATTTCGAATTTGCTATAATAGTTTCACGACATCAGAGCATGTTTAAAAAAGGCTTTCTGCAAAATGTGCATCACAATTTGTGGGATATTTCATCCCCATCTTTATTCAACAAACGCATCAAACTTTTCTGACATTATAAATCTTAGGAGGATACCGAATTCATGCGAAGAAAAAAGAGCTTACTAATACCGGCTGTGCTGGCTTTTTCCCTTTGCACCGGTGCTGTTGTCCCAGTACTGGCGGAGGAGACCTCACAGACAGCTGATGCAGCAGATAATGAACAAGAGGCACATACACAAAGTGCTACAGATACTTCTGATTCCTCTTATGAAAAAGGCACCATCACAGACACTGATTTTCAGAGTGAGTGGCTAAATCTGAAATTCACACCGCCGAAAACAGTTGTCATGAATACAGAGGAAGAGCTCCAGTCTGTTATGAAGCAGGGCCAGACTACTCTGGAGGAAGCTTCCGGGGTGGAGCTTGGAGAGGATGCTTTGTCCGGCACTGTTTATGAAATGATGGCTTCTTCCATCTCTGGTTTTCCTAATGTTTCCTTAGTTGTCGAGGATGCCGCTCTGGAGAATATGACTGTCGACCAGTATTTTCTGGCTGCACAGCAGATGTTGGATGCTACCGGGATGGGCTATACTTATTCAGACGTAACAGATATACAGATTGCCGGGCAGGATTTCCGTGTTATGGAAACAAGTGTGGCAGTCAATGACTATGAAGTTCTTCAGAAATATTGTACCCGCAAACAGGGAGGAAAGTTTGTCTCCATTATTTTATCATACACCACAGATACCACAGCAGAAGCAGATGAAATTCTGGCAGCTTTTACTCCATTAAATACAGACACGGAGGCTGCGCCTGCAGAATAAACTATGGTCTATACTCCCTTAACCATAAAAGCCATAAAAATTGCATATAAAGCACACGAAGGACAATATGACCAAAGTGGGGTTCCTTATATTCTTCACCCGGTTCATCTTGCAGAACAAATGACAGATGAAACTACCACCTGCATTGCCCTGCTTCATGACGTTCTGGAAGATACTGCCCTGACTCTTCCTGATCTGGAAGCGGAATTCCCAAGAGAGATCACAGAGGCAGTCCAGCTGCTTACACACGCTCCTTCCGATGATTATCTGAATTATGTGCGCAGACTTTGCGAAAATCCGCTGGCTCGTAAGGTAAAGATTGCGGATCTCGCCCATAATTCAGATGAAACACGGCTTTCTTCCGTCACGCCGGATCCAATGCAGCTAAAGCACTGGCGGACGAAGTATGCAGCTGCAAAGGAGATCATACGGGAATACGAGAATATCCCATAAAGTAGAACTCCAGACTATGTAAAAAGGTACTCTGTTATATTGGTATCAACATAATTGATATCAATATAACAGAGTACCTTTATTATATTTTGCAAAAGCAACTGTTAGATTTCTATTATTTCACCCGCAAAATCGACCTCACCAGTTCCAGATGCGGTCTGTCTGCATCCTTCTGGAACACGGCCACATGGTTCAGGTCTGCGCCTCCATCTGTATATGCCGGAAAAAGAAAGCCGCACTCCGGCTCACCTGGCTCGTATTCATCTGCAAGAGGACAAATTACACAGATCAGATATTCAAAAACAGCTTCTGATTCCCCCAGCCGCTCCTTATCTGCTGCCTTTGCCGGAATATCATATCTGTCGTGGAAAATATAAACTGCATAAGGTCTCCTGCTTTTATAATTCTCCATTACAAGATCATAGAAGCTGTCCATAAGAGCATCGTTTTTCAGCCCACATTCCCGGATTGCCATCAAAAGCTGCCACACGGTTCCTGGCCTTCTGTCTGCATCTGCAAATTCATAACGTTTCAGATTTACATTTGTTGCTGCAAAGGGAACTACCTTGGCAAGCTCAATGTTTTTCTTCTTTTCTGCGGCAGACAGCTTTAAAAAATTCACGTTAAAGCTGCCGTCAAAGTCCCCGTCCTTATCCACATAACATCCCGCAATCCTTGTAAAAGAACTCCGGGCAACATTCATCCTCCTGGTCAGCGCCAGCATATCTTCACGGTCGATTTTGTTGGTCATGGTTTTCTCCTGTGTATACGCAAAATGTTTTTTCTATTTTACCATTCCTATGCGCTATACACAACAAAAAGTAAAAATATCTCCATTTAAAGTGCTTTTCTAGTTACTGTTCACTGGTAGCATTCCGCGAGGTGTTTTTTGTGAACAAAGTTCACAGAAAACCCGAGAGTTGCGGCGCGAAATCATGCAAAGCATGATTTCTGTGCATCGCGAAGCGTGTTACTGTGAACGGAGTGAACAGTAACACGCTTTTCTAATCCGCTCCAACGCCTCCGTCAGCGTTGCCCTTGGACACGCCACATTAATCCTCTGGAATCCTTCGCCTGCTTTTCCGAAAATCTTTCCACTGTCAAGCCAAAGTCTGGCCTTGTTAAGGATCAAATCCTCCAGTTCCTCAACAGTCAGGCCTGTCTCACGGAAGTCCAGCCACACCAGATACGTGCCTTCCAGATCTGTCATCTTCACCCCAGGCAGATATTTTTCCACATACTCTTTTGTGTAATTGATATTCGCCTCCACATAAGCATGCATTGCCTGGTACCACTCTTCACCTTTGGAATAAGCAGCCTCTGTTGCCACCAGTCCCAGAACCCCGAGCTGGCTGGTTCCTGCCGCATCCAGCTGCTTCCGGAATTTTCGGCGAAGCTCCGGATTGGGAATAAAAATATTGGAAATCATCATACTTGCAAGATTGAAAGTTTTACTTGGGGAAGTGCAGGTAATGGAAATATCCTGAAACTCCTTTTTCAGACTGGCAAACACCTGATGCTTTCCCTTAAAAACAAAATCCTGATGGATTTCATCACTGACAACGGTCACACCATTCTTTACGCAGATATCTCCTATTTTTTCCAATTCTTCTGCGCTCCACACTCTTCCCACCGGATTGTGCGGATTGCACAGGAAAAACAGTTTTACATTTTCCTCCACGATTTTCTTTTCAAAATCCTGAAAATCGATGTGATAGCGGTTGTCTTCTCCCTGATAAAGGTTGCTGCTCACCACTTTTCTGCCATTGTCCTGAATAACTTCTGAAAAAGGATAATAAACGGGAAGCTGGATCAGCACACTGTCTCCCGGCTGCGTGTATGCTTTTACCGCCATCGCCAGGGCAAAAACAACTCCTGGTGTTTTGATCAGCCAGTCCTCCTGTATCTCCCAGTTGTGGTGAAGCTTCATCCAGCTTGCCAAGATTTCAAAATAAGGGGTCTGCACCTCACTGTATCCGAAAATTCCCTCTTTTGCACGCTCTACCAGCGCATCCTCAATATAAGAAGAGGTCTCAAAATCCATGTCTGCGACCCAAAGAGGCAGCACATCTGCCGGTTTTCCCCTTTTTACGGCAAAATCATATTTCAGACATCTGGTATTTTTTCTGTTAATCACTTTATCAAAATCAAGATTTCTTTCCGCCATGTAATTCTTCCTCTGTTTCTGCAAATACTTTTTCAAATTCATCAAGAAGATCCTGTGTATCCTCGATTCCAACAGAGAGGCGAAGGGTTGCCTCTGTAATTCCGTTGCGTTCCCGTATCTCCTTCGGCACATCCGCATGCGTCTGGGTAGTTGGATATGTGATCAACGTCTCCACGCCGCCAAGACTTTCTGCAAACTTGATCATCCGCACTTTTTCCAGGACAGAAAGGGCAAATTCCTTGCTTTCCAACTGGAACGTAAGCATGGAACCAAATCCTCTGGCCTGCTTTTTCATAATCTCATATCCCGGGTGATCTGGTAATCCCGGATAGATTACTCTGGTCACTGCGCTCTTTGTTTTCAGCCATTCTGCGATTTTGAAAGCATTTTTCTGTGCCTGCTCCATGCGGATTCCAAGAGTTTTGATACCGCGGAGGATCAGCCAGCTGTCAAAAGGAGCCAGGCCGGAGCCTGTGGTTTTAATAAGAAAACGAAGCTTTTCGCTGATATCCTCTCTGTTGGTTACCAGAAATCCTGCCAGGGTATCATTATGTCCGCCCAGGAATTTGGTTCCGCTGTGCACTACAATGTCCGCTCCCAGTTCCAGCGGATTCTGGAAATATGGAGATAAAAATGTATTGTCTACTATGAGAAGGAGATTATGTCTTTTTGCAATTTCCGCAAGTGCCGCAATATCAGTGACATTCATCATGGGGTTGGTTGGAGTTTCAATATAAATTGCTTTTGTGTTTTCGTTTACATAACTTTCCACATTTTCTTTCCAGCAGTCGATTCTGGAAAAATGGATTCCGTTTTTCAAAGAAACATTGTCAAAAAGCCGGATGCTTCCGCCGTACAGGTCTGCATCTATAATCAGATGGTCTCCTGGTTTAAACAGCTCCATTACCAGAGTGATTGCTGCCATTCCAGTGGAAAAAGCCAATGCGTCAATTCCGTTTTCCAAGGTTGCTACAATTTTTTCCAGATGCTCTCTGGTTGGGTTCTGCAGTCTGCTGTAATCAAAGCCTGTGCTCTGACCTACTGCCGGATGCTCATATGTTGCTGTCTGATAAATCGGAAAGCTGATAGATCCATAATTGTTACAACAGCCTTCCTCTTCTTCCAAATGTAAACACTTTGTATTGATTCCTCTTGCCATGATTTTCCTCCAGATTCGTATGATCGCGTTCAGAGAAATGTTTTCTCTCTTTTTTGTCTGAAGATATCATAGCAAGATAAGCGGATTTTGTATAATTCATTTTACCTTGAGTTCGTTATAGAATATTGCTATATCTGATTAGATACGTTAGATTTGGTGTATTGCCAATTTCAGCGCGTGTTTGAAAAAGGCTTTCTGCAAGATGTGCGTCATAATTTGCGGGAATACTTTTTCAAACACAGTCTAAAACACCCTCTGCACCAGCAGCATATACAAAATCGTTCCACCGCCAATACTAAGCAGTGTATTCTTTTTCCACTTATGCAAAAATACGATAAACAAAATCGCAATGGCTTCTGGCAGCCCATAAGGTCCGCTTCCGTTCCTTCATAGTTACACTCTTCGCGATGCACAGAAATCATGTTTCCCATGTTTTCGCACCGTACTTCTTGGGTTTTCTGTAAACGAAGTTCACAAAATATCTCTTGGGATGATATCTGCTGAATAGGAGCAGGCATTAATTACCGGCCAGTTCCCTGATAGCATCTGTCAAGGTCGTGTACTGCTCTTTCACCTGCGCGTAAAGCTCATCACTTCCTGCGGTTTCTCTTCCTCTTAATACCTCCGTAAGCTCTGCACTGACCTTATACAATTCTGTAAATCCAAGGTTCAGGCACACACCCTTCAGGGTATGGGCTGCACGGAATGCTTTCTCTCCATCCTGTGCGGCAAGACCATCTGTCAGCTCCTGAAAACTTGGATCATTAAGAAATTTCACCGCAAATCTTTTCACAAGCGCTTCGCTTCCCAGTCTTTTCAGAACTCCATCGTAATCTGAGCCAACTTTCTCATAACATTCTTTTATTGTCATTCCAGCCTCCTTAATTTTCATTCCGGTTCCCTATGTAACTGCTTTCTGCACTTTATTATATTAAATTGAAAGAAATTTGTCCACAGGTTTCTAGAGCGTGTTTGAAAAAGGCTCTGACATTACGCATCAGACCTGGAATAAGCATTCTTCATCTGATTACTCAGCTCATAAAGCACTTTATTCAGTGTGTCAGAAGCCTCTTTTTTCACCATATCCGCAATTTCCTGGTTGGCCTGATGGCGAAGGGACATTCGCTTCGCTGCGTCAGACTCTTTTTCCAGAAGAGCGTCATATTTGCCAATCAGCTGGTGGCCTTTTGACATTACACGCTCCTGATAACGTTCAATATGGAAAATGGAGCTCTTATAAGAAGCATCTGCCATGGCACCGATCATGCGGCTTACCCAGTAGAAGCTGTCAGTGGTTACTTCCCTGGTGGTGCTGGAAAAATAGTCCGGAGTGGTATCAATTGTGGCATAAAACGGCACCAGCACATTAAATGCATTGGATGCAAATGCAACCCATTCCAGAATATTGCAGTCCTTTTCCATGCCTGGTCTCATCTGGATCAGAGACAGGAAATCTGTACGGTTCACACCGATAGAACGGAATGCTCCGCGCTGTTCTTTTTCTCCATAGGAAGCATATGGATCATAAGAGGTTCCCTGATAATGGGAGGACAATACATATTTCACATCCTCTACAGTAATCTTTTTTTCCGGAATCATGCACCATGGCAGATCATCAGAATATGGAGTAAATTCTGCATTTACGCCATCCCAGATTTTTGTCTTCGGGTTCAGGGTCCTCAGCATATACCATGCACGTGGAGTATTATAAACATGGTCGGAATCGTCATGGCTTCCGAACGCATCTCTTGGATTCAGTACACCATCCAAGGAAAGATCCAGGTGATTTTTGCTGATAAATTCTTTCAGGTCAGCAGAACACATGTATTCCAGATTCGCATATTCCTCACATGTGCACTGATATTTTTCCTGATCCCGCAATGCCTTTTCCAAGTCAAATTTATCAATTCCAAGCTGATTTGGCATTACTACATACGCCTCATCCGGAACCTTTCTTGCCATCCAGTGATGACCGCCGATGGTTTCCAGCCACCAGATTTCGTTTTGATCCTGGAAAGCAATTCCATTCATCTCATAGGTTCCGTATTTCTCCAGAATGCTTCCAAGACGGACCACACCTTCGCGGGCGCTATGAATGTATGGAAGAACAATGGATACAATATCTTCCTCTCCGATTCCACCGGCTGCTTCCTCCTTACCGTCCTGGGCCGGCTGATAGATTACCAGAGGATCCGCACCAAGTACCCGGGGATTGGAAGTAATCGTTTCTGTAGCAGTCATTCCCACATTTGCCTCATTTACACCGCTAGCTGCCCAGATTCCTTCGCCGTCTACTGCATTTGGCACAGATGTATAGCCCATTGGATCATCTGGAAGATCAATTTCCACATGAGAAATCACAGATTTATATTTCCGCGGCTGTTCCTGTGGATGAACCACCACAAATTTTTTGGGCATATAATGTCCAGAACCGGAATCATCATTTCTTGCGATCATGGTAGAGCCATCATAAGATGCCTTTTTTCCAACTAAAATTGTAGTACAACCCATTTAAATTTCCTCCTGAAAATATTTCGTAATCTACTATGCACTATGTTAGCACAATCGGGCATTTTATGGAATACAGAATTCCGGAAATCAATTATTTAACGGTTGTATTGCCTGCCATTAAGCTTTATACTTATGTTATTCCCGGAGCAAAATGATGCGAAAAGGAATCCTGCCTGTCAGGGCTTTTCTATAACTTAAAGGAGTATTCCTTATGCAGACATCTAAAGATTATTTGCATGTTTTTCTTGATATGGGCGACGCACTGTTAAACAGCGGCGCAGAAATTTTCCGGGTGGAGGACACCCTGAACCGGATGGGTTATGCCTGTGGTGCTACCCATATGAACGTTTTCGTCATCACGTCCAGCATTGTTATTACTATGGAATTTCCCGGAGATGGCGCACGGACGCAGACACGGCGCATTCATGAATGTGGGGGGAATGATTTCACCAAGCTGGAGCAGCTCAATGACCTGAGCCGCCGTTTCTGCAGTCATCCGGTTTCTGCTGCGGAGCTGCGAAATGAATTTGAGAAGATCAATGCAAACAGACCTAAGCCTCTTTGGAAACTGCTTGGAAGCGTTCTTGCAGCCTGCAGTTTTGCCCTTTTCTACGGCGGCACTATTCCGGATGCCATTACTGCCGGCATTGCTGCAATCCTGATATGGAGCCTGCAAAAATATCTAAGACCAGTATGTATGAACGAGGTTACTTTCCAATTTGCAGCGTCTTTTCTCACAGGCTGCGCCATTTGCGGATTTACTTTGCTCTGTCCTTTCCTTCACATGGATAAGATTATGATTGGTGATATTATGCTTCTGATCCCAGGACTTATGTCAACTAATGCGATCCGCGATGTACTCATTGGTGATACACTTTCGGGTATTATCAGGCTGATCGCCGCGTTACTTCTTGCAGCAGCACTGGCGCTTGGTTTTATGGGCGCAATTATTCTTTTTGGGAGGTTTGGACTTTGATCACAATGACGGTTATACAGCTGATTACCGGAGCTATTGGATCTGTGGCTTTTGGTCTTCTTTTTCACATGAAAACCAAATATCTGCCTCTGGCTGCTGCCGGCGGTTTTCTTAGCTGGCTGGTCTTTCTCTTTGGGAAGAGTCTGTGGGGAAATGTTTTTCTTCCGGCACTACTGGCTGGTTTTATTGCAGATGTGTATGCGGAAATCCTGGCAAGAATCTGCAAGGAAACTTCCACTTCTTTTTTCGTTACTTCCGTGATTCCGTTAATTCCCGGAAGTACCCTTTATTACTGCATGAGCAGTATTGTAGAGGGAAATCCCATGCAGGCACTTAACTATGGGAGAGATACCTTTCTCTTCGCGTTCGGAATCGCCGCTGGGATGAGTATTGCGTGGGCGATCTGTTATTTTCTGAGAAGTGTTAAAGCACGATAGTTTCTTACTCACAGTTTTCGGATTTCCACCTTGCGATTCCGCCAGCCCTTTTTCCAAACCATGAGAAAAACCTGAAAATCCAGGCTGTCCCTGGCGGTTGTAAAAGGCTCTTCTCTTAATACCTCCGCATGGATTCCGTCCCGGGTCAGTTTTTCCTGCAGTTTTCCCGCTTTTGACAGCAGGCTTTTTAACTGCTGATCAGCCTCATTTCCAAAATTCCGGTCAGGATAAGCCGCCGCTGCGCTTTTTATTTTTCCGGTAAGAAGATCAATCACTGCACTATGCTTATTCTTGTGTAATGCCCTGGCAAAAATCCTGGCGATAAATGGAGCTGGAAATTTCTTATAAACATGCAACAACCGAAGCAGAGAAAAATCCCGGGCTTCTTCTGCCAGCCCTTCCATTACCTGAAATGCTGCTGCAGACGGCTTCCAGGGGTCTTCCTTTGGCACAATATACTGTTTCGGCACTGCCGGATAACAACAATAATTCAACGGTGGAAAGTCCGCCAGCTGCACAAGTGCCCTTTCTTCTTCTGTACAAAACTCTTCTCCCAGATATTCCAGCTTATCTCTTGCAATGGCGATCCGATATTCCAGCTGACGCAGATATTCATATCCAGGCACCCAGAAATGACCGATCTCCCCATAGTTATAAAGATAAACCTCCAGATCCAGCATTCTGAAAAACAGGGTGACTACGTTCTCCCCCTGCCATACTACCAGTATATATTCATCCCCTTCCTGACTTAAGGATGATTTCAGAGGGCCTTCATAATTCTCCAGATAAGAGCCTGTAAGTCTGGCGTCCCGGAAAATGAGAAAGCTTTCTACGGCATCATTCATCAAATAAACAAGGCGGATATCACCTGGATTTTTCTCTTTTCCCACTCTGGCAAGGCTGTCTTTTTCGCCCTGTTTTCTCTCATTATTTTCATATGTCTCATAACATTCCCATTCAGCCTGTGCTCCGTTTTCTTTCGGAAACAGCAATTCAAATTGCTCCTGTTCCAAAAGCTCCTCCAGCATTTCAAATGTATCCTGCATCTTATGATTACCTCAAACTGTTCGATTCCTGTTTCCAATTTCACTTTTTATTATATGGGTATCTGACAGAAATGTCAAAATAACGACAACAGATATATAGCTATAAAATAAATAGCATACAATTTACAGCTTACATTTTTCATATATTTTCTATATACTTTATATTATGGATAAAGAAGCTGTCGTTCCATAATATAAGAACCCGCAGGCAATCAGGAAGCGGTGAAACCGTTCCATAGATTGCCAGAGCATGTTTGAAGAAACTGTTTGAAAAGGGTTTTCTGCAAGATGTGCGTCAGAATTTGCAGGAGATTTTGTTCAAATTGGAAAGCAGCTTAAATACGTGTAAAATCACAGGTAAGCCAGTTCGGCACCTGTTAAAAAGATTGGAGAACGAATATGAATCAGATTGATTACGAAAACTTAGGATCCCGAATGAAAGAACTGCGAATCAAAATGAAGCTTACCCAGGCAGAAGTTGCCAAAGCTCTGAATGTAACTCCTGGCTACATCAGCAACGTGGAGAATAACCGTACTGCAATGTCCCTGCGTATCCTTATTTATTATGCAAGGCTGCTGAACATCTCCCTGGATTCCCTGATTGGCAGAATTGATTCTGAATACCGTGAAACTGCCCTGGACCGCGAGCTTTCCGAGCAGGTACATAAAATGAGTATTCCAGAGAAACAAAAGCTTCTGAAAACCATGAAGGTATGGATGGAAGAAGATTGATTCTGAACGTAAAAGGGGCTGTCTATTTCCTGACAGCCCCTTTTGTAACTTTATGGTGTTTATAGTATTATATCAGATTTTATTCCCCATTTCTGTGATATTATCACATACTTTTCTTTTTTGCCTTGCGGACCAGTTTTCGGATCAAGACTACAATAAGGATAATAATTACAAGGAAGAGCAGGCAGATCAGCACGATCATTACTGAGAATCTATTGGGATTTTTCACCAGATCAATAATATTTGTGCTGTCATCTACAACCTTACGGTTATGAGTGACTGCATAATATTCCGGTACATTAGCAATTCCATCCCCGTCTGTATCTTCAAAAGACTGCATGTATCTTGCAATAGCATCCCACGCTTTCAATTCCCTGCCATCTTCCATGATTGCTTGATCTTCCAGATTTTCAATTGGATTTCCGTTCTTATCCTTTGGTTCAAGAGACAACAGACCATAGGACATTTTCATTACAGAGCCAAGCATTTGTCCTGTATACAAGTCAGTCACAACATGGTACAGTTTATCATCCTGAATTTCAATTCTTTCTCCATCTTCTCTGGTCAGATAACAGTCCGTCACCTTATTCAGAATCATTCGATGAGGATTATATGTAAAATTCAGTCCGCTGCAATACAATCTTGCAGTTGTCATAAAATCCGAAACAGAAGCGTCTACTTCTGCTGCCAGCTTCAATTCTTTTCCTGTCAGATATGCATTGATAAGAGGATATCCTGCCACACCGTCTTTTCCAATTCCCAGAGAAAAAGAATTGTAAACATCCTCTACTGTAATATTGCCTTTTGTATATGTGTCACGGACCGTTCCGCTTGGTACAACCGCTACGTCTACCGGATTTCCATCGTAATACTCTGAATTTTCCACAGCATATACGTACGCATCAGACATAATATCGCCAAGATTCAGTTCTTCATGCTTTGTACCCATCTCTTCCAGACTGTTAAATTCAATATCGTTCTGAGCCAGAACTTCATCCCTGGTGTACCCAAAATCTGCAAGATAATTGGTGTCTACTGTATCCATTAATTCATCAATCCGTTTCTGTGTTTCCTGATCCGGCTTGATCTCATCAGACACAGGAATCAGCTCATAGGAAGTCATTTCCCAACGCCCGTCCTCCTTCTGTGTCATTGAAAGTGATCCAAGGTTTCTCCCATACTCACCGCAGGATACAATATATGTATTCCCATGCTTAATGGCTTCATTCAGCTCTGTATGGGAATGTCCACTGATGATCAGATCCAGATCCGGCACCTTTTTTGCAAGGATTTCATCCTCTGACTTATCCTCGTCCTCCCAGGTTCCGCCGTGAGACACACATGCGATCATATCCACATTCTCATTTTTCTTAATCTCAGCTACCGTCTGCTTTACTGCTTCTACCGGATCTTTAAACAGCAATTCACATGTAGGCGCACATTCCAGGGCATCTTTTCCAAATACACCAACCACAGCAATTCTCGTATCACCCTTTTGAACCACAACATAATCTTTCACGCCGTACGCTTCAAACGCTTCTTTGATCTGCTTCTGCCCATCATTTAAACCATCTTTTTCCATAGCGTCCCAATCCACGTTGCACACTGCGATTTCCGGCACTGTCTCACCGGAATTTATGGCTGCCTTCAGCATATTTGCCAGTCCCTTTGACCGATAGTCATATTCATGATTTCCAAAAGTAGTCACATCATACCCCAGATATCCCAGCATTCGAAGCTCCGCTGCCTCCGTATCATATACGGTCTGGATCAGTGTACCCATGGAAAAATCTCCGCCATCCAATACCAGGGTATCTGGATTGTCTTTCTTCTTTTCATCCATCAGGGTTTTTATTTTCGCAAAACCGCCAACCTCTTTTTGCTGTCCATCCACAATTGTTGAAAAGCTGTCCAGATGGGAATGTGTATCATGGGTAAACAAAACGTCTACCTTTTTCGTCCCGGCTGCTGTCACAGGAATATCCAGTACAAGCAGAAGCAGTATTGCAATTGTTAATACAATTGACAAAATTCGTCTCCGTGTCTTCATAATTTCTCCTTTTCGTTCAAAAAATTTTCTTCTGATTTCTACAGCATTTCTTCTGCCAGCATCTCCTGATATCCGGCTGTCCTGAATTTTCTAATCAGCGCTGCCACCGGCTTTAACCTTTCATCCGTTATCCGTTCCAGTATTTTCAACCGCTTCGGTGATATAACCTCTTCAGACTTGCACCTTTCATAGTCAGCAGCTTCCATATGCCAGTAATAAAATTCGCCCTTATAATACTGCGAAAGTTTCTGTGCGATCAACACACCTTCCGGATCCAGATCTCCTGCATAATAAATCCGTGTTTCGGATTTTGCAAGTAAATCCAATGCCATCAAACCTGCCAGTCTTGGCTGACCGTTCATGCACATATATGCTTTTTCCTTATGATCTGTTTCTTCTTTTCCACAAAGCATGGCAAAAACCGAAGGATTTTCCACAATATATATTTCTTTTTGGAAACAATGAAGTGACTCCCATTCTGTGAGCACAGCAAGAGGAACCTGTACAATATGCTGTTCTTTCGCAAAACCTGCCATACCTTTATGATAAGTTCCATCTTTTTTCATGGCCTGCACCTGATACAGCATTGTATAATTGGAAACGTCATCCAGCATAATCCCTGCCAGCAGATAACTTTTCTGACGCTTATACGCAGGAAATATTGCAGATGTCTCTACTACTATTCCTCTTCTTCCCAGATCCATCTGTATGATCTGATATAAAAAATTACCATCTGCTGTTCCAATATCAAACGCATGCGGATTACCTGTCCGCATAGCTGCAAATACGGCAAGGTACATCTTTGTGTTGCGATATGGTAGATTGTTATAGATTTCTGCTCCAAGCCGCAGCGTCCTGTCCCATTTGGCCAGCTCCTGATTCCCATTGTCTTTCACAATGCTTCGCAACGATTCTAAGGCAGTCTCTACAGGAGTTCCTTCATAATCTCTCTGAA
Source organism: Ruminococcus sp. Marseille-P328 (assembly GCF_964249465.1). NCBI lineage: Bacteria > Bacillati > Bacillota > Clostridia > Eubacteriales > Oscillospiraceae > Ruminococcus > Ruminococcus sp. Marseille-P328. Next base: position 40,197 of record NZ_CAXUBQ010000007.1, on the reverse strand, counting down.
AAATCTCCCATATACGCTCTTTTTCCTGTTCCCGTAAGGATTTTTGCTCCTGTCTTCCAAGCAGTGGCTCTTCAAAAAAATTCTCCAACAGGCATTCCGGCGTTATCTCTTTATATCTGCTTGTTTCCAGCGCCTGTCTGAATTTTTCTGAGGACACCGTTACACTTTTCTGACTGTGAAAAGATTTTCCAAAAAATCCTTCCAGTTCTTCAATATCTGTTGGTTTCAGATTCTTCAGAATTACTTTCCCACCAAACCTTCCGTAAGAAATATATTTCTCCCGGAAGCCTTTCAGAACCTTCTCCCAGACCGGGCTCAGGTGAAAATAAGCCAGACAGTCTTTCATTTTATTTTCAGATTTATACTCCTTCTGCCTGTCCAAGCTCTATTCCTCTCTGTTCAACTTCTTCCTCGTGTTCTAACAATTCTTTCCTGTGACCATTCCATAAATAAGGCATAACGGTTACAAATTTCGCATTTCCCGGACGGATTAACTGATAGATTGCCAATGCGTCCAACGTATCACAATCTCCCCACAGAACCTGTGAGTTAATAATAAAATCAAACCGGAATTCTGTCATCAGACGGAACATATCACGAATATTCTTATTATCTACTCCGGCAAATGCCTCGTCCAGAGATATCAATCTCGGTGCATCTTCCCTTCCTCCCTGATACTTGGCCACAACTGCAGAAAACAGCGGTACATACATGGACATTGCTTTTTCCCCGCCACTAAAGGTTCCGAATACACTATTTGTCAGCTCCTTCTGACGTTCCCCGTTTTTCTGAGAAAACAGCTGAAATTCAAACCATTTACGGTAATCCAGCGTATCCTTCATAATCTGATAGAAGGATACCATTCCCGCACTGTCTTTCGCATTTCTTCGTGCTTCTACCACCTTGGAACGGAAATGGGCAGACAATCTGGCTGCCTCATCTTCACTCATCAGCCGATAATCTTTCTTCAGTAATTCTACCAGTTCCTTCGTATCCAGCTGGTCTTCCTGTTCTGCAGTCTTACTTCGCCATCTAAGGCTAAGCTTTAATCCGCTGGAGGTATTCATACCGTTCATCAGGGAATTCATTTTCTGTACCCATGTATTGGAACTGTTAATCTTTCCACGGATTTTTCTGCTTACCGTATTGGCAAGAATGTCTTCAAACAACTCCCGGTCTCCATCTTTGATCAGATTCTCCAGCTCTGTGATATCTTCTTCAAGATGCAAAAGAAGACTGGCAAATGATATCTTTACGCCTTGGTATCTGGCTGAAATATCCAGTCGCTTTGCAGGAAATTCCGTTTGTTCTTCTTCAGTAAACAGCTCATTCTGCATTAAATGATAGTCTGTAAGAAAGCCTCTGTTTTCAAAGTATACTTTATTCAGATCACGGATCACACTGTCTTTGTCCAGCGCTTTTACATCTGATTCCAGATAACTTCTGATATGTGCGGCATCTTCCGGTATCTCTTTTGGTATTTCCACATAATGCAAAGCCTTTTCCATATCATAGCATTCTGAAAAATATTTCGTTTTCTTTTCATATTCTTCAATTTTCTTCCGGGTTTCATCTAAGCGCAGTGTCAGTTGTCCCACTTCGTCTTCTTCATGTGTCTGTCTGCTTACGCATACACGTAATTGCTCCGGATACTCCTGCAGCCAGTTAATACATGCATCCAGCCGTTCTTTAATTTCTTCGTAATCAGTCAGACGCAATTGTTCCTGAATGGAAGCCTGTTCTTCTGTCTTTCTCCTGATTTCTTTTTGAATCTCCTGCAGATCATACCGTATCTGTTCCATATCTGCATCCAAATCTTCCAGATGTTCTTTTCGCTCTCTCAGATACATCAGACTTCTAAGATACATTTCGTGTGCGGCAATCAGGCTGATCAAATGCTTTCCATATTCTTCTGCTGCTTTTTTTGCTTCTTTAAATATATCATAAGAACAGGTCAGATATAATGCTTCTGCAATTTCCAGTGCTTTCTTTTTCTTTTCTTTCAGTATCTCCACTAGTTCACGGATCTGACACTCCAATTTATCACTCTCGCGCTTCAGCTGTTCGCACTCTCGTTCCTCGGCTTGCAGCATCCGAAGGGCTTCTCTCATGTCTGTGTCTTTCGGAAGATTCTCGTATTCTTTTCTGAGAATAGCTTTTCTGTCAGACAGCTTTCTATGCAGTTCCTCCAGCTGCTGTAATGCAGTTTCCAACTCTGTGATTCTCTGTCTGCACTCTTCTATCTTTGCCTGTCTGTGTTTTTCACGGGCCTTTGTTCCAAGGAATCCTGCCTCATATTCTCCTGTTACAGTTCCGGCAAGCACTCCCATTCCGTAGGTTCCATCTTCTGCAACGGTAAACAAGCTCTCACTATCATATGCAATGCTTCCCAGGATTCCGGTGAGACGCTGATTGGAAAATATGTCATTCACTTCTTCATTCAGTTCCAATACATCCAACAGACTTCTGTCTGGCTGCAGATTCTTCTGACTGTTCTTGCAGATAAACAGATAATGATCTTCACATCCTTGTTCTGTTTTCAAAACCTGCTCTTTGTATTGCTCATCTATTACCAGTGCATCCAGAATTCCCATCTTTAATAAAGCTTCTTCCAAACGGTTACAGGCTTCTTCTTCCAGATTATCTCCAAATTCTATAACCTTGTAAAATTCCTGATATGGAATTCCAAGAGCATCCAGTCTCTTGCGGTTACATATGACTGCCTCTGAACGTTCCGGCTGTGGTTCTTTCTGATTCTCCCATTCGGCCAGATCTGCCCTTACTTCTTCCAACTCTTTTTTTGTATTTTGGCTCTCTGTATCATTTACCGAAAGTTCAGATTCGATTTCCCCATTTTTCTTGATCCATACATCTGCAATCCTCTGACGAATCTCGGCAAAATCAGAGGATTCCTTATACGTTTCGGCAAATATACTTAATTCTCTTAATAATTCTTTTTCTAATGCCAGCTCCTGGTTTGCACCGTTCCACTGATACAATGCTTCTTTCCATTCATTCTGTGTCTGCACAAATACAGATTCCAGTTCTGACACTTTTCTCTGAAGAGTATCCAGTTCACGAATCCGTCTTTCTCTTTCTTTTATCAGATCATCCTTCTGTCTTTCCAGACGATCTGTCTCTGCCAGTATCTCTGTTCCCTCATTAATTTTTTCTTTTGTGTTATCAAATTGCTGCTGGTGTAAATTGAATTTGTATGGTTCTTCCGGATGTTTTTCCAGCTCTTCCTTCATAAATGCATGCTCTTCAAAGGCCATGGTATCAGCCTCATCCTGCATCTCTTCTATAAGCTCTTCCAGTTCTTTTTCTTTCTCATATTTCCTGTCTTCTTCTGTTTTGATCTGATTCTGTGCATCCTGATATTGAGTCTGTTTCTGCTCCAGGAATCTCTGCTTTTCTCCCAGGTTTTTCTGTTGTCCGTTTAATTCTGTAATCAGCTCCGCTTCTCTTCGCTTCAATGCTACCGCGTCGCTTTTGTTCAGAGATTCTTTCTCTTTCTCCATGGACTCACGTTTCACATCCAGATTCTGATGTTCTATTTTCAAGTCTTCTATCTTCTGTCTGCATTCACGTAGCTTTTTCTCCTGTTCATTTTGCCGCGTCCTTGCATTTTCCAAATTTAGTCCAGCCTGTTCGCAGCGTTCTGCTTTTTCATATAATAATTTCTGATTATATTTTGAAAATACTGCCTGGATTTTTTCTGCTGCCTGTCTGGCTTCTTTTCTGTTTTTCAGATTCATGGTCATGGTATCCATATTTTCAATGGCTTCCGACATAGGACGCAGGTCATCATCAGACAGGGGCTGAAGGGAATCACTTAAAATATCATTGATTACAGATGGCTTAAAATCCTTGGAAAGCTTCGGTGTACGCAGCTGAATCAAAAGATCTATCATTTCCTTATATTCTTCTGTTGTCTCAAATCCAAAAATCTGACGGTTCACATATTCCATATAATCAACCTGTCTGTCAATAACGCGGCCGCCATCCCAAATCCTGTTTTCCAGCTCTTTTTTGGAAAGTGTAACCTTTTCTCCTGAATCCTTGTATAAAAAGAAATCCTTACCGATACGTCTTCCATCGGTCAGGCTAAAATACCATTTATCCAGATTCTTTCCTCTTCTTGCGCGGATACCCATTCCGATGGTCAAATATGTATCACTGTTTTGTCTTTTAAGTTCCAGATACAAATAGCCTGTGCGTTCTTCACGTCCGTCATCTTCTTCCAGAAGATAGCTGCTCATCTTACGGTCCCTGGAACCGAAGGGATCCAGTCGTTCCGGGCTCATATTTCCATCCAGAAGAAGAGGCACCACACTCTGCATAGTTACTGATTTTCCCGATCCGTTTGAACCTCGAAGGAGCATTCTTCCCTTCACAAACGGGAATTCCTGTTCGTCATAATACCAGAAATTAATCAGTCCGATCTTATTTGCCTGCCATCTGCTATTCATCATTTCTTCCTCCCATATAATCCTCCGGATAGCTTCCCTGTATTTTTCCGGTGAGCGGACATATTTTTATCTGATGAGCGAGTTCTTCTTTTCTTATGAACATCCACAACTCCATCTCATCCAACACACTTTTTACAAATTCCCCTTCCGGCATCTCGCGATAATTTTTCGAAAATCCACTTCCATATTCCTGTTTCATTTCTTTTATCATATTTTCAAATTCAATCTGATCTATAAGACAGGTTTCATCCAATCCGGTCTTCCATTGACCCTTCTCAATTTTCTTGCGTATTTCACGAAAACACAAAAGCAAAATATCGGATATGGAATTATTGCCGGGAAATACCGTTCCCATCCTGCAGTCGTCTCCGGATAGCAGATATGCACTTCCTTTATGAATGTGCACATGACAGTCAAATATCTGCTCCAGTTCTTCGCTTAATCTGCGTCCGTAATATTTCAGATATTCAAAATCCTCCGATGAGCCATCCGCTTTGTACATACCAGGTGCAAAAATCAGTCTTTTATAAACCCTGTGTCTTCTTGCAAAGCCTCGGTCTTCATCCACTTCAAACCAGTCACTTTCCTGAAAATCTTCCGGTTTCGTATATTCCATAATGTCTTTTGAAAAGCTCTTCATAAAATACCTGGACGCACCTGTGTTTTCATAAAGCACTTCTCCTCCTTCGTCATCCATGAATGCCTCGTCTTTTCCATCCGTAACTCCAATAAGCCCCTGATCTGCTGCAAATCTCATTACACGGATCAGCTTCCTTCTATTCGTATACAATGTCCAGTCGGAGATTTCCCCAGGCAGATTTGCTGTAATATATTCCGTCAGCTGTGATATGATAAACTGCTCCTGTGCATCTCTGTCTTCCAGAAACATCAGCAGAATACAGAGATATGCATATTCTTCTTTTGAGGAAAATTTCTGGATCCCCATAAAGCTTTCCGGTATCACCGGAATCTTCTCCATCTTTATCAGAAGTGAATTGTCAATGATCTGGCAGCCCATTTTCTCTGTAGTAAATTTACGCAGTTCTCCAAGGGCATCTCTTAATTTATAATAGGTTTCCTTATCTCTGGATTTTAATACCCATCTTTTATTTAACAGGATCTCCAGTTCCTTCATCACGTTTCCTCCTGAAATACAATTGACAAATCAGGCATAGTAAAATTACCATCCAGACAATGCACAACACAGGTCTCATCTGCCCGGCTTCTGTCTAATATGTATCTTCTTCCATCATCCGTTCTTGCAGAAAAATCCGCAGATTCCATGGCATCCGACAGCCATTTCAAAAGGATCTCTCTGATTCTTGGTTCCAGCACCGGTAATTCTCCAAAATGAATCCTTCCATTTACTTCCAACGCCTGCAATTTTTCCATTTCTTCTCTCTGTTTTTCCAGCATTTTACGTCTTGTTTCCTGCTTTTGCTCTGCTGATTCGCGGATCGCACTTCTTCTGGATTTCTCCCTGTATGTACGTATCCTTGGCTTTAAACTGATTTCCATGGGTTGTTCTTCGTATACTCCGATATTCATGCTATCCGTTTCACGTACCAGATCTCCGGCAATATGCTGCGGGCACTCCATGCCAAATACCATTGCAGACATTTTGTGGGCTTCTTCCATATCCTGGCATTTCAAAAATAATTCTGCCACTTTGCGGTATTCTTCTTTTCTGTTAGCACCTAATGCATTCTTTTCACTTAACTGCGCTGCATATCTTGTGATCCTGCGAATAATATCATTTGTTGCATCAAAAAGCTTTCCCGCTTCATTCTCCTGACCTTCCTTTCCTACAAACCAGTCATAGATACTTTGATAACGGCCCTTTACTTTCTGCCAGATCATTTCCTTCGATACTTCCACATCCATTCGCGGTATCGACAATTCATAATCAACTACTTTTTCAAATACCTGATTTTTCATCTCTTCCTTCTGCATGCATAAGCTTTCTTCTATCACACCTACATTTCTCTGTAATCCCTTAATAAAGCTGCGCAGATATTCGATCAACCGGTCTTTAAACACCAGAAACTGTTTCGTATGCATCATTTCTTCTGCCCGCACACTGTTCAGATCTCTGATATAGTCCTGATAATTCTGATTCAGACGTACAAAATCATTATTCAGATCTGTCCACCAGGTATATACTTCATTTTTATCTCTTTCCACCATCTCCGGAAACCGTTCTATACCTCTTCGTATCCGCTCCAATAATGTGGGCTCTAAGGATGCACCTTCAATGAACAGGTTCTCAAGTCTAAGCACCAGACGTTCTATCTCTACACTATATTCTGTCATCTGATAGCGGTACTTTTTGTTCTTAAATTCTTCAATGGATGCCACCTTTTTCGTATCCTGGATCGTATTCAGATTCTTCCATTCTGTCAACATTGTGAGATCCTGCTGACACTGCTCTGGTCTGTAATCTGCAAAAAAAGGATCCTTTATCATTTCTTCGTAAACCTCTTCCTGGTACAGCCAGTATTTCAGTTTCTCGTAATGTTCAAAAAAAATACGCATAATACAGCGATATCTGCTTACATTATCTGCATTTAAATATTTCGCTTCTGTCAGTGGTTTGATTAATTTATCTGATACCTGCATGAGGCCTCTCCTTCTTTTCATACATGGGGTTACTTATATATAATGTCGGAGGCAAAAGTCCCCGACTACGATACTTGCGGATTGTTTCACCGATTACATTGTATCAAGACGTTGGCCAGTCGACCAGTCCTAATCTGTAAAAGCTACTATTTTTTTGCACGAAAAGAGGCTGCAGGAATTCTATCCTACAGCCAATTTCGCTTTTTTGTTTATTTCACTTTTTTATTCAAACTCGGCAAATCCGGAGATGACATTAAATATATTTGTTTAGTTTTCATTTCTTTTCTGCCGTTATTTTATCTCTGTTACATATATTATTTTGGCTCGCTGATTTTCTGTTGCCAATTTGTTGCCACTTCATTATAACTGGCAGAAAAATGTTTGACAACCTTTATTTTAAGAAACATATATATATTCTATCCCATCCAATTACATTAATGCCAATTTTTTATAATTTGGATCAACGAACTCCTCCATATCATACTTTAATAAAGCAAAATCTCCACTCTTGGCTTTATCTTCATCAAGATAATAAATCGGCTTGTTCAATTCCGCAAAATAATTCAATTCATATTTACACCACACGGACTCAATAGAGTTATGTGTTCTTAGGAAAATAATAGCTTTTGATTGCTGCAATCTCCATTCTATCACTTTTAATGTTGCTTCACACAAAAGATTCCTTTTCAAATAGTCTGAATCATTTATCCAATCACAAAAAATATTCTTCCCTATAGAATTTTCATATGTAATTATATCTTGAACGAGTTTGCTATCTTTACTACTGTGCGAAATAAAATAATCATATGATTTTATTTTCTGTTCTTTGCCGTTTTCTATTCTATATTCAAGTTCGTCTGGATTATGGGGAATAGAATATGTTTCATAAGGATAAACTTTTTTTAGATATTCTTTACGTTTTTTTCTCTTTGTATGAACCTGCATATATTTTTGTCGTCTAAGTCTGGGTTGGTAATTAAAGCTCTGTAAATGATAAAATGCAATTTCCCTTAATTGTTTATTTAACTCAGTATCATTCAATTTAAAAAAGAACTTAATCACTTTTGGATTATAATATTTTTTCAATTCATGAATAATATACATTCTATCTTTTTGTGAGGTATTGATTCTATTATATAATCCAATTAATTGATCTAAAAAAACCGGAGTAACCATTTGTGTTTTTGCTTTAGCATTAGAAATTTTCGTATCAATTCGAGCTATTTTATTTTTTCTTTCTCTCCACAAAGCATCTTTATTCTTTTTCCAAATATCTTCATCAAAGCTACTGCTATAATTACTTTTTGTCTTATCAGAAAGTAAATATTTAAACTTTACATTATTTCGAATTATTTCTTCGGCAAATGGCATTTTATACCTTGCTTTTCCAAATCTTTTAATCAAGTATTTATCCTTTTGATCATAATACTGTTTTTTATATTCTACCGATTTCCATTCATGCGGATAATATTTTTTCAACAAATCAATAATAATATCCTCATTATATGTGCACGGCAATACCTTTTCTATTTTTTTTAATTGACTATTCCACATAATATTAATATCAATAATTTCTCTATCATATATGTGTTTTGTAACGCCTGACATAAGGAAAAATCACCTCTACTTTTCAAATGCTATTCTTTCCATAAGCTTCTTATATTCAATCATTCTTGTATTGGTTTCAATTAGATTCTTTTTTAATTCTTCATAATCCGGATACATCATCTGTATCTGCTGCGGTGTTTTTTCTTTATTATCGTTATCATTTATACTGTCACCATACCATTTTCTAAATTTTGCTTGCCACATTGTTAAATGCGGGCGCAATCCTGTATTTAATACCTTCTCTGTAAGTTTAATCAAATCATTTGAATATGGTAATCTACTTACCGGAATCTCTTTTAACAATTCTCTTGCGATTTTGAAAAAATCATACCAAGAATTATATATTTCACTTATAACATCATTTTCTTGATCAAATGGCAATCCTATTTTTCGTGTACTTAATTCTACCCATAATTTGTATGCAATTTCTTGGTCCTTTTTATTATATACAAGTTTCACACTGGTATCTCCAATACCTAAATTGACCTCATCAATAGTAATAGAATGTTTTTTTGCTATATTTGCACATTTTTTAATCATAAATGAAACAATCAAAATTGCAATTACTAAAATGATTACTGCAACCCAATTCAACTTAACATAAATGATGTTCCAACTTTCTAATCCAACATTAAATATATTCATTTTCGTTTTCTCCTTATAAATTTAAACTCAATTGTATAAATTGGAGATATTTCCAATTTATTAAGGAAACATACTAACTTATAGTTTAACTCTTCCACACATCCATTCTTTCATCATATATTGATACAATTTATTAGAAATATTTTGCTCGCAGCAATAAATTATTTCCTTATCCATATGATGACTATACGCAATATACTCACACAAAAGTATCAACATATTTTGATATGCCTCTGGTAAATATTTATTTTCCACAATACTCTTAATATAATTACTTGTACATCCTTTTTGAGAAAGTTCTCTCATTCGAACCAACAATTCCCAAAACACTTTTTCTGACTCTATTTTTTCCAATCCTATCTTTTCTGTATTCACGTGAGTTTTTTTCTCAATATCAATACTACATTCATTATTAACATACATATGCAAACTATCGCTAATATGCATATACTCACCAACATCCACATTTAACCAACCAGCAATAATTTCCTGTAAAAAAGTAAATTGTAAAAAATTATATGGCAATCCAAACACTATATCATTACTTCGCATAATCTGGGTCCACAGCAATTTGCCATTTCTAATTTTTAATAATGAACAAATATTACATGGTATATCATCATTATTCGGTATTCCCGCACTATGTGGTAGATCTATATCTGGCTTCCAAATTTCCATCACTACCTGTCTTGATTCTGGATTATTTTTCAAAACATCGTAAGCTCTGTTTATCTGATCGAATCCAAAAGAATACCTCAATCGTTTGCCATATGCCCCAGGATATCGATCATATTTCCCTTGATATTTTGGAAGTGCTGGATTCCATGCATTTAATAGTGCGGCCTCATCACTTCCATTCATAATCATAACTAATTCAGCAATAGCAAAAGCAGGACTTATCGCCGGTTTCCGTCTTTCCACCCAACGTTGCGTTGGATCAGATATGGACATACATACATGTGTTAATTCTTTAGTTTGTCCATTACGTCCAAATACATTTTCACCAAATGTTTTAAGTTTTTGATATATATCACAATACACTTCATCTGCTGTTCTACAAAAAGCGCTCTCATTTACTCCCATAAAATTCCTCTATTTTATCATTTATTCCCCATTTTGGAGGATAAAAATAAGCTATTTTATCTTCTCGCATTCTATATCTTTGTTTAATTCTCGTTCGCCCATTACAATCTATAATCTCTGGATACTTAACACGAGAATACTTATCCGTTTCGCAAAAAATATTTTGACAATCTATAAGCTGAAGTTTCCGTCCCCCAAGAGTTGAAAACTTTAAACCTAAACGTTGAAATTCTTCTTCTTGGTGTTCACACATATATCTTATAATATACTCTTGCGAATACTCATCCGAATTGCTAAAACTTTTTCGTATTCCAGCTTTTGCCCCAGGTCCAGCAACTACAAATTCCATTTCATCAAAATTCACCAATTCTGAATAATTAATATCAACAGCATATTGGTATGCTAGAAAAGTTCCAATAGTTGGATATGCCAACAACGTATTATAAAGTTCTTCTAAATTTCGGCAATGCATAATTTTTTTGGTAATATGATTTTTCATCATATAATCTATTAACATTAAATGATTCATAAACTTACGTTCATACCCAAACGCCGACTTTCCTGATGCCATTATATATGCACCCGAATACAATTTTTCTCCTTGTTCGAAAAAAATATTCAAGACTTTACCATACTGATCAACATCAAAGTTTTCGTAATTAAGTCTCCCGAAAATATTTTCTAGCTTTTCCCATGTTTCTATTTTATTAAATATTTTAAAAAGCAAAATTCGAAATATAGTATCTTCTTCTGTATACCCTCTTTGATAAATGACATTTTTTATTAAATATTGGCTTACTCTATCACTCGCCCTATAGGTATTTGTAAACTTATACTCTCTTAAAATAATATCTTCCGTAAGGTTATCTTTTTCTCCCATCAATTTACGCATAAAAATATTCTGGCGCTCACATGCAAATTTCCAATATGTATCGTATACTTTAGTCTTTTTTAATCCTTCTTTTTGTATATTTATAATCATTGCTTTTCGCCTTCAAACCTAACAAACTGTCCAAATTTCTTCCACTTATAAGGCAGACCATGCTGTCCCATCTCATAATAATTTCCAACCCAACTAGTAATATCTGCACAAATATTATTTTGCAGTTTTTTATATGCCCTTCCAGTAGCAATTGCCTCTGTGAATTTTGGGGGAAGTTCTATAGCATTTTCTCCAAAATACCAATAGTGAAAAGATATCAATACCCGATCTATCCTTGTATCATGAATAAGATTATTCTTATTTATTCCATCAGCATAACTGTGATGTGAATTTTCTTGCATCCATTCGTTACCAATGTGATGATAAATATTGTCACCATAACATTGCTGATAATTTCCATCAAAACGAGGTTTTTTCATAAAAAATCTAGGATCTACCCAATACTCATCAAATGTACATATTTCATCAACTTGCATTAAAAAAACCATTTTATGTGTTATTGCTGTATTTGCACCTCCAAAACCAGCAATCCAATCGCCTTTTAATGCTCGTTCTCTAATTTGAGGTTTACATGTTGCCAATGAACAAATATTCCAAAATGGATTTGGTGCAAATCCGTAATCTCTGGTAATTACATATGAATATAAATACATTTATACCTCCCCTATTTTAGCAGGTTACTCTTTCCGTCCCCCAATTTCTACTAGGTCCATTCCATGTATTATCGCCATTAATCCCAGAAATAATACTTTCTCCATTCCATTTTTGAAGTGAATTTCCATATTTATTCAATGCTTCCGGAAGTTCACTATCACTTTCCCCCGGCAAATAAACACCCACAATTCGTTTTCCTTTTCTAGCTGCATGCTCAATTTCCCAGTTTACATATTCGCTTTTACTCGTATCTTTACCTATTAGTACAACTGTAGTTCCAGCCCAATCAATTCGTGGTCGAATAATGGATTTTATATATTCTTCATTATGAGCATTATTGGGATTTTTACTCTCATAGATTGAACTATCCTTCATTGTCATACCATGTTTACCTAACAACGACTTTAAATCTTCTATTCTTTCTGCATCTGTATGATAATGCGAAACAAAAATATTTTTTATATCATCCATATTTTTTCTCCTTCCTGCGGTCTAATTTTCAAACATAATCCACTTTCGTATCTTTTACTGTCTTATATCATCATAAATCTAAAATATTTTACTATCTCGGTCCCATAAATCGATCGCCATTCAGATGTATCATATGCTCCGGCATTTCAGCAATCCAAACTTCCGTCTCCCAAGCCAACTCTTCCGCAAATTTTTTATATGTCTTGAAATCCAGAAATGCTGTTACAAATATTTTTCCTGCTGTTACATCTTTCGTCATTTCTGTAATTTCCAATATACGCTTTGGATCCATCGGACCGACCGATGTTACCGATTCCACAAAATAGATCCAATTCTTATCCTCACGATATAGTACTACATCAGGCATTTTATCATGTAACGTAATTTCAAATCCCAGTTCTTTTAATTTTTCTACATTCTTTACCAAATCTTTTTCTATTGTATCGCCAACGTACAAGCACTCCGAATTTGGTGCAAATCTCGGTGCAAATTCCTCGATAATGGCTTTTTGCAGCTCATTATGCTTACCTGCTGAAAATTTAAAGCTTTCACCATTTATATTTACTGGCATCATTGTCATCTTCTTTTTAGAAGCGTACAAATCAATTAACTTTTCATGATAACAAAGAAACCGCTTTATAGATTCTTTCCATGCTGGTGTTTCCATCGTTCTCAGTATTTTAATTGTTTCTTCCGTCAATCTGTAGCGATAGTTCGGACTGTTGGTTGCTTTTCCATTATCCTCTATCAAAGCAGCTGTCCTGAATCTGTGCAGAGCCTGCTTTCTAAATGTTTCTCTGCTGTTTTCTGCATAGCTCATACCGTAAAATGTGTTAACAAACTGAATAATATCATGAATACGAATCCACTCATTTGTTGCTTCACTCCATGACATAGCCGGCTTTATTCCTGCCATAGCCAGTATCACATAGCAGCATATATCTGCCTGCTGTGCTTTAGGCATACCTATTGTTTGCAGAAATTCTCTTGTTTCCTCTGTTTTCTTATCCACAGTATCCCTCCAATATCAAATTGCAATTTGCCTCCGAATAATCCTTACTTTTAAGCACTTTTCTGCCCATTTCCTGAATATCCTCTAACTCTGGCACAGGCATTGCATTTATCTCTGTTGAATTAACCTGTGTAGACCCATTTAAAATACGATAATATTCATCATAAAGTGTAGAATTAAATAATACATACAACCCATACACCAGACATTCTGACATTTCCGTTAATACACCGTCCACAAAATTAATTTTATTCTGTGTACTTATCTTTTGGTACTGCGGAAATCTTTTAGCTAAATATACTCCACACTGTAATCTTCGTGGTTCTTCCTTTGCTGTAAATCGCTTTACAAATAGATAGTTCTTGTTATCTTGCATTAATCCCTTTTGTTCTGTCACCACATATTCATGTTCTTTCTGGATTGGAAATTCTACCTTTCCTTGCTTTATATGCTGTGAATAAAATAAAGGTATTGCCCCTTCTTCCGCTTCATCCCTCAAAATATCACGATTACGGAAATCTACGGTCAATCCCGTTTTCATTTTTACTCCTATTGCTGGAAGTGTCTTATCAAATTTATGCAATTTCTTTAATACTTCCACTTCATTTTCATCTGTCACAAGATAAACATAATAATCTGATCCTGCTACAACCAGATCATACGGAACTGTTAATGATGTCAGCTCCCCAAAATCACTATTTGATTTCGAGGATGTAATCGTAACGTTTTCTGGCTTTTCACTCGTCTTTCTTACTTTAATAATAATTGTTTCCTGTAACACACTTTCTTTGTCGAAAACCTTATTTCTGCTGACAAAAAGATGAATATGTTCCAATTTTCCCTCTGTCAGAAAATATTCCCGAAAACGTTTAAAATACGCTCCTGATGTCCATGATCTCGGAATGATGTAAACCATCTCTCCATTTTCACATAAATTAAATAATCCCATAGATGCAAAAATAAAATACAAATTCGGCGCACCATAACATACCTCTGGCATCGCTGTTGCTTCTGGCGCATCTTTCGGAATTTTCATATACGGCGGATTTCCAATCACAAAATCATATTTCTTCGGCTCCGCATTTCCTCCCAACATATGATTAAAATCCAGATACTGACTCAGAATATAATTATCTTCAATGATATTAACCGTAAGCTTTTTCTTTGTCTCTTCTTTACAATATTCCAAATTTCGTTTCAACAATGGTAATACATTTTCATCGTTCTCATAGCAGGTAAGTTCAATCTCCTGAATAGAATCTATTGTTTCCAATCGTTCAATAAAGGCACATGATAATATGCCTGAGCCAGCCCCCGCATCAAGCACCCTTACTTTTCCTGTTTTCTCATCGAAGTTATATAATCCAGCCATAAAACGGGCAGTTTCCATACTGGTAAAAAACTGTCCATATTTTTTACGTTCTTTTTTCGGCATACTCTCTATATATTCGTTTGTAAGTTCTATAATTTTTTCTAGCATATTCCACCTACCTACAAGCCTTCTACTTCTTTCTATTATACTATAGCACAGACCCTTTTTCAATGTTTTTAGAACATATGTTCTATTCTTTTGTTTCCGTTGTATTATAATCATTATCATCTATATCTATAACATCGTCGTCACTCTCACCTTTGACAGAAAAGTCTCCTGTCATAAACCATTTGTATGCGCGATCTGCGATAACCTTCGTTTCCACTAAGTCCAATCCGCCACCCACAATAGCCCCTACTCCTGGTAGCATCTTTCCAAGATTTACAATGCCTTTTGAACCAAATTTCGTAATAAATCTGAAACCAACCTTCTGATTAATCTTTGTCAATACCTTTCCTGGTATCTTTTTTATAACACCATTTGCAAATTTTACGCCAAATTTAATCCCTGCCTGTTTCAACAAACTATTCACTGCCACTCCTGCAAGACAAGCATATACAAAAGTTTGCGTCTGATCACTGTTCAAATCATAATCTGCCATGTATGCTGTGCAGGCTATCATTCTCATTTGCACATAAATTACACTTCCGATATTCGCAGGTATCGCAACTGGCATTGTTATAAATCCACCAAATCCTGTTACAACTCCAGATGTTGTGCATTTTGCGATTTGATTCTTCAGCATAGCTCTACAAGCTTTTCCTTTGTCTCATGCTTTGATAAGTAATCATTTGCCATATCTTCAACGCCTGGACTGACCATCGGTATTCCATTTAAACATTTTTCATAGCAAGAGTCTAACAGTTTCATAATATCCTCTTGTGTTACTTTTTTCTTTTCCATTCTATTTCCTCTAAAATTCTTATCTTTTCATTCTTTATAGGCACAAGAATTCTATCTAAAACATCATTCATGCACTGGTATAATTCTATTTAAATTTTACCACAGTTACGATAATTGCTCCATCATATTTTCACAAATATGCTCCAACTACACCTTAAGAAAGGTGGCAAATATAGCCACCTCTACTCTTTATCTATATACGATTTTTTTCAATATCACTTCCTCCGCACAAGCCCGGATATTATTCATTCTCCCAACCCATGCCATCTGATCCTGCATCTTCAGTTCTTCCGTCACGCCTTGCCTTTCTTTCATCTGCTCCACCAGTCTGTCCATCATCTGATTACACTCTTCGTCAATCTGATGCAAATGTTTATTTAACTTTCCAGCAAGCACCAGCTCCAGATATAGTCCTTTCCGATGCTCCTGCAAATATGTCTTTCTCAACATTCCATACTTTCCAATCGGATACTCTGTCTCTTCCGGAAGATATAGGTCTGGATAATACAGACCGTCCTCTCCTAAAGTATAACTGATTCCATTTTCTCCCATAATGTGTTTCTCCATGATTGTCCTCCTATCTTGCTCCCCGATTTTTGTTCTGACTACGGGTATGCTGTTTATTTTTCTGTTCATTCTGTATTTCTTGTTTCTTTTCAGCCAGCTTCGCCATAATACCATGTGCTACTGGCTCTTTTCCTGTTTCTTTCTTCCATTTTTCTATTGCAGTTCGATATTGGCTATACTCAGATTGAGAATCCTTAAAATCTTTTAAAAATTCCTGTACACTTCTATATCCGATTTTCTGCACAATCCTTGGAAGATAATCTTTCATATCTCTAATCTGACTTTTCAATTCATCAATTTCATTCTGCAATTCTTTTTTCTTTCTTCCTTTAAACCATCCCTTTACCTCTGACAGTTCTTTCTTTTTTTCAGAAAGCTGTTTTTGTTTTTTCTGAATTGCACTATTTTGTTCTTCTAGTTCTTTATTCACCTTAAAAAATTTTGAATATTTTGATGCAAGCCTTGTCATTTTGGGTTGTTCCGGTTCTGACTTTTCATCTTTTGTTACTTTAACTGCTGCCATACTATTTTCAGCAATATGCTCTTGGTGTTCGGCTTCCGTTCGCCCTGCCTGTGCCACGTTTGTCTGCTCTGGCACTTCCCTGGGTTTCTTAAACAGCACACTTGCTATCAAAAACTCCAATGCCTCAACAGCCACTGTTACAATTCTGGAAAATAATCGTGGTCTGTTTCCACGCCGGGCAATTGATTCCCTGATCGGCTCCGTGATTTCTTTCCGCTTCACTTCCATCATCTTCGGTTCCGGCACTCCACTAATCAATGCCATATCAACAGCTCTGTTCCATTCCTGGCGTTTTTGGTTATCCGCTTCTATTTCCTGTGCTTTTGGATTATTTTTGCCGATTTTCTTTGTTGCAAGATACACACTGCCACGCTCAAACACCTGCAACTTCTGACTCTCGTCCTGCACATAAATATTGATTAAATCTGTATAAGAATGCTTTACCTCATCCAGAAACGAATTACTCTTGAAGCGTTCATCTTTCGCAGTAAACAACTTCTTCTCATAGACTTCTCCTTTCTTCACAATACTACAGCCTTCTCGGATCTCGCCATCTTCTCCCAATATTTCTTTCTTGGTTCGGACATGTTTTCCATTTTCATCATAAAACATATTTCTACTGGCAGTCTTAATGATTGGTTCATCCAGTAGTTTCCGTTCTGCAAATATCAAATGAATGTGATAATTGTTCTTTCTTTTATTGTGGTGCAAAGCAGCAATACACTCTGTTCCATAATTCTGTTTAAAATGATTTGTAAAAAGTTGCAACAATCTGTCTGGCTGGAATTCTGTAAAGCTCTCTGGCAAAGCAATGATCAATTCTCTTGCCTCAATGCATTTCCCTTCTGTCCCGCTTTTTACAAATTCGTCCTGATTACATTTTGCAAGTTCCCGCCAGAATTTCCGTTCTGTGGTTTCATAAACTGCATAAAGATTTTCCTGTTTTGCATGACTGGATATATAAGTGATTCTGCCTTTTACATTGCTTAGTTTTGTCATTTGAATAAATGAATTTCTTCCGATAGGCACTCCCTCCTTGTCTTCGGCAAAATAAGTTCTGCCATATTATTTGTGAGTGGATGCATTGGCATCCGTTTACGAACTTACTGCCGTTTCCGGCTATAATAGCCCCCTGCAAGGGCGAAATACGCAGAGCATAAACAAAGTTTGTGCGATGGGTGTATTTCGCTCTCAAACGCCGAGGGCTTTGTGAGATACTTCACGCGTCTGCTATAGTTTAGCTTTAGCTTTTTATTTTGGGCGTATCTGCCCTCTTTTTTCAGCCCGTATCCGGGCTTATTTTTATCACTAACAACCAATCGGCTATTTCTCTATCTGTCTGCTTTATTCCGGTATCCTTGCCCGTACATACTCCAGATCTCCGCAATACGGTGTTCCCGCCAAATACCATTCTCTCGCCAGATTCATTTCCATTCGTGTCTTTACCCACTGATCATCAATCAGAACCTCCAGACATTCTCCGCAGTGAAATCCTGGATCAATCCATAAGTCTGATGATAATAAGCCATATCTCTTGTTATAACTGTTGTAACCTAATCTTCCTTCTTTCATTTGATTATTCTCCCTTCATTTATCGTTCCTGCAAGGACGCCCTGAATCAGGGCTCCCTTTTGAAAATCTCCTTACTTCGCCAGCCAACTCCCGACTGCCCCTTACCGGCTTTCTCCTTGTTTGCTATCTACAGGTGCGTGCCACGCTCCTGTTATTAGGTAATCAGGCAAAATCTTTACCAACGAAAGTTCTCATGCATTCCACACTTATCCAAATACTCTTGTCTTGCCTTTTCCCGTTCTTCCTCGGTTGATGCTGTTTTGAATGTTGTATATAACTGACGTTTTACCATACTGTCTAATTTTTCCATCAATGCTTTTTCTATCTCCGGCAAATATTCCTCATTCCTGGCAAGATGATACTGGAACAATGCCAGTAATAAATCTTTTGGTATCTGCACCTGTAATTTTCTTTCCATGTTTCTCCTTTCCGTGACGGTCGTGACGATAGTGACGATATTTTCACTACCGACACGCTATATAAAATACCGTCACAACCGTCACATATCGTCACGCTTGTTTTCCAACAAAGGCTAATCTGATCTTTCTTCCATCATGTCCTCGTTCCGCTTTATACTGGATTCCATATTCCAGAATCAATCGTTCCAGGCTGACATTTAATTTTCGTGATAATGCGTTCGGCTGCATTTCCATCTGCAATACTTCCACAAGCTCTGTTGCTGTTCCTGCCCACTCTGGCGTAGTTTCTGTTACAAGTTCTTTGATTTTTTCCAACACTGGATCTTCTGGTTCTTTCCAAAGTTCTGTTTCTGTCTTGGTAAGTTCCCAGACACATCTCTCCCGATTAAAGTTCAACCACAGTTTCTGATCCTGCTGGTCACGCCCTGCCACTTCCAGAACTGCCTTATTATCTGTCCGTTTTTCTTTCTGCATGACGAATGCTCCATCCGCAGCTCCAAGCAATCCATTCGTGCCAGAAATCATATCAAAACTATCTGAAGATTCCATTTTTCTTGTATGATGCACAACCAGAAAACAGATACCATATTTATCACTGAATGCTTTCAGCTTCGTTACAATCTCATAATCACTGGCATAACTGAATTTATCTCCACCAACCTCACGCACTTTTTGAAGAGTATCAATGATAATCAGTCTTGCGTCTTTATGCTCCGTCACAAATGTTACAAGCTGCCTTTCCAGTCCGTCATTGAGCGATTTTGATTTTGTAGCGAAATAAAAATTCTCACTGCCTTCCATTCCAAACATCTGTGATAACCGCTTTTGCAACCTTGCATAATCATCTTCCAATGCCAGATACAGAACCGTTCCCGGTCTAACTGAAAATCCCCACAATGGAAGTCCTTTACTGATGTGATACCCGATCTGTGCCATAAAGAATGATTTTCCAATTTTCGGCGAACCAACAAACAGGTAAGTTCCGTTATACAGAAGTCCATCTATAATCGGCAATTTTGGTGGATATGCGGTATCGTATAATTCCATCATGGAAACTGTTTCCAGATCATCTGGATTCTTTTTATTTGCTGATTTTGCTGTATTTTCCGCATTATTTGTGGCTTGCAGATTGCCCTTACCGGGCAAATCTGCTATACTTTGGTTGGTTAATTTATTACTTGATGACTGTTCCACATCTGCGCCAACAGATGCAATCGGAGCAGTCATTTTTTCTTTTGCTGTCATTCATTTTCCCCTTTCAATCCATACAATGTCTCTGCGACCAATCTCAGGGTACTTAGCAACTCTTCATTTTCCTCACTGCATTTTTCCAGACGCTTCAATTCTTCATAAATCTCTGCCATCTGATTTCGCAATGCTTTATACACTCTTGGATTTCCTTGTACCACAATTTCTCGATCAGTTAATCGTTTTGTGATATAGTCCTGCTTGCTAAGTCCTGACAATCGGACACATGCATCAATTTGCTCTGCCTCTTCCGGGGATACCCGGAATGCTACGATTTTGTTTCTCCATCTTCCTTTACTGTCCAGATTCTTCTCCATTTGATTTTTCCATCCTTTCAATATCCAACTGTTCTGCCATCTGTACCTGCTCACTTGGAAACAAATGTGCATATCGGTAAGTGATATCAATACTCTCATGTCCCATTCGGTCTGCGATTGCCAATACCGTAAATCCCATATTGATCAATAACGATACATGGGAATGTCTCAAATCATGCACACGGATTCGCTTCACCCCAGATACTTTTGATCCTCTGTTCATTTCATGATGCAGATAAGATTTGGAAATTGTGAAAATCCGTTCGTCCTCTTTCGGCTCATACAGCATTTTCAGATAATCCTGTATCTCATCACACAAAAACTGCGGCATCTTAATGGTTCGATTACTTTTTAACGTCTTTGGTGGTGTAATCACATCTTCCCGGTGCAGTCTCTGATAGGACTTGTTAATCCGTAGTGTATGCGTTTCAAAATTGAAATCTGCTGGTGTAAGTGCTAATAACTCACCCATGCGAAGCCCACACCAGTAAAGTATTTCAAATGCATAATAGGAAACAGGCTTGTCCATCATGACATCTGCAAATTTCAGATATTCTTCTTTTGTCCAGAACAACATTTCCCGGTGCTCCTCTTTTCCCATATTTCCTGCTTTCTGCGCTGGATTAGATGGAAGATGGTAAAAATTAACTGCATGGTTGAAAATAGCACTTAACTGACTGTGAATTTTCTGCAGATAAGAAGCAGAATACGGTTTTCCATTTGGCTGACGGATCGCAAGCAGTTCATTCTGCCATGCAATAATGTCCCTGGGCTCAATTTCTCCTATTTTACGCTTTCCGAAATAAGGAAGAATTTTAGTTCTGGCAATATTTGTTTTCGTTCCCCAGGTATTATCACGAATTCGATTTTGCATATCCTCCACATAAATCTCATAAAAGCTTTCGAAAGTCATATCCAGTTTGGCTTCTTTCTTCAGCAATAGCTCTCGTTCCCACATCTGTGCTTCTCGTTTTGTAGGAAATCCTCTTTTGGATGACTGGTGCGTTTCTCCTGTCCAATCGGTATAACGATAGACTACTCGCCACTTTCCAGTGGCATTATCTTTATGAATACTCATACAAATTCTCCTCTCTTTCTCTTACATTTCGCTGTAACATACTTTTTTGCGGAAATAATTGGTGTTTACTCTGCCAGCTACCGTAAGATAACCCAGCTTCTGTAATTCTTCATTTAGCTGTTTGACAATCTTATAAGCATAAGACTTGGAAACTCCCAGTTCCGCTGCAACTTCTTCTACGGTCATAAAAGTTCTGTTCGTCACATCGCATCTCTCCTTTCTGCCTTAACGCATTTTGTTTAGGTTGTTACATTTGCATGATACTAAACATTTTAATTTAAGTCAAGCGATTTTATGCGAATATTAAATTCTTTTGTTTAAGTTCTTCTTGCTATCCGAAATTGCTCATGCTATACTGAACCTAAACAGAATTGTTTTATTTTCTATCACAATTAATTATGGCAACACGAATGACCACTATAAGGAGGCAAACAAAAATGGCAATCGGACAACGTATCAAATATTTTCGCAACCGCAAAGGCATGACACAAAAACAACTCGGAGAACAACTGGAATTCAAAGGAAAAACCTCAGATGTCCGCATGGCTCAGTATGAATCTGAAGCCAGAGTTCCTAAGATTGATCTTGTAAAACAAATGTCTCAGATCTTTGATATCAATACTCATGCCTTAACAGTTCCAGATATTGATACTCACATAGGTCTGATGCATACACTATTTGCACTGGAAGATATGTATGGTATGAAGGTAAGAAATGTAGATGGGCAGCCTCATATCTGCCTTGACTCTTCCATATCTGCTCCCGGCTCATCTGTTGATGAAATGCTTCGTTCATGGATGGAACAGGCTGACAAATTGGAAAACGGTGAAATCAGCAAGGAAGAATATGATGAATGGAGATATAAGTACCCGGAACTGGATACTTACCAGAAACGTGCTAAGGTACCATCTCAGGAGCTGAGTGATTACCTCATAAAAGAATTGACTAAAAAAGAAAAATAAAAGAAGAGAATAGAAAAACCTTACCGATATTCAGTTTTTTACTTCTGAAAATCAGTAAGGTTTCTTTATATACGTTATGAAATAAAATTTCTATCTCTTGAATAATCACAAAATGTTGCCATTTTGTTGCCAATTACTAAGCAAATTTGTTTGCAATCCGCATAAATACTGGATTCTTATGATTGTGTGGATTATTCAAACTCTACAAAGACTAACGCTTTTTGTTTAGGAATTATTCTCTGTAATGTTTCTCGTTCTTTTGATTATTTGATATATCCATATTATCCTGCCTATACGAGCTAATGTTATCATTTTGTTATCGGCATTGATAACACCTACTCGATAACTGTGGATAATAACTATATGTAGCATGTCAAATTATAAGCTATTTTGCTTAGAGATTCAACACAAAACTGAAATTTTACTTTTCCTTATATTCATCTGGTATTGCTATTTGAAATGTTTCACACAACAGCATCACATCATGCACATCATTTTTATCGTGTTCATATCCCAAATGAAGCATTACCTGACTCAATGGTTCAATACAAGAAACAGTTATATCTCCAACTTTTCCAATACCGGAAAAAGTTTTTGATGGAAATATATCTCCCTCATAAACAATTCCGTCATCTGTAAATTCAAAACAATGTAAATCAATGATTCTTTGTTTATCATCTTTCCAGACAGTATGACCATCCGTTGTATAATCAGTATTTACTTCCTCAAATCCATGCTGCTTAATCACATAAATATAATCATGATAATGTTTCAGTTCAACAAACAAATCAATATCATTGTGTATTCTTGATTCTCTTTTAAGAAGTGCATCAACACCCCATCCGCCATCTAAATATACTTTAATTTCGTTTTGCAAAGCATATTTTATAATTTCACATGCATCTTCTGTACGTACCATAATCTATCCTCCAAATTCAAATCTTTGTATGCTTTCCAACTCACTAAAAGCCTGAAATTTGTCAGTCTTTCATCCTTTTTGTTATCAATCACCAATTAGCTGTAATCCATTAGGATTTAGCTGATATATTTTATCGCACACCTCTTCAATATACTTTCTATCGTGAGAAATGCTAATGACAGCCCCCGGAAATTCTCGGAGCATTTTTCTTATTACCGGACCGGACAATGGTGAAAAATTTCTTGTCGGTTCATCCAGAATAAGAACATTTGCACCACTTAAGCTCATCCTCAAGAGAAGCACTTTCGCCTTTTGTCCGCCTGATAACTCCCGAATCGGATGCTCCATTTCATCTGGTGTGTATTTAAGTGAACCAAGGTATGTTCTAATTCTTGTACGCTCTTCTTTATCTCCTGTTTTATCAAGGTAATCAACCGGTGTAACATCCAAATCCAGCAGGTCTTCATAAGTTTGAGGCATATATTCTGCTTTAATGTCATTCCGATTTAGGAGTTCTTCCGCTATCTTTTTTAGAAGAGTCGTTTTTCCTGCCCCGTTGGCTCCTATCATACAGATTTTTTCTGAACCTTTTATTTTTAAATGAATTCCTTCTGCTAAAATTCTTTTGCCATCCGGAGTCACAAGCTTTGAAAGTTCATATTCTATGACCGTTTTTCCTGCGGGAATGTGTGAGTTTTCATCCCCTAATTTGACAAAGATTGCTTCTTCCTGTTCCGGCATCTGAGTCATATTTTCATCTTCTTTTTCAAATCTTCGTTCCATTGCCTTAACCGTATGCATTTTGTCCTTTAAGTTTTTGGCAACAGACGGTGCTTGTCTGGTACAACTTCTTAATGCACCTTGTACACTCTGCATAACTCTTTGATATTTTTCATCGCGAATCTTTTTCTCCCTACGGTCACTCAGTGCCCGCTGTTTTTGGATTTCAAATTTATGAAGCCGTTCTTCCACATAGCGTCTATAGGGAAGCTTTGCCACGGTATATCTCGCCTTTGTTTTTCGTATAATCTGCTCGATATGTATCACCATGTTGGCAGTACGCTCTATCAGCGTTTCATCGTGTGAAATAAAAAGCACAATGTGCTTCCAGTCATTTATGATTTTTTCCAGTAATGTAAGCGTCGCAATGTCGATGTCATTGGAAGGTTCGTCCAACAACAGCACAGAAACATCGCGAATGAAAAGCCTCATAAGTTGTGTCTTGACTTTTTCGCCTCCTGAAAGACTACCCATTGTCTGGTTACTGTAGAAAAAATCATTTTTCATTCCAAATTTTCCCGCAATAACAGACAATTCTTTAGGCGTTTTCTCCCAGAATATTTCCTCTTCAGAAAAATATTCGTATATTGTTTTTTCCTTATCTTCATCGAGCATCTCCTGCGGAAGATAACCAAGACGTTCGTGTCCCATTATCCTTTCCCCATCTGCTTCTATATAGTTTTCTACAAGCGACGGATTGTATATCCACTTCATTAATGTCGATTTCCCATTTCCCTCTTCTCCAATAATAACTGCCTTATCTCCATCATTTAGCACAAGGTTGAAATCATTAAGAATTATTCTCAGGTCTTTTTTATGTGTTAAATTTA
This sequence comes from Ruminococcus sp. Marseille-P328, assembly GCF_964249465.1. NCBI lineage: Bacteria > Bacillati > Bacillota > Clostridia > Eubacteriales > Oscillospiraceae > Ruminococcus > Ruminococcus sp. Marseille-P328. The sequence goes on along the minus strand of NZ_CAXUBQ010000007.1, from coordinate 15,200 downwards.
ATTTTTTTATCTGCAACATTAAAGTTTCTCCTTTTCGAAGTCTGAGCCAATTATTATTTTGAACACACAAAAACGAGTCTTTTTTGCATACGCAAAAATAGACTCGCTAAATAGACCCTTATTTCTTTTCCAAAAGGAAAACAAAGGAAATGCCTCTTGCGATAATCCAACTTAAGCGTACACAAAACAAACCTATTCTCTACAGGCTCAATAACTATATGTGTCTTACTTAAATCAAATTATCTATTAATCATTTCCTCACCTTACACAAAATGTGCCTTTCTTTCTTCTAATGGCAATACTATCATACTGTATTTTTTGTGTCAATACATTTCACCTTATGGAAGTGCAAATTAAAATTTTCACTTCCTAATTATACATCCAACCATTACGAAATTCAATCTTTCACAACCTCTTTACAACCACAACCACAGCACTCCAGCAAACGCAGGAGCACCATACCGTAAAACGCTTATGTGTAAATCAACTCCGTTCCTACAACTTCCCTCACACAAGCCTGAATATTATTCATTCTTCCAATCCATTCGTAGGGATTATCTTTCTTTAATTGTTCCGTCACATCTTGTCTGTCGGCATATTCCTTTACCAGTCGAAGAAACATATCCTCTGCTTGCTTATCGACTTCTGCAAGATAACTATGCAGCTTTCCGCTTGTCAGCAGGTTCATATATAACACTTTATAGTGTTCCTTTAAATGCCTTGCATGTCGTTTCCCCCATAAACCAATCGGCTCTATTTCTTCTTCGGCTGGTACTGTGATGTTCGGCAATAAATAATCACCCACCTGTCTATAAGTTCCGCCCATTTCTTCAAAAATTGTCTTTGTCATTTTCCTTTTCCTCCTGTGATTTTTGTCTATCGTGATCGTGTATTATCACGCTTGCGACCTTTAACTGTTCTTGCCTGCTCCAACAAATCATCTATCTGTTTGCGACCAAAAACCTTACGGAGCAGGCTGTAATCTTTATTTTCTGCTTTTAGGATTTTGTTTTCTTCGGTCAATCTTTCATTGACTTTCTCCAAACGCTGATTGGTGCGGTATAACTGTGCATTCGCTGTATTCAGCCTATGATAGTTGTCCCACCCCTCAAAGCAGCGGGCAAGCACCGTTTTGACAAGTTGCTTCAATTTCCTTACAACCGGCTCTGCCATTTTGGTTTTATATGCCTTTGCAGTCATAAATTTCTCTGGTTCTGGCAACTGATATTTCGGTGCAGTATCAAGCTCTATTTCAAGATTTGACAGCTCGTCTTTTGCCTTATCATAGTTCAATACTCGTTCCGACAACACATCAAATTCAATCTGTTTCTGCTCGATTTTCGCACCTAATGCCGCCACTTCTTTTTCTCTTTCCTGCTTTTTATAATCCAAAACAGAAAGATGTTTTTCGTGTGTGCCTAAATGTTCCCACTCAATCCCATAACGTTCCATCACCGCCGCAAGCTGTTCTTTTTCGGACTGTATCCATTGCGACCACTCCGTATCGCCACGACTGCCGCCCTTAAAACCTTGCGTTGCAAGAGCCTGCTTTAGTGACACTCTTGTATCAAGTCCACGCTTGCTGCCTGTGGTAAAAGGTACAAAATCTATGTGCAGATGTGGTGTAGCTTCATCCATATGCAGATGAGCCGAGAACACCCGAAGCTGTGGATTTCGCTCCTGAAAACCCTGATAGTATTCATCTAAAATCTGCTTTGCCAGTTCTCCGTTTTCCGTATCGGCGTTCATATTTCCCTTACCGCCCACCTGTAAAATGATTTCGTGGAACGGTTTTTCCTGCTTGGAACTTCGGATTTTTTCATAATAATCTTTTATCTTTCGGTCTGACCTTATCTGCTTGGCATTGTATCTTTCCAATGCTTCATCAAACAATTCGTGATAAACTGTCTTTATATTTTCATTGCAGTAGTCGATATTGAGATGAGTACGAGTTCCGTCTACATTTTCTGCTCGGAACTTTCGGCTATTGTGATTGACCGAGCCTTTACCGACCATTGCACTTATCGTTCTCTGCATTTTTTCATCTCCCATCTGTAAATTTCAACATTCTCAGGTTTTGTTACTTTTGTCAAAAGTAACGCAAAAGCACTTTTGACGGGTACACCCATCAAAAATGCGACCTGTAAACAGGTTTTGCGTTCTCCGAAGGCTCTCCGAGGGGTGAGCGTGTGCCGGTGGCACACACGCCTGCGAACCGACCGAGCCAGCAGGCGAGACCAAAGAGCCGCCTTTGAAAAGGCACTCTCTGCACACTCCCCTAAACTTTATCCGGTGTCAAAGTGTGACGATGGTGACAATGTTTTTCACAGCGTGCTGCTCTCAAAAACATTGACACCTTTGACACCGTTTGTCACGCCGTCTGCTCGGTTTCTTTCCAAAGTGAAACCTTTCTTCCGTCGTGTGTGCGGCTGTTCTGATAACGGATACCGTAATCACGAAACAGCCTGCTTGCGTTGATACTGAGCCTTAAAGAAAGTACATTCGGCTTTATATCCACCGCAAGCCTTTCGCAAAGTTCCGAAGCAGTTCCTTCCCATCTGTCACTTTCCGAAAAGAGCGTATCCGCTATCTTCTCAAGCAGAGGTTCGGGCGGTTCTTTCCACATCTCCGTTTCCGATTTTGCAAAGTTCCACACCAATCGCTCGCTGTCCCTTACAAGATGGATTTTCATATCCTGCTGGTCTCTGCCAGCAACATCAAGTGTGGCATTGTTGGAAGTACGCTTGTCCTTACTGAGAACAAATGCACCGTCTGCCGCACCCATCAGACCATTCGTGCCTGAAATCATATCGAATATATCTTCCGATTTTTGTTTGCGTGTATGATGAACAATAAGCATTGAAACCTTGTAACTGTCTGCCAACGCTTTCAGCCTTGCCACAACATCATAATCACTTGCGTAGCTGTAATCTGCTCCGCCTGCTTCACGCACACGCTTTAAGGTGTCTATGATAATCAAGCCTGTGTCTGGGTGTTCCCTCATAAACCCTCTTATCTGTTCTTCCAGTCCGCCATTGACCGTTTTACATTCCGTTGCGAAATACAGATTGCCTGTCTCCTTTGCACCGAACATCTGAAACAATCGCTTCTGCAAACGTGGGTAATCATCTTCAAGGGCAAAATAAAGCACCGTTGCCTTACGCACCTTATACTCCCAAAGCGGTGTGCCTGTGCTGATATGATAGGCAAGCTGTGCCATCATAAAGCTCTTTCCCACTTTCGGGGAACCTACGAAAAGGTAAGTTCCCCTTTGGAGCAGACCGTCGATAAGTGGTGTCTGAACCTCAAACACCGTATCATACAGCGTTGTCATTGATACTGTTTTCAGATAGGAAGGGTCTAACTGTCTGAGTATTTCCCTTTGCATTTCTTCAAAAGATTGCTCGTACCCCTTGAAATCCGTATCCTGATTGACTATACTATTGTCAGTACATTTGGAAAGTGACTGTTCCGCATCTGTTGCCGCAGATACATTTGGAATAGTCATTTCTTTTTTATTCTCCATTCGCATCCTCTCCTTTCAAACCGCCGAGAATAATGGAAATCAGTTCTATTACACTCAGCAGTTCATCATCCACACCTTTTCCTGCTTCAATCCTTTTCAGTTCCGCAAGGACTGTGGCAAATTCCGTTTTCAACGCCTTATACACTCTCGGATTGCCCTGTACCACCACATCCTGATTTAAGCAACGGCGGTAACAATACTCCTGTTTTGGCAATCCTGATAGAGCTACAGCTCTGTTAATGAGTTCGTTTTCTTCGGGCGATACTCGAAACCCTACTGTGATATTCCTCCAACGATTTTTGTTATCTCTGTTCTTAGCTGACATTTTCAAAATCTCCTTTCCCTAAATCATCTAATTTTTCTGCCATCTCAATCTGCTTTGACGGAAAGAGGTGTGCGTACTGATAAGTAATATCAATACTTTCGTGACCAACTCGGTCAGCAATCGCCACCGCAGAAAAGCCCATATCAATCAAGAGTGAAATGTGGCTGTGACGGAGATCGTGAATGCGGATACGCTTCACGCCTGCCGCCTTTGCCCCTCTGTCCATCTCGTGATGAAGATAGCTTTTCGTCACCGTAAAGATACGGTCTTTCTTCTTCAATCCGTAAAGCATACCGAGATATTCTTTCATTTCCTCACACAGAAACTTCGGCATTTTAATCGTGCGGTTGCTCTTTTTCGTTTTCGGAGAAGTAATCACATCCTGCCCTTTCAAACGCTGATAGGATTTATTGATTGTGACTGTTTCCTTATCAAAGTTGAAATCTGCCGGAGTCAAAGCTAACAGCTCGCCCTCTCGGATACCGCACCAGTAAAGCATTTCAAACGCATAAAAGGAAACAGGCTTGTCCATCATCTCAAAAGAGAATTTCTTGTATTCTTCCTTTGTCCAGAACAGCATTTCCTTGTGTTCCTCACGTCCCATATTTCCCACCTTTGCCGCAGGATTGGAACGCAGTTCATAGTAGCGGACAGCGTGATTGAAAATGGCGGACAACTGATTGTGCAGCGTTTTCAGATACGTCTGTGAATAAGGCTTTTTCTTCTCATCACGATAGGCAAGCATTTCATTCTGCCAAGTAATAATCTCCTTTGTGGAAATCTCGCTGATTTTCAGTTTCCCGAAATACGGAAGTATCTTTGTGCGTATGATATGCTCTTTGGTAAGCCACGTGTTTTCCTTCAAACGGTTCTTCACATCATTGATATAAAGCTCCGTAAAGGCTTCAAAACTCATATCAAGGTCTGAAGAAGTCTGCAATTTGAACATTCTTTCCCATTCCTGTGCTTCTCGTTTGGTAGCAAAGCCACGCTTGCATTTCTGCTTGCGTTCCCCTTTCCAGTTCACATACCTTGCCATCACATACCAAGTACCGTTATCTTCATTCTTAAATACCGGCATTTACATTTCCCCCTTTCCTGCTCCGTAGAGCCTTTCGTAAAAATACTGGCGATTTACACGCCCTGCAATCGTAATAAAGCCCTTTGCTTTCAATTCCTCATTTAATTGTCTGATGAGTTTATATGCATAAGGTTTTGATACGTTTAGTTCCTGAGCCACATCTTCGGCTCGGATAAATCTGTTTTCCATATCCTTTTTCTTCCTTTCTTAAAATAATTTTTTGCTTGCCGCTTTCTCCGTGTTAAAGTTCCAACAGGCACTCCTGCTTGTCGGCAGGCGCTGTGCTGTCCCAATGCACCGCAGTACATCAGGCGCTCGCTCGTATAGGGGTTCCCGAAAAGTCGGAGACTTTTGGGGAAGAGGAGGAGCAGTGCAGCGAATGAGCTTTTGTGCTTGCACACAAGCGAACGATACGGAACTTGCTCCGACGAGGTCTTGGCGGTTTGGCTTTTCGGACGGTCATTCAGTTGTCGCATTAAGCATATTTGTTTAATTCGTAATTTATTTTACTAAACATATTTGCTATTGTCAAGTGGTTGCAAAGAAAATATTAAACATTTTTGTTTCGGTTTTTCTTGACTTCCACTAAACATTTCTGCTATACTTATTTCACTAAATATAAAAGGAGCGTATCATTATGGCTATCAGCGAAAGAATACATTTTTTCAGACTAATGCGTGGTATGACACAAAAGTATCTCGGTACAGCAATCGGTTTTCCAGAAAAGAGTGCTGATGTGCGTTTGGCACAGTACGAAACTGGTACACGCAAACCGAAAGCAGACCTTACAAATGCATTGGCACAGGTGCTTGATGTTTCTCCACAGGCTCTTGATGTTCCTGACATAGACAGCTATATCGGTCTTATGCACACTCTGTTTACCCTTGAAGATATTTACGGTCTTACTGTCAGTGAAGCAGACGGAGAGGTATGCTTAAAGGTCAACAAGGACAAAGGCAGAGAAGCATATGAACTCCTCAAAATGCTGTATGCTTGGAAAGAACAGGCAGACAAGCTATCTTCCGAAGAAATCAACAGAGAAGAATACGATAACTGGCGTTACCATTATCCAGAGTTCGACACCACACAGCGTTGGGCAAAAGTTCCATCACAGGAATTAAGTGACGCTCTCGTGGAAGCATTCAAAGACCACTTGAAAGATAAATAAGCACCTACAGGACCTGCCACTGGCAGCTCCCTACAGATGCTTTGGCAACGACAAAAAAGCCCTTAACTATGGTTATTAACCACAGCTAAGGGCTTAGTTTATAATATGGAATTTGTTCAGAGCCAAGCTCCGAACTTTAGTCTGCAAGCCACCTGTTAATTGTTCCGTTACCCATAAACCACTGGATAACAAGAATAATGGCACTTGCTATGACTGTTATCAATTTGTTATCAAAAGACTAATCGAAATCGCTGAAACCCGCATAAACACTGGCTTTTTTAAGCAACTCGATTTATTCAAACTCTTGGGCGGAGAGATTTACCTGGTTGTTTTTTGATACACATTTGTGCATTTTATTCTTCATAGTCTTCTTATTTTGCAATTTTGTGTACCTCGTCTAAATTTTTTAGAGCCAAAATGGAGCCATCACGACTACTACTTATCATAATACATTCATAGTTTTGCATATACTCAAGGTTCTCCTAAAATACCATCCTGTAAATCCATTTTAAACTTAAGTTGTTCTGGCTTGGCAATCAAATCATCTATTCGTGCTTTAACTTTTTTATTTAAATCATCTGCTACCATTTCCAAAAAAGAAACACATTTTCCCTGCCCCCACAGATTTAAATCTATATCGCTCTGATATTTCTGTAGCAAAATCGGGACTATTTCCATATACAATGACAAAATACAAGTTGCTATCATCTCATGTCGAGGAACCTGAACAAGTTCTCCAAGATATTTATCTTCATCAAATCCTATTGTATTTCTATTATTTAGAGATATTTCCATATTCATATGATTTCTATAAGATAACGCTATTGTAATCTGATTTAAGTTTCTACTTTCAATTAAAAATGATAACGCACTAATAATATTCATAACAGATTCACCAGACATAGATACTTTCGCCAGCAAATCCTCCGTATCACCTTTAAATCCTTTTATTGAATCAATAATCAAATCACTTAATTCTTCATTTTCACTTGATATGGTATTCTCTTTACCATATACTTTGCTAATAAGCCACACAAATAAATCTCCAGATAACTCTAAGGTATTACTTAGAATTTCTCCTTTTCCAGAATAAAACAACATCTTCCGAAGTAAAGTCTGTGCATATGTATTTTTACTTATAATATAACGTACTTTTCCCGCACTGAAATAAGGAATAACAAAACCACGTTTAGTATAGGTTCCATCATCCGATATTTCTTCTCCCCCTGGAATTTGATCTACTGAAAATGTATAATAATTATATGTTATCTCTCTGCCATAAAAAACATCTTTCTTATCCTTGTCGAATACTTTCTGTATTTCCCAATTAATATATTTAGTTCCACTCTCTGGCACCTCATTTGGATGCGGCGAATCTAACAATTTTTCTATATCTTCAAGATTTGTTGTTTTTTCATCTACCCATCTTGTAACTGTTATCATCAGTTTATACCTCCTACATTTTGAATCATAATTCCATTAGTTTCAAATTCTAGTCCAATTTTCTTCTTAACTGTTGGCTCAAGAACTATAGACGCATCAGTTGCCTCATTCCGTATAAAAGATAACTTCATTCGTGTTTCTGTATGCACTTTCTTCTTATTATCATGTTCTGGCAATAACGTAGAAACATTCCATTTTATTTGATAAGCTTCTTGTGTAATATTACTATTAGCATCCAATTGTGCAGAAAACCACTGTGGTATATCTAAACATACTTCTGTTCCTAAAAGCTTTTTATAATCACCATTAAGTATAATATGACACCACACACTTGCCACACCCATTGAATTTTCACTCATCTGTATACTAGGTCTAGTATGGCTATCTTCATGCCGTTCATCTGTATAAAAAGTACACGTTATAGTAGCATTAGCTTTCGCAATAAAATATTCCGCAAGTTCAGCAATTGCTTCCAAAATTGCCATATACAATGCTAATCCTGCTTCAAATCTGTAATCTTCTGGAATAAATATAACATAATCACACAAATTCCATTTATTTAACATAAACATTGCTATGAACGGAAGAACTATTGCTTTAATAAGAATTTTAATAATTGAGGAAGGTCTCAAGCTATCACCCTCCTAACAACATTACAAATTTCTGTTGCCACGAGATCATATGCATTCTCTGTAACATCAAAAATCCCATTTACTTGCAGACTAAGCAAAAATCCATTTCCCTGCTTGCTTTTGATACTTACTTTTTTGATATCAATTGAATCATATTTACTCAAAAAGGAAAGTTTATCCTTAAGTATTTCCCAATAAGCACCATTATCTTTCATTTGTCCTATAATCTTTTTAATTTCTTGATTTAATTCTTCATCCTCTACCAAAAATTCAATTTCAGTTACAATTGAATTATACTTTAATAAAAATTCTTCTATAAGAGCTATCATAACAGAGGATGTAAAAATACTTTGCTGATATCCGTTTTTTGAAGCATTCTGAACTACATAATAGTAGTTTTGTTGAGGATCATATAAAAAACATTCAATATCTCTTGTCTGAATGTTTTGAAATACCTTTCCACATATATTACGCATTTCTTCACCTTCTTAATGTTATATTTTTAAGTCTGTTATATTATACACTTTTCCTTTTTAATTCTATCATATAATCAAAAACTTTACTACATCTTATAATATATCATAATAAGATTTTTTAACTCTCATACCTAAAAAACTCCCTAGCCATCATCTCCGCCGTAGCCCGATTGTACCCTTTCTTCAAATACCCCTGCACAATCGTTCCAAACATTCCTTTAACCATATCATCCTCGATAGCACAATATGCCTGCATCTCCCCGGATAGTGCCATCGCCACATATTCTATCGGCTTTTCATCCAATAATTTATGTAACTTTGCCAGTGACTGCTCTGTTGTCCTCAGAGCAGCCTCCACTTCTTCGCACTTTATCCGCAACATATTTCCATCTGTAAACCACACCTCAACATAGCCGTTATCCATGTTATGAGCACATTCTACGATATTATCCATTCGATTATCTTTCATCTCATCAATCCATCCTTCCCATTATCTTGTCCCATAAGACTTGTCATATCGCCTTATCTGCTGTTCTGTACGCTCCTGTTCCTTTACCTTACGAATAATCGTATCAATCTGCTCTGCACCGGCATATCTCTTCACACGCTCCAGATCATCAGCCTTTTCCTGCAACAGCTCTGTCCTATCACTCATATTCTTAATCTTGCCCTTGTAAAACTCCACATCATCTGACAATCTCTTCTTTTCCTTTCGAAGCTGTATTACTTCCTCTTTCAGCCTTACACATTGGATTGTCAGATTCTTTATCAATGACTTCAGCTTATTCACAAATGGTATAACCACCTTATCCCGAAATGACTTAGCACTTGCAAATGCTCCCGGCTCCGGCAACTGCCACTCCGGTGCTTCATCATACTTCCTTACATCACGCTGTAATAACTGCTCCGACTGCATCATCTGCTCTATATTGTGCTTAAGCTCATTCTGTTGTCTTTCAAGTAGAACATTATTCTGTTGCAAATCATTGTATTTCTGTCTTAATGCCTGATTATCCAATTGCAACGCATCATTCCTTTGCTCCAGAGTGTGATTGTCAGCAGATAACTGATCATTCACATTCTCCAATTTACTATTCGTATATTGTAAATCTTCATGCCTTTGTTCCAGTTCTTCATTATCGGTCTGCAACTGTAGCCGCTTTTGCTTCAAATCATGATTATCCATACGAAGTCTATCTTTGCGACTCTCAAGCCTTGCATTTTCCATCCTCAAATCTTGATTACTTGCAAGCAATACTTCCTTCTCCTGTTGTGCTATAGTTCTCTCTTCATTTGCCTTCTGTGTAGCTTCCTCAGCCAGTTCCTTTTCTATAGTAACATTTTGCAATTCCTGTTTCTTTGCAGAAACCGCTTCCCCAAGTTGTAAAACCACCGAAGATATTTCCTGTTTTTGGCTATCCAGCTCAGCTACTTCTTTTGCTCGCTCTTTCTTTTCAAATTCAAACACCGACAAATGCTTCTCATGTGTTCCCTTTTTCAGCCATTCCACACCATATCGCTCCATGACTGTAGCAAGTTCCTGCTTCTCTGATGCAATCCACTGATTTAATTCGGTAGCACCTCTAGTGCCACCGGTGAAGCCTTCTGCCGCTAGTGCAGATTTTAATGATACCCTTGTATCAAGTCCTCGCTTACTTCCTGTAATATATGGTACAAAATCAATATGCAGATGCGGTGTTTCTTCATCCATATGCAAATGTGCCGAGAATACATACAAGTTCGGATTTCTAGCTTGGAACTCATCCATAAATTCCGTTAAAATCCTTTTTGCCAACAATCCATCTTCACTTTTGGCATTCATATCATCTTTATTTCCGATTTGAAATATCACTTCATGAAATAACTTTTCCTGCTTACCCCTCCTGATTTTTTCATAGTAATTATCAATCATGCGATCTTTCCGTTTCTGTTTTGCATTATATCGTTCCCGTGCTTCATCAAACAATTTATGATAAACCTGCTTAATATCTTCCTGGCAAAATTCCACATTATCAGCACTTCTGTTTTTATCTACATTCTTAGCTGTAAATGCTCTGGTATTATGGTTCACAGAACCTTTTCCGATCATTGCACTTATCGTTCTCTCCATAGGCAATCTTCCCCTTTCTTTTATCTGTCATACTCGCACCGGATATCGGCATAGAGCGAGGTTCCCTCGCTCTGGCTTTGTTACTTTCGTCGAAAGTAACGCAAAAGCACTTTTGACAGCTACGCCATCAAAAATGCAGACCTGAAAAGAATAGCAAGCTATTCTTAATCAGGTTTTGCGCCCTGCCGGGAGCTTTTCTGCCTGCGGCAGTCAATGTCGCAAGCCTCCACGATTTCAATCATATCATCACATTTTCCTTATCCATCCTAACGGAAGCGTGACACGCAGCCGTTATATACGTTTAAGAAAAACTACCATCGAAAACTCTCCGGCACACCACGTCTATCCAGGTATTCCTTTCGTGCCTTTTCTTTTTCTTCTTCTGTTGGTGCGGTCTTATATTTTGTATATAATTCTCTCATCACCATTGCATCCAGTTTCTTTTCTAAGCCCTGCTTTATCTGCGGTAACATTTCCTCCTGCTCCAACATAAAATATCTCATTATCACAACGAAAAGTTCTTCTGAAATCTGTACATTTTTCATATCAATCCACCATTACTTTCCAATTCATTCAAGACCGCAACACTGCAAAGTCTATACAATTTGCAACCTTGCAAAATCTATCTCCGCAATTTCTATATAGACTGCAATGTTGCGTTCTTGCCTTATCCCTGCTTTACTGCATCCAGTTCCCAATGCCATGAATTATTGATTTTCTTTGCCCGGATGCCCAATTCTTTCTTGGCATTTTCCAATGTTCTCTTTGAAATGCCCTGTTCATCAGCCATTTCAAATATTTCATTACTCTGCACCATATTGGTTGTTTCTGCCAATTCACGAATCATTTGCTTTGCCTGCTCCAGCTTATTTGCCTTTGGTGCAATTCCACCAAGCACTTCATCCGCTGTAATTTCATAATCTCCTAACCAGTGAAATCCTGACTCCGATAACATAAATGCTTTTGGATGTCCAAATGCAGCGAGATTATTCTTTATCTGAACAACAGCTCTCATATTAGGTTCTCCTTCTATTCTGCCGACCAGAAGCACGCTCCTGGCTACTGCGAAGAAATCAATAGACCCCATACCTCTATATGCGGCTTTATTTCCTGATGCCTTATTCATATGACCGATAAGAAGAATTGCACATTGGTATTTCTCTGCTAATGCTCCAAGTTTCTTTGTCATATCTCTTGCCTCATTTGCCCGGTTCATATCCATTCCACCACCGAGATAAGCCTGTATCGGATCAAGTATCAATACTTTTGCCCCAGTCTTAACAAGTGCCTCTTCAAGCCTTTCATCTGCCATAGACAGGGATTTATCACTTTCATCAATAACAAGTATCTTTTCACAATCCGCTCCGGCAAGCTCAAGTCTTGGCTTTACTGTATCTGCCAGTCCATCCTCTGCTGTCTGATAAATGACATTTACCGGCTCCTGCACATCCATATCACTGTCGAGACATTCTCCCTTTGACAGCTTTGCTGCTATGTTTAACACCAATGTGGTCTTTCCATCACCCGGATCTCCCTGAATAATTGTCAGCTTCCCATATGGTATAAACGGATACCACAGCCATTTCACTTCCTGTGACTCAACCTCCGACATCCGTATTATCTTTAATTCTGTCTTCTGTTCCTCCATAAAGTCCTCCATTTTCCAATCTTTTATTTGCTCCTAAGAAGAACCTCTGCTATACTCTAGTTGTATTTACAGGTGTAACAGAGGTTTTCTTTTGTTACCGCAAGTCCTAACAGTTGCCGCTGTCAGGACTTTTTTCTTTATCAATCTGTACTCCCTGCCAGAGATACTTGGCACCATCCAGCATTGCAATAATCGCCTGTAACATATCCATACAGTCATTTCGCATATCTTCCAATCCATCAGCAGTAAGTGTTATCTCTTGCTGTTCCAGTTGTTTTACCAGTTCTGAGAGATTTGTCTGCATATTCCGCAATTCCTCTACAAGCTGGTAAATGACCTCTTTCTTTCCTACAACACATATTCTACTATAAATGCAGGAACGTACAAAATAATCTTTCTTCTGCATACCGCTTGCAAGTATCTTGGCTTCAATCATTTCCCGCTCTCTGTCCGATACACGAAAGCTGATTGTTGGATGTTTGTGTACTCCGCTCATAGATTGTCCTCCTCATTCTCCAGTTCTAGCCTGTCTGCCAGTTCTGCCTGCTTATTCGGATATAAATGTGAATAAGTATTTAATGTTGTTTCTATCTTTTCATGTCCCAACCGCTCCGCTATTGCCAATGGCTGAAATCCAAGCTCCACCAGAAGTGATGCGTGGCTGTGGCGCAAATCATGAATACGGATTCTCTTAACTCCTGTTTCCTTTATGCCTCGTACAATCTCATGCTCCATATAAGATTTTGTAAATCGGAACATTCTTTCATTTGGCATAATTCCATATAAATGACTGCAATATTCTTTTAGCTCTTCTGCCAAAAATGGTGGAATAATAATCTTACGATTGCTCTTTGGTGTCTTAGGCGGTGTAATTATATCTTTTCCATCCAATCTCTGATATGATTTAGAAATGCTTATAATTCGTTTTTCCAAATCAATATCTTCATAGGTAAGTGCCAGTAATTCACCTATACGCATTCCTGTCCAATACAGAAGCATAAATGCCATTCTCGCCTCCGGTTTCTTGTCCATAGACGGAAGAAACTGCTTAAACTCCTGTTTTGTCCAAAACTCCATATCATCAGCCTTGCTTTTTCCGATACTTCCTGCTTTCCTGCAGGGATTATCTTTCAAGTCATAATATCTGACCGCATAATTGAATAGTGCTGCCAACTGGTTATTAATACTTTTAAGATAAGTCGGTGCGTACCCCTGCTTAATCAATTCATTCTGCCAAGCCCTGATATCTGAAGTCTTAATCTCACACATCTTTTTCTTTTTGAAATATGGTGTAACTTTCAAATCAAACACATATCTTTTATTCTTGATTGTGCTTTCTCTAAGCCGGTTCTCCACATCAGCGAAATAGCTTTCAACAAAATTCTCAAAGTTAATATCCAAATCTTTTCTCTGCTGTTGCCGGAAGTTACGCTCCCACTCCTCTGCTTCTGCCTTTGTCTTAAAGCCTCTTTTGTTCTTTTTATGGCGTACACCCTGCCAGTCCTCATAATAGAACTGGCAGCGCCATGTTTTACCATCTCGTGTAGCTGGCATATCATCATCTCCTCTCCATTAACCAACTGCCATACCATAAAACTTTTCTTCAAAATACTTTGTAGGTACCTTGCCTGAAATCACTCGATAGCCTTTTTCTTTCAATTCATTATTAAGACCACGAATGATTTTGTAAGCATATCCTCTTGATACTCCAAGAATCTGTGCTGCTTCATCTGCTGTTACATACATCTTCATCGTATTCTCCATATTGTGTTCTCCTTCCCGTTTTCATTTCGGTACACTTTTGTGACCTTATTTATCCGTATTATATAGTACACATTTGTGTCTGTCAAGTAATTAAATCAACTTTATATACACAAATGTGTCCCATTGTGATAGAATAGGGGTAACAAATCATAAAGGAGCATTTTTATGACTACTGGAGAAAAGATTAAATATTTTCGTAATATGCGTGGAATATCGCAAGATACGCTTGGTCAGCTATCCGGCATAAACTCCGCAACCATAAAGAAATATGAATACGGAATCCGAAATCCAAAGCCTGACCAGCTTTTAAAGATTGCCAATGCATTAGGCATCAGTATTAACATTTTCATGGATTTTGATATAGAAACAGTTTCTGATGTATTATCATTGCTGTTTAAATTAGACGATCAGATTGATATGAAATTTGAAGCAGATAAGGACGATGAGGGCAATTTCAAGCCATCAACTGTAAAGCTGTCATTTAAGAACAACCTCATCAACAAGAAACTTTGTACCTATATGAAAGCTTTGGAAATTCGTGAAAATATGATAAATGCGAAAGATGATTATTCTGAAGAAGAATATAACGCCAGTTTACAGCGTATTAATGAGAACATTGAAGAAATCAAGCAGCATCTGCTTGATGACAACATGGTTGTGTCGAAAGGAACTGACAAGCTTACTGTAAAAATTTTTCCAAATTAGCGAAACCTCATGAATTATCAGACATAAAATGATAATATCTAATTAAACAGAAAGCACCCACTCCAAAGGTGGATGCTCCGAGTTTAGGTTAATGAATGTCCTTAAGGACACCGCCTATCCTGTGGATCAGACAGGATAGGCATTTTTATTTTCGCTTGTTTCTCTTATCGAGAAAGGCAAGCAACGCTACAATCAAGCTACCAAAGGACATCAACAATGCTAATATCCCAATGAAAATCGAAATGATCGAGACCGTTTCAAGTTTTGTGTAAACGTTAAAAACTGATATAAGATTTGTGAATAGTTACAAATGGGCAGAGCT
>NZ_CAXUBQ010000006.1:0-166169 GCF_964249465.1 Ruminococcus sp. Marseille-P328 | reverse complement strand
CAATATAACAAGCCCCAGCAAAAAGCCGGGGCTAATACTTCAATTATTTTAGGACATTTTCAAAAACGCTTGACACCTCTAATCTTCCTCTATATGCTCTCTTCCCTGGTCAATGATCGTCCGAACATGCTCATCTGCCAGAGAATAGAATATAGATTTTCCATCCCTGCGGCTTTTTACCAGTTTATTCTGTTTCAGGATACGAAGCTGGTGGGAAATAGCTGACTGAGTCATGTTCAATGCCTTTGCAAGGTCACACACGCACACCTCTGCTTCAAAAAGTACAAACAGGATCCGGATCCTGGTAGAATCTCCAAACACCTTGAACAGCTCTGCCAGATCGTACAGCTCGTTTTCCTCTGGGATGGTCTCGTTTACAATTTGCAGAAGATTTTCATGGACCTCACAGCAATCACAGATTTCCACTTCTTTATCTATGTCTTTTTTCATTCTGAATACCTCGATATCATCATCAAAGATTTTTCACAAACAAAGTACGGATTGCATTGAGCACTGCCAGTACCATAACGCCTACATCTGCAAAAATGGCTATCCACATGTTTGCAATGCCGAGGGCACCAAGTACCAGGCAGATCAGTTTCACGCCAATTGCAAAATAAATATTTTCATATACAATTCGCATACACTTCTTGGCAATGCGAATGGCTTTCCCAATCTTTAACGGGTCGTCATCCATCAGCACAACGTCAGCCGCCTCGATTGCAGCATCAGAACCAAGCGCACCCATTGCAATACCAATATCCGCTCTTGAAAGAACCGGTGCATCATTGATTCCGTCTCCAACAAAGGCAAGCTTCTCTTTTTCAGACTTATTTGCCAGAAGTTCTTCCACCTTGGAAACCTTATCCGCCGGAAGAAGCTCGCTGTGAACCTCTCCGATTCCAAGGTCAGCTGCTACAGACTCTGCCACTTTTTTTCCGTCACCAGTGAGCATAACCGTTCTTGTAATGCCTGCTTTTTTTAGGTTCTCAATTGCCTCTTTGGCATGAGGTTTGATAATGTCAGAAATCAGGATATGACCTGCATATTTTCCATCCACAGCCATATGGACAACCGTTCCTACATGATGGCACTCTTTGTACGCAATACCAAGACGGTTCATCAGCTTCGCGTTGCCGGCAGCTACAGACACACCGTCCACCTTTGCAATAACACCGTTTCCACCGATTTCCTCAATGTCTGTGACACGGCTGCGGTCAATTGGCTTGCCATATGCTTTCTGAAGGCTCTTGCTGATGGGGTGTGAGGAAGAGCACTCTGCATATGCTGCATATTCCAGAAGCTTTGCATCCTCCATCTCATTATGGTGGATTCCGCTGACCTCGAATACGCCCTTTGTCATAGTACCTGTTTTATCAAAAACAACAATCTTCGTCTGGGAAAGTGTCTCCAGATAGTTGGAGCCCTTTACCAGAACGCCCTGATTGCTGGCACCACCGATTCCAGCAAAGAAACTGAGGGGAATGCTGATCACCAGTGCACATGGACAGCTGATTACAAGGAACGTCAGGGCACGGTAGATCCAGTCTCCCCATTCCGGAGAAAGTCCCATAAACAGCATTCTGCAAAGAGGCGGAATAACTGCAAGTACCAGAGCACTGTAGCAGACTGCCGGGGTATAATATCTTGCAAATTTTGAAATAAAGTTTTCAGATCTGGATTTCTTGGAGCTGGAGTTCTCAACAAGGTCCAGGATCTTGGAAACCGTAGATTCACCAAATTCCTTCGTGGTGCGGATTTTCAATACACCTGTCATGTTAATGCAGCCGCTGATGATCTCATCTCCCACTTTCGCATCTCGCGGAAGGCTTTCTCCTGTCAATGCGCTTGTATTTAATGTGGAATTTCCGTCTTCAATCGTTCCGTCAATTGGAATCTTCTCTCCTGGCTGAACCACAATGATAGTTCCAACCTCTACCTCGTCCGGGTCTACCTTTTCCAGCTTGCCGTCCTGCTCGATATTTGCATAATCCGGACGGATATCCATCAGCTCGCTGATATTTCTTCTGCTCTTTCCAACGGCATAACTCTGGAAAAGTTCTCCGATCTGGTAGAACAGCATAACCGCAGTGCCTTCCTGATAATCGCCGAGAGCAATGGCACCAATTGTGGCAACTGCCATCAGAAAATTTTCATCAAATACCTGACGGTTCCTAATTCCCTTAAACGCTTTTTTCAGAATATCATAACCGATCACCAGATACGGGACCATGTAAAGTGCCATTCGAAGATAGCCATCTACCGGAAGAAAGCGCAGCAAAACCAAAAGGACAAAAGCAATAATAATTCTGGTCAATACTTTTTTCTGCTTCTTGTTCATATTCTTTCACATGCCTTGAGGGCACGGCCTCCATTATAATGATGTCGCTGGCACGCGACATATTCGCTTAATTCATTTGCGTGACTGAACAGAGTACATCCAGTCCGGTCACTGTCCTACTGTTCATTCTGTGCCTAGAGCGTGTTTGAAAAATCATTCCCGCAATCTCCCACAAATTGTGACGTACATCTTGCAGAAAGCATTTTTCAAACACGCTCTAGTAACTACTTTTCCTCATTGTTTTTATAAGAAGATCTCGCAGTCGTCTTCTACTTTCTTACAGTTCTTCAGGACTTCCTGCATAACAGCCTTCGGCTCCTGTCCATCTTCAAACTCAACGATCATTTTCAGAGTCATGAAGTTTACAGTCGCATCCTTAACACCAGCAGTGTTCTTAGCAGCTTCCTCCATCTTGTTTGCACAGTTTGCGCAGTCAACATCGATCTTGTAAGTTTTTTTCATGATAGTGGTCTCCTTTTGAAAATGTTCTCTTTTTTCATATGAACAATTATTCATATGTTTGTTTTTATTATAGCATTTAAATAACTTCTGTCAATAGGTTTGGCATAAAATCTTTCTTTTTCTATGATTTAGCATAAATGCTTTCTTTTTCCTGTATTAATATAGTAATTTCTTTTTTTTGCCCTGTTCAATTCATTTTTTTTCGTGTATAATAAGTCGAATATTATTGGATTGAAATTAGAGGAGATTTTAAACATGAAAAGTTATCTAATCGTTTTTCTTATTTCTATGGTACCGCTGATTGAGCTGCGAGGCGCGATCCCATATGCTGTAGGCTTCGGAATTCCGCTGGTTCCGGCGTACATTATCGCCATTATCGGAAACATGCTTCCAGTACCTTTTATCTATTTCTTCGCCCGCAAGGTTCTGGAGTGGGGCAAGGATAAACCGGTGATCGGGCGCTTCTTTACCTTCTGTCTTGAAAAAGGGGAAAAAGGAGGAAAGGCCCTTCAGGCAAAGGCCGGCCGCGGATTATTCGTAGCGCTTCTGCTCTTCGTAGGAATTCCTCTTCCCGGCACAGGTGCCTGGACCGGAACCCTGGCTGCCAGCCTTCTGGACATGGACTTTAAGTCCAGTGTTCTGGCTGTAATGCTTGGTGTCATTCTGGCTGGTCTTATCATGGGAGCTGCAAGTGCAGGACTTTTTGGGGCATTATTTGCAGTATTCAGTTGACAGAATTACAAACAAAAAGTATATGAAGTTTATCTGATTACGAATAAACTCATATACTTTTTTATGCCTTAAAAGAAACTAAAACAAGCCTCTGTCGTTTTCGCTCGTCTTAGAGCCTGTTTGAAAAATCATTCCTGCAATCTGCACGCCCCACTTTGCGGTATATTTCACCCGAATTCGGTTGTCGTAGCCCGCTACGACGCCCTCATCCGGGCAAAATCTCCCACAAATTGTGACGCACATCTTGCAGAAAGCCTTTTTCAAACACGCTCTAGTTTCTTTTCCCACTCATTTTTTAATTAATGTTTTTGTCCCTGTTCACAGAAAACCCGAAAATTGCGGCGCAAAATCATGCGAATGCATGATTTCTATACATCACGAAGCGTGCTGCCGGTCAGATCATAGACAGCAACATGTTTTTAGCTTCAGAAATTGTAATACGGTTCCTCATCCCGTGCCCGGTACTCATGCTTCTCATAATAGCCTATCAAAGTTCCGTCCTCATCACGCAGGGCTACCATATATACGTCCTTCGCCTGTTTCTCATTATAAAAAGTATGGATCCGGTTGTGCTCCTTATCTTCTTCAAACCAGGCAACCACTTTTTCAATTATTTCCTTTGACTTCGGATTGTGACAGTTCATAAGACTTTTTCCAAGCAGTGCCTCACCACCCCATTTATGATAACTCTCCACGGCCTTCGGATTCATGTAGATAATTTCATGCTTCAGGTTGCAGATAACAACGGATGCAACATCCTGATCGATAATACTCTTAAAATATGGTGTCAGATTCATTTTATATTTCTCCCTCCTGCTTTAGAGCCTTTTTCAAACACACTCCAGATAGTGGATCTGGTTTCTGTTTACTTCAATAATTCCCTCTTTTCGCATTTTTCCAAGCTCATTGGAAAGCGCACTTCTGTCTACGCCAAGATAATCAGCCAGTTCCTGCCGGTTAAAGGGGATCGTAAACCGGCTGCTGCCCTGCTGCACCATCTCCTGGGAAAAATAGGAAAGCAGCCTCCCCCGGATGGATTTCGGTGCCGTATGAAGGCTTCTTCTGGAAAGTTCCAGGTTCTTCTTCGCCATGACCATCAGCATGTTACGGATCAGTTTCTCATGGCAGGGACAGGTATCCGGACAGGTGTGAAAAATCTTTCCCACCTCCAGAAAAAGGATCTGGCAATCCTCTGCAGCCGTCACCCCTATGAGCAGCTTTTCCCCTGGAATGCAGGCATATGTCTCTCCGAAAACCTGGCCTGGCGCAATCCGGTTCAGAATACTCTTGTTTCCCATCATGTCAATGCTCTCAATATGAACACTGCCGTTAAGCACAAGTCCCATCATCTTCACCTGGTCTCCCACCTGCCAGATCGTGCTGCCCTTGGCAAAGCTTTGCGGAGTGGCTTTCAGACAGGAAAGCATGTGCTTTGTTTCTTCTGGACTTGTTCCCTGAAAGAGAAAAGTCCTGGAAAGAAATTCATAATTCATTTTTCTCCTTTTGTTGTTATAACAACATACTTGTTGGTTGGATTATATTATAGTATGCGTACAAAGTCAAGGACGGTGGCAGAAATAAATTATCCATCTCTGACTTTCTCATGCGAAGCGAAAAGAATTTCCTGTTACTTTTCCTTTTGCAATTACAAAACAATCAGAAACCAATCAACTTATTTTCACGAAATGCTTATACCTTATAGAACAATATGATCAAATTCAGGAGGAAACTATTTATGGAACAGAACATGTTTTGTTTTCAGTGTGAACAAACTGCCGGATGTACCGGCTGTACAGGTGCCAAAGGAGTCTGTGGAAAAACCGCTGATACAGCCAGACTTCAGGATGAACTTACCGGAGCTCTCATCGGACTCTCCCATGCAGCAGATGAGAATACACCACTTGCAGAAACCACATGGAAACTGATGGTGGAAGGTCTGTTTGCTACCCTTACCAACGTAAGCTTCGATGACAAAGCCATCGCAGAAATCACAGACCGCATCCACCAGGAAAAAGCCCGGCTTCGCCCAGACTGTGGCGGCTGCGCTTCCCCTTGCGGACATAACGACGACTACGATATGAAGCTTCTCTGGAACGCCCAGGAAGACATCCGCTCCCTGAAATCTCTGATTCTCTTTGGAATCCGCGGAATGGCGGCTTATGCCTACCATGCAATGACACTTGGATATACTGACACAGAAGTAAACGAATTTTTCGCAAAAGCACTTTTTGCACTGGGCGAGGACTGGGATATGGACCTGCTTCTTCCTATTGTAATGGAAACAGGTAAATACAATCTTTCCTGCATGGAGCTTCTTGACCGCGCTAACACTGCCACTTACGGCACACCAGCTCCTGTTACAGTACCTCTTACTGTGGAAAAAGGCCCATTCATCGTCATTACCGGTCACGACCTGCATGACCTGAAACTTCTTCTGGAACAAACAGAAGGAAAAGGCATTAATATTTACACCCACGGTGAAATGCTTCCCTGTCATGCTTATCCGGAACTGAAAAAGTACAGTCACCTGAAAGGAAACTTCGGTACTGCATGGCAGAACCAGCAAAAAGAATTTGCAGAGCTCCCAGCTCCTGTTCTTTTTACCACAAACTGCCTGATGCCGCCGAAACCAAGCTACATGGACCGGGTATTTACTACAGGAACTGTCACTTTCCCTGGAACTGTTCACATTAATGAAGAAAAAGATTTCACACCAGTTATCCAGCGTGCCCTGGAGCTTGGCGGATATCAGGAAGACCAGCATTTTACCGGAATCAACGGCGGAACTTCCGTTACAACCGGCTTCTCCCATGGAACCATTCTTGGCGTTGCAGATCAGGTAATTGATGCTGTAAAAGCAGGTGCTATCCGTCACTTTTTCCTGGTAGCAGGCTGCGACGGCGCAAGAAGCGGACGCAATTACTATACCGATTTTGTAAAGCAGTCTCCTTCTGATTCCGTAATTCTTACACTTGCATGTGGAAAATACAGATTTAACGATCTGGACCTTGGAACCATCGGTGGGCTTCCAAGACTGATGGATATGGGACAGTGCAACGATGCTTACGGCGCGATCAAGGTTGCGGGCGCTCTTGCAGAAGCATTTGGATGTGGGGTAAATGAGCTTCCTCTTTCCATGGTGCTCTCCTGGTATGAGCAGAAAGCAGTTTCCATTCTGCTTACCTTGCTTCACCTTGGAATCAAAAACATCCGTCTTGGCCCGACCCTTCCGGCATTTTTATCACAGAATGTGCTGAATTATCTGGTAGAAAACTTTGGGATCGCTGCGATTACTACGCCAGAGGAAGACTTGAAAACGTTGTTGGGATAAGGAGGATACTCTCATGATCAGAAAAATCATTCATATAGATGAAGAAAAATGTAACGGCTGCGGGCTCTGTGCCCGCGCTTGCCACGAAAGTGCAATTGGAATTATAGATGGTAAAGCAAAACTGCTTCGTGAAGATTACTGCGACGGTCTGGGCGACTGCCTCCCTGCCTGTCCAACAAATGCCATTTCTTTTGTAGAAAAGGAGGCAGCTGCTTACGACGAAGCCGCAGTTCTGGAAAATAAGAAAAAGCTGGAAGCACACTCCCAGCTTCAACAGTGGCCGGTACAGATTAAGTTAGTTCCTATCAATGCTCCATATTTTGACGATGCTGACCTTCTTATTGCTGCAGACTGCACAGCCTATGCTTACGCTAACTTCCATCAGGATTTTATCAAAGGTAAGATTACTCTTATCGGCTGTCCGAAACTGGACTCTGTAGATTACAGCGAAAAGCTCACCGAAATCATCCGTCAGAACAATATCAAGAGTGTTACCATCGTGCGTATGGAAGTTCCATGCTGCGGCGGAATCCAGAATGCAGCCATAAATGCCATGAAAGCCAGCGGAAAATTTCTTCCATGGCAGGTGTACACCATCTCCACAGATGGAAGGATTCTTGCCTGATTTTGCCCCACAAAAATCCGGACTGCTCCACACAGCCCGGATTTTTTATCCCTGTAATCCCTTTGATTGATGAATCATATCTTCCACTACAATATCAAAGATTTCTCCAATGGAATTACAAAATTGAATGTACTCCCATTTCTTTATTCTTCTTTTCTCTTATAACTCCAAAATCATCTTTAACACATTCAGTACGCTGTCCGGACCTGGTTTCTCCAGTACGTATCTGGCGGCCTGCTTGGCTTCCTCGCGGGCAGTAGTAACTGCATAGCTCTTTCCAGCTTCCAGCAGCATGCTCACATCATTGCAGTTATCTCCGAAAGCAACAACCTCTTCTCTCTTCGTAATTCCAAGACGGTTACAAAGTTTCTGAAGAGCATTTCCTTTTCCGGAATGTACATCCACGAAATCCACCCAGTAATCACCGGAAGCCATGATCTGAATCTTATCTCCAAAACGCCGCTTCGCTTCCTCTGCTCCTACAGCTGCATCCACTTCTTCATTGTACATGGCAACTTTTGTCATAGTTTCTGGAGCATTCAGTACATCGTCCACTTCATTTACATGAAGCTTGTACCCTTCCCGAAGTTTCTTCACAAAAGCCTGGTCTGCCCGCTCCACGTATGCCTGGGCACTGCCTGCTGTCATGAAAGAAGCTCCCTCCTGGGCTCTCACATACTCCACAACCTCTTTGAGTATATCTGCAGGAATTGCCATTTTCTCAATAATCTCTCTCTGATAGGAAATGATTCCACCGTTTCCTGCAATAAAATAAATATCATCTTTCACAGGTGCAAACACTCTTTCAATACTGTCATATTCTCTGCCGCTGACAGCCGCAAATACAATTCCCTTAGCCTTCAGCTTTCGGATAATGTCATAAATTTCCGGATTAATATCCATGGTGCCTTCTTTCAGAAGTGTACCATCCAGATCTGATGCGATCAGTTTTATCATAGCTCTACCTCATGTATTCTGCTAGTACATAACAGGGGATTCCAACATATTTTCTATTCCATAAAAATCCACAGAACTCCCAACCTTTATCTGTCAGAAATCCTGTGGACTATTATACTATGAAAGGAACACTTTATCCAGAGTATATTAAAAAAATCATTCCTGCAATTCCAAAGACAGTGTTACTGTTCACTCCGTTCACAGTAACACGCTTCGCGATGCACAGAAAGACGAACCTTCTTGTGACAAGCACAAGAAGTAGCGTTTGCTGCGCAAACTTAATTCTCGGGTTTTCTGTGAACTTTGTTCACAAAAAACACCTCGCGGAACGTTACCAGTGAACAGTAACAAGACAGTTACTGTTCCTTCTGTACTTCTATAATATTAGCACAATCTTCATAGCCAGACGGAATCCTGTCTGTAATTATCGTAGATCTGTAAAAATCTGCAAAGGTCACAGAACTGATATTGTCAAACTTGGAACTATCGCAGAGCACATAGCACTCCCTGCACTGCTCCATGGCAGCTGCTTTAACTGCCGCTTCATTGGCATCCGGGGTAGTACAGCCACTCTTTCTGGTAAGTCCATTGGTTCCAAAAAAGCCTTTGGTAAAATGATAACCACGAATCGTATTCATAGCCTGATTACCAATTACTGCTTCTGTAGTGCTCTTCAGCTCTCCACCTACAAGAAGAACCTTAAAGCCTCTTCCTGCCAGTGTCTGGGCATGTACCACTGCATTGGTAACAAATACTGCCCTTGTAACCTTAAGAAACTTCAGGATATCCCCAGTAGTAGTACCTGCATCAATATAGACAAAATCCTCATCCTGGATAAGACCTGCTGCATATTTTGCGATCCGGTCCTTCTCCTCCAGCTTCAGTCCCATTTTCTCGGCAACTGAATATTCATATGCAGTTACCCGCTCCTTCAGTTCCACGGCACCACCGAAAACTTTCTCCAGCTTGCCTTCCTTATCCAGTGCAGTGATATCTCTTCTCACTGTTGACTCTGATGTATCTAAAAGATCCTTCACTTCTGTGACAGTAATACTTCCTTTCTCTCTCAGAAGCTCCAAAATGATCTCATGTCGCTGCTGTGTTAACATTCTTTTCCCGCCTTATAATCTGTAACATTGGTTTCCAGAATGATCTTACGCAGTGGAAGAATACTTCCCGGTGAAACAGAAAGCTCGTCCACTCCCATTGCCAGAAACTCTTTTGTAAGTGACTGGTCAGCACCAAGTTCTCCACAGATTCCAGCCCAGATACCAGCCTTATGAGCATTCTCCACAACCAGGGAAATCATGCGCAGCACTGCCGGATGATGAGGATCAAAAAACAGGTCAAGCTGAGGATTCTGACGATCGATTGCCATAGTATACTGGCTGAGATCGTTGGTTCCGATGCTGAAGAAATCAACCTCTTTCGCAAGATCATCACTGATGATTGCTGCTGCCGGAGTCTCAATCATAATTCCCTGTTCCGGATTACCAAACTCTACGCCCTGAGAGGTAAGCTCCGCTTTCACTTCCTCTACGATTTCCTTGATCTTACGCACTTCCTGTACGCTGGTGATCATAGGATACATAATTGCGATCTTGCCAAATGCACTGGCACGGAATAAAGCACGAAGCTGTGTCTTGAAAATCTCCGGTCTTGTCAGACAGATACGGATTGCCCTGCATCCCAGTGCCGGATTCTCTTCATGCTCCATGTGGAAATAATCGCATTGCTTGTCTGCACCAATGTCCAATGTACGGATGATCACTCTCTTGCCTGCCATAGTCTGTGCAACCTGTCTGTAAATCTGGAACTGTTCTTCCTCTGTTGGGAAATCTTCCTTCTCCAGATAAATAAACTCACTTCTGAAAAGACCGATTCCACCAGCATCATTCTGAATGACTGTTGCCAGATCCTTGATGTTGCCAATATTAGCGTACAGCATTACTTTCTGTCCGTCAAGTGTAACGTTCTCTTTTCCTTTAAGGGTCAAAAGAAGCTGCTTTCTGGAAAGATCTTCTTCCTGGCGCTTCTTCATCTCTGCCAGAGTCTCCTCATCCGGATCTACATAAAATGTACCGTCTGCCCCGTCTACAATTCCAAGTCTGCCATCCATCTCACTCTCAAGAGACACGGAAGTATTTACAAGTGCAGGAATCGCCATGGTCCTTGCAAGAATCGCTGTATGGGAATTCAAGGAGCCTTTCACTGTAACAAAAGAGAGAACTTTATCCTTATCCAGCTGTACAGTCTCTGATGGCGCCAGATCCTCTGCCACAATGATCTTCGGCTCGTCTGCATCTACAGCCCCTGTCTCTTCTCCATTTAAAATGGTGAGAAGCCGCTCAGAAATATCACGAACATCAGTTGCACGCTCTCTCATATAATCGTCGTCCATTGCCGAAAACATCTGCGCATAATTGTCACCTGTAGTTGCCACTGCATACTCTGCATTTACGCCCTGGCTGCGAATGATATTCTCTACAGATTCATTATATCCATCGTCCTCCATCATCATCTGATGAACTTCGAAGATTGCTGCATTGGCTTCCCCGACTTCTCTCAAGGCCTTATCGTAAAGTCCCTGAAGCTGTTTAATCCCTTCTGCTTTAGCTTTCTCATAGCGCGCCATCTCCTGTTCCGGATCATCAATCTTCACACGCTTAACCTGCTGCTCTTTTTTCTGATATACGCTGATCTTACCGATGGCAATACCACCGAAAACACTTTTTCCATTATATATCTGCATTTTTTCTCTCCCACTTATTTGATCTGCTGACAGGAGACCAAACGCTCCTGCCATCCTATCCCGTTCTCGTGATACTCACCAAAATCTCACGCAAATATCACTTTGACAAGCTGTTTACAAACAAACAGGGACATACCCGCAGGTATGTCCCCTTCCTGTCTTACAGAGTTTCCTGCATGAATTTGCTCACTGCCTCATATGCAGCGTCTTCATCTGCACCTTCAAATGTAAGAGTAACCTCGTCACCTTTCTTCACTGCAAGTCCCATAATTCCGAAGATTGCCTTACAATTCATAGCCTTGCCGCCCTTTGCGATCTTGATATCAGAAGAAAAAGCCTTTACTGCTTTTACAAGCTCTCCTGCTGGACGTGCGTGGATTCCTTCCGGGTCTGTTACAACATATTTAAATTCTCTCATGATTCATTCCTCCATTTTTCTTTTTATCTTTGGTCTCTATTGATTTTCTTATTATTTGATTTCTTTATATCTGATTTCACATTCTGTGTCAATCACTATTCACGATTATGTTACTGTTCATGACCTTCACAATAACACGATTATACCTGCATATCTTTTCCAGACATGAGTTACCATTCATTCCGCAGCCAATATTAGAGCCTGTTTGAACATCCATTGTCAGGCATTTTTCTTTTTCAGAACTCCCAGGAGCACTGCGGAAACAACAGTTCCCACTACCAGTGCACTCACATACTGCACTGCATTTCCCATAACCGGAACTACGAAGATTCCACCGTGAGGTGCCATCAGGGTACAGCCAAATGCCATGGACATTGCACCTGCAAGACCAGATCCCACAATACATGCCGGAAGCACATGAAGCGGGTCGGCTGCTGCAAAAGGAATGGCTCCCTCTGTGATAAAGGCAAGTCCCATAATAAAGTTGGTAGGACCAGACTCCCTTTCTTCTTTCGTAAATCTGTCTTTAAAAAGAAGTGTAGCAAGTGCGATGGCGCATGGCGGAACCATACCACCAACCATAACGGCTGCCATAATATCATAGTTACCAGCTGCAATCGCTGCAGTACCAAATACATATGCTGCCTTGTTAAACGGGCCACCCATATCGATTGCCATCATTCCGCCAAGGATCAGTCCAAGAATGATCTTACTGGAGCTTCCCATGGAGGTAAGTCCGTTATTCAGTGCTGTATTGATCCCCCCCATGATGGGCTCTACAACAAACAGCATCAGAAGTCCCATGATCAGAATACCAACAACCGGATAAATCAGAACCGGCGCAATCTTCTCAAGGGCTTCCGGAAGCTTCTCACATACCTTACGAATTCCCAGAATAATATATCCTGCTGCAAAACCAGCTACCAGAGCACCAAGAAAACCTGAAGTTCCGCTGTGTGCCATCATTCCACCCACAAAGCCAAGTGCAAGTGCCGGTCTGTCACCGATTGCCATGGCAATAAATCCCGCCAGAACCGGAAGCATAAAACCAAATGCCACATCACCGATTTGTTTGAACATAGCTGCCGCCGGAGTAATAGACCCAAAATTAGAGCGCTCGGTTACATCCAGGGCATTCATATCTACCATAAGACCATCGATCAAAAAGGCAATGGCGATCAGAATACCACCGCCAACTACAAACGGAAGCATATGGGAAACACCATTCATCAGCTGGGTGTAAATCTTGTGTCCCACACTGCCGCCGGCCTTATTCTGACTCTGTGATGAGGCTGATGCATTTCCGCTGTGATAAACCGGTACGTTTCCAGACATGGCAAGCTCTACAAGCTCATCAGCCTTATTGATTCCATCAGAAACCTGACGCTGAATCACTTTCTTGCCATCGAAACGATCCATGGGAACCTGGGCATCGGCCGCAACGATAATGCAGTCTGCATCCTGAATCTCCTGCTCTGTAAGCACATTCTTGGCTCCGCCAGAGCCTCTTGTCTCAATTTTCACAAAACAGTTCTTCGCCTTGGCAGCCTTCTCAATTCCTTCTGCTGCCATGTAGGTGTGGGCAATTCCTGTAGGACAGGAAGTAACAGCCAGAATCTTAAACTGATCCGCTTCAGCCTCTCCCATATCGGCCAGACGCTCATCTACGCTCTTCTTCTCCTCATCTGCCTGATCAATGATCGCAAGAAATTCCTCTGGTGTCTTCGCTGCACGAAGGCTCTTGGTAAAGTCCTCATCCATCAGCATCATGGAAAGCTTGCTGAGCACATCCAGATGAACATTATCCTCTGTATTTGGCGCAGCAATAAGAAACAGCAAGGTAACCGGCTCTCCGTCAAGAGAGTCAAAGTCAACCCCTCCCGGGATCACCATAGCGGCAAGTCCTGGTTTCTCTACTGCATCACATTTACCATGAGGAATGGCGATTCCCTCCCCGATTCCTGTAGTACTTTCTTCCTCTCTGGCATAGACCTGCTTACGGTACGCTTCCTCATCATTAATCTTGCCACTTCTGGTCATAAGGGAAACCGCTGCATCCAGAGTCTGAGACTTATCTGCTGGGGCAGCATTTAACGAAATACTTCTTACGTCCAGTAAATCTGTGATCCTCATTTCTTCCTTTCCTCCTGATCCTTTCCTGTGATCTGCTGATATACAGCTTCAATCTCTTCTCTGGTAGCAAGATTCTCAGAAAACGCACTGGCACTTCCAGCTGCGATTCCCATGTGGAACGCATATTCATAATCCTGCTTCTCCATATATCCTGCCATAAATCCGGCAACCATGGAGTCTCCGGCTCCAACACCATTGATCAGCTTGCCTTTCGGTGCAGGCTCCTCATAAACGTCTCCATTCTCAGCAATAAGGACCGCGCCCTCTCCTGCCATGGAAATCAGTACATTCACAGCTCCCATCTCCTGGAGTTTCTTACCATATGGGATCACGGACTGGCGGTCTTTCAGTTCTACGCCGAAGATCTCACCAAGTTCATGGTTATTTGGCTTAATAAGAAATGGATGATAGGGGAGAACCTTCATCAGAAGATCTCTCGTCGCGTCCACTGCGATTCTTACGCCTCTGCCGTCCAGCATAGCCATGATCTTCTGGTAGGCATCATCCGGCATGGATGATGGAATGCTTCCGGAAAGGAAAAGTACATCGCCTTGTCCAAGCTCTCCTAACTGCTTCATCAGCA
This sequence comes from Ruminococcus sp. Marseille-P328, assembly GCF_964249465.1. Classification (NCBI taxonomy): domain Bacteria; kingdom Bacillati; phylum Bacillota; class Clostridia; order Eubacteriales; family Oscillospiraceae; genus Ruminococcus; species Ruminococcus sp. Marseille-P328. Next base: position 151,835 of record NZ_CAXUBQ010000006.1, on the reverse strand, counting down.
GATCCACCTTATCAGTTCCGATCTTCGGTCCCTGTCCATTGATTTCTGTACCGTCTATACTCTTCAGCTTCAGATTGATTCTGGAAAAGCCTTCCCCTACCTGGATGAAACCATTCCTCACACCCATCTCCTCAAGACGTCTGATAATCTCATCTCCGGTAAATCCGGCTGTAAATCCAAGGGCTGTACTCTCAATTCCCAGATTCATAAGAACTGTAGAAACATTAATTCCCTTGCCTCCCGGCAAAAGCATCTCCGAACTGGTTCGATTGGTAAGACCAAGCTGGAAGTTCTCTACCGACACGATGTAATCCAGTGACGGATTAAAAGTCACAGTGTAAATCATTTCTGCCTCCTGCTTATTTTTGCTTGTTTTTGATTTGTTGTGCTTATTATACTTTCATATACAGTCAAAGTCAATCAATCTTTTTCACAAGATTTTCACTTATGATTTATTACAATTGCACAAATATGAATTATTTTGACTGTTTTTGATTTTTTATATGCAACGATGTGCCAGAGCATGTTCAAAAAAGCTTTCTGCAAGATGTACGTCACAATTTGTGGGAGATTTTGTCCGGATGAGGGCGTCGTAGCAGGCTACGGCAACCGAATTCGGGCGAAACATACCGCAAAGTGGGGCGTACAGATTGCTGGAATGATTTTTCAGACGCGCTCCAGTACAGTGAAAATTAAGTATCAGCCACATTGGCGCAGTATATGACAGATCAGACAGGTCAATATAGCGGTTATTTACTATTGGCTGTACGAATAGTAATATCCATAAATCACAAAAAAATGCAGATATCAGGCTGTGCCCCAACCTGAACCCTGCATTTTTCTGTATTTTATAATGATGGTCAAAATCAGTCATCAAATTCTGTTATTTTAATCAGTTCGAAGCGCTGTCACCGGATCACTTTTAGCAGCTTTTCTTGATGGGATCAGTCCGCCAAGAAGAGTCAGAACCACGCTCAGTCCGATCAGAACTACTGCTGCTACAGGAGGAAGAGCCGCCTTCACATTCACTCCGTCAGCCAGTGACCGGATAATGCTGTTCGCAGGAATGAGAAGAAGCAATGTAATTCCAATCCCCATAGCACCTGCGCAAAATCCGATAATAAACGTCTCCGCATTGAACACCTGTGACACGTTGTGCCTGGAAGCACCAATCGCTCTTAGAATACCAATTTCTTTTTTCCTCTCCAGAACACTGATATACGTGATAATACCGATCATAATGGAAGAAACCACAAGGGAAATCGCTACAAAAGCCACCAGAACATAACTGATAATATTTACAATATTCGTAACTGACGACATCAGCGTTCCCACAAGATCCGTATAAGTGATCACCTTCTCATCCTCTCCTGCCGCTTCCATATCCGCGTTATACTGATCCAGAATACCTACAATTTCTGATTTACTTTCAAAATCCTTTGGATAGATATTAATTCCGCCAGGAACATTTAGATCTGCATATCCAAGCTTTTTCAGATTTCCGTCATAAGAAGAATTTTCAGATGACAGCAGGGACATCATGAGCTCTGAGAGGTCGTCCTCATTCATGTTCATCTGAATTGCTTTTGCAAAAGCCTCCGGATTAATGGAAAGCGCATCTTCCATATTTCCCATGCCGCTTCCCAATCCGCCAAGTCCGCTCATAGCCTGGCTCATGGCAGAAGTAAGACTCGATGATACACTGGTCATCACAGACTGCATTGCCTCCTGCATACCGGAGCTGATATTTCCAATCATCTGCTCCATAGCAGTCTGGATTCCCTTCGTAAGCTGTTTTTCCACCTGTTCCATTATCTCTGTGAATTTTGACTCAATCCCCTTTGCGATCGCATCTGTGAAAGAAGTCATCATGGATTTCATGTAAGTTTCCATTGCCTGGGAAAACTGCGTCTGCACCTCGCTGGTATCCACAAGAGTCATAAGTCCATTCATGAGACGATTCTGCCCATCCTCTGTCTGCATATATTCCAGAAAATAGGTTCCCAGATTAGCCGGGTCCGGAAGGGAATTATTCCTGGCATACTCCGGATAAGCAGCTACAACGTCCTGCATAAGAAGATCCCGTATCTGTTTTGTGGTAATATTCACTGTCACGCTGTTTTTAACCAGATTCTCTGCTTCCTCTTTGATCTGCTGCTGGATTTCCCCCTGACTTAAAAAGGCAAGAATGCTAGCCACATCTGTCTGGGTGATACCATTTGCCTTGGCATACTCCTGATACTGGTTCATCAGCCCCACAGCCACTGCGATCAGTTTTTCTGAAGACATATCCACGTTCACGTTATTTTTCACCAGCTCCTGCAGATCCTTGCACAGACGTTCGTTCATCTCTTTTGATGTCAGATACTGCTTCAATGCTGCCTGCATTTTATCCATATCTGCTTCCGGTTTATCTTTAATGCTTTCCTGATAACCAGTAAGAACCTCTTTCAGCAAAGCAGTTACCTTCTCTTCTGTAAAATCAAACTTCACTGACTTCAGCGCCTGACTCATATCCGGAACCTGGTCTGCCGGAAGATTTTTCAGAATTTCTTCCGGATCAATCATATGGGAAAGATCCAGATCAAGGTCATCCAGCTTGATAAGCTTGGAAAGATCCGGCATACTGCTCTCATCCAGATTTATATTTCCAGCCAGAGCTGACATGTCAGGCATATCCGGCATTTCCACATTCAATCCGGAGGACAGCCCCGAAAGACTGGACAGGTCCATATTAAATCCACTGAGATCTACCTGAAAGGCCTCCTGCAGGGCATCCGCGTTAATGGAAAAAAGGGATTCCATGTCAAACTTACTGTTCTCATTGTCTTCTTTTCCAAATTCCTCTCCGGTAAAAACATTTATCTTTTCATCCGCCAGCTGCTGCTTCACAATTTCACTGGAAGCAGCCTTCTCGATCACATGTTTGGTAAGCTCCGGGGTATAACAGATTCCTGCAGTGAGCATGGAAGCAGTGGCACCTTCCACAGGCTGGACAATTCCCACAATTGTCAGATCTTCTCCGTTTTTCACCAGTTTTTTCATATAAGAGCTGTTGTCTGATTTATCCTTCCAGACCTTATATTCTTCATCATATTCATAATAATCGGTACTGTTTACCAGCTTAAATTTCTTCCCCAGGATTTCATCATAGGTGTATGGGCCCTCGTTTTCTGGCGTTTCCACTGCCTCTTCTGCCATAAATTTCTGAACCATATCATCCAGTTCCTTACCGTCCCGAAGCCCAAGAGTGTACTGGAGAAAATCACTGATATCGCCCTGTGAAGTAAGCACCAGTACACATTCTTTATAATTTTCAGGCCATCTTCCCGCTTTCACGTCATATTGATCCTTATAAAGATCAGCATCTTCCGGCATTTCATGAAAAACATCAGTGCTCATGGTAGAAGACATAATGCTGTTGGAGGAACCAGAGCCCAAACCCATAGCCGAAAAAGATTTGTCCGGATTTACCTGTCGGATATTTTTTCCATTTTCCAGAAAAATCTGGGGAGAAACAGAATACGTATACTCCACCGAATTTGCATACTGGGAAATGCTGCTTTCATTACTGTCCAGGTAAACCTTCAGAGACTCCAGATCATTGGAATTCATTTTGGAGAACATATTAGTCACCATCTGGGCAACTCCTACTTCCCCATCCTTTTTCCCACTCTGCGCTGTGGCTGCTCCCATCATCATAGAGGTAAGATCCACTCCTGTGCTTTGTATCTGCAACGGATATTCTGAAAGTGTTTCTTCTTCCATATTTGTAATGTATTTGTCTACACCATTTGATATGGAAAGGATCAGCGCAATTCCGATAATACCGATGGAGCCTGCAAAAGAAGTAAGTAAGGTCCGGGCTTTCTTAGTCTTCAGATTCTGAAAGCTAAGGGAAAGTGCAGTAAAAAAGGACATGGAGGATTTTCCCATATTCTTGTGAACAGGAGGTGCCATGCTCTCGCTGTCTATCACAAACGGATCTGTATCAGAAAGGATCCGCCCATCTTTTACCGTCACGATTCTGGTGGCATAAAGCTGGGCAAGCTCCGGATTATGGGTGACCATTACTACCAATCGTTCCTTTGCGACCCCTTGCAAAAGATCCATAACCTGTACACTGGTATCTGAATCCAGGGCTCCTGTTGGCTCATCCGCCAAAAGAATTTCCGGGTCATTTACAAGTGCTCTGGCAATTGCCACTCGCTGCATCTGACCGCCTGACATCTGACTTGGCTTTTTGTGGATCTGGGCACCAAGGCCTACTTTTTCCAGAGCTTCTTTTGCACGGCGTCTCCGCTCACTTTTTGATACACCGGAAATGGTAAGGGCAAGCTCCACGTTTGCAAGAACTGTCTGGTGTGGGATCAGATTATAACTCTGAAACACAAATCCTATGGTATGATTTCGATAAGAGTCCCAGTCCCTGTCTTTATATTTTTTCGTAGAAATCCCATTGATGATCAGATCGCCTCTATCGTACCGGTCAAGACCACCAATAATATTCAGAAGAGTGGTTTTTCCCGAACCGCTGGGACCAAGAATTGCCACAAATTCATTGTCCCGAAGACTAAGGCTCACTCCATCCAGGGCACGCTGTACCAAATTTCCTGTTCTATATTCTTTGTGTATGTCTTTGATCTGAAGCACTTACTACTTCCTTTCTGTCGCATAATAACTGTTTATAACCATTCACCAATTCAGGCAAAATATACCGCAAAGTGGGACGCCGAAGATTTCGATTTTTATGTGAGCCAGATTCACATAAAATACCTTGCGGAATAATATTTGCTGAATAGTTCAAATGTTTTTATTATAATCTTAAATTGTGAACATATTGTGTTTTTAAAATAAAACCATTCTCTTGAAATCCAACTATTTCTATCGTATAATAAGAAGATACATTACCGCTTTAGAGAGATGATGCATACAGATTGCGGCTATCGCAGTCTGATATAACTTACTTCAGAAAGGATGAAAAACATGAAGGTTTTACTCTTAAATGGCAGCCCGCGCAAGGAAGGCTGTACTTTTACTGCACTTAGTGAAGTGGCAAAAACACTGAATCATAATGGAATTGATACTGAGATTTTCCAGGCTGGGAATCCGGATACAGATAATGTAAAAGCCGCCGCGGCAAAATTAAAGGAAGCAGATGCGCTTATCGTTGGTTCTCCGGTATACTGGGCTTCCCCATCCGGACAGATCATTGAATTTATGGATAAGCTTTGCTCCATGGCAGGCAAAGACATGCTCCACAAACCAGCTGCAGCAGTTGCTTCTGCAAGAAGAGCCGGCACCACAGCTACTTTAGACGTTCTTCAGAAATATTTCAGCTATCATGAAATGCCTGTTGTATCTGCTAACTACTGGAACATGGTTCACGGAAATACTCCTGCAGAAGTTGCACAGGATGAAGAAGGACTTCAGATCATGCGCTCACTTGGAAACAATATGGCATGGCTTCTGAAATCCCTGGAAGCAGGGAAAGCGGCAGGTATTGCAGTTCCTCAGGCGGAAGATAAGATCAAGACAAATTTTATCCGCTAAATATGGTGCAGTAGTTGTCATGTCTTCACATAAATGAAGCTCCAGAGCGTGTTTGAAAAAAGCTTTCTGCAATATTTCCCACAAGATGGGGCGTGCAGATTGCAAGAATGATTTTTCAAACAGGCTCTGGCTGCACCAGTTTAATAATGTGTGTGACATGGAAGAAGTTCCGTTCGCATACATCAAAAAAAACTTCCAGAGAGGTATTTTATGCTGCAAATAATCGAAACCATCAACACCGCTGTAAATAATTTTATCTGGGGCGTTCCTGCAATGGTCTGTATTTTCGGAGTTGGTCTTTATCTTAGTATCCGCACCAATTTTCTTCAGATCCGCAAATTCCCCTACGCAATCAAAACAACCCTTGGACGTATTTTCCGCAAACGCGACGCATCTGACGGTGCTATCACGCCTTTCCAGGCAGTGTGTACAGCACTTGCAGCCACGGTTGGTACTGGCAATATTGCCGGTGTAGCAGGCGCTATCGCGATCGGCGGTCCCGGAACCATATTCTGGATGTGGGTTTCTGCACTGTTTGGCATGTGTACCAAATATGCTGAGGTCACCCTGGCGGTACACTACCGTGAGATCAATGCCAACGGCGAACTGGTAGGCGGTCCCATGTATTACATCAAGAACGGGCTTAGCAAAAAATGGCATTGGCTGGCTTATCTGTTCGCAGCATTCGGCGTGCTCACTGTATTTGGTACCGGCAACGCCACACAGGTCAACACTATCACCACTGCGATCAATTCTGCATTGCTGAATTATAACGTGATCAGCGAAAGCGCCGTTTCCACTTCCAACCTGATCATCGGAATCATAATTGCCATTCTGATCGCCATGATCCTTCTTGGAGGAATCAAACGAATTGGCCATGTCACCGAAAAGCTGGTCCCATTTATGGCTCTGCTTTACATTCTTCTCGGACTGGGAGTTATCCTTCTGAACATTCAGAATGTACCAGCTGTATTCGCTTCTATTTTCAGAGGGGCATTTCAGCCCAGAGCTGTAACAGGCGGCATTGTTTTAAGTATGTTCACCAGTTTAAAAAAAGGTGTTTCCCGTGGTATCTTCTCTAACGAGGCTGGTCTTGGTACCGGATCCATTGCCCATGCGTGTGCAGATACCAAAAAGCCTGTAAAACAGGGTATGTTCGGTATTTTCGAAGTCTTTACAGATACCATCGTGATCTGTACACTGACTGCACTGGTTATCCTTTGCAGCGGCGTTGCTGTTGATTATGGAAAAGCAGCTGGCGCAGAGCTTACGATCCTTGGATTTACTTCTACATATGGAAGCTGGGTATCCATTTTTACAGCAGTTGCCATGTGCTGCTTCGCTTTTTCCACAGCAGTCGGATGGGGACTTTACGGTGCCCGCTGCATCGAGTTCCTGTTCTCTGAAAAAGTGATCAAACCATTTATGGTTATTTATTCCCTGGTTGCCATCCTTGGCGCAACTGCCAACCTTGGACTGATGTGGAGCATTGCAGAGACATTTAACGGTCTTATGGCAATTCCCAACCTGATTGCTTTGTTCCTGCTTTCCGGTACAGTTGTGAAGCTGACAAAAGAATATTTTGCCGGAGAGGGCAAAACAAAATAAATATAAAAAGGGACATCACATGAACCGTTTTCGCTCATGTGATGTCCCTTTCAGATTATTGATCAATCCTTATTCTCTTCCTCGGCAGCTGCATCTGTAGTTGTATCAGCATCTTCACTTTTCTCTTCCTCACCGATCTCAACTGCATTTTTTTCTTCCTCAGTCTGCTCCTGCACATCCGTAACGCTTACCTTATGGTCATACCATTTGCCCTTTTTACCAATGATTGCCAGGTCAAATTCTTCATCCAGCTTCTCTACTGGAACATTGAATCCATAAACCTCCTCTGTCATGCCATCGCTGTAAGTTACCTTATCAATAGTAGGCTGAATCAGTTCGGCACCGTCTTTCTGTGCATCCTCTGCTGTTCCAAGGAAAACATTCTCAATATTCTTGGAAACGAGAGTAATATGAACGGTCATTTTACCATCCTTTACAGTGAGGGTAGCTCTTCCGTTGCAAGCCTCATTTACATGGAACATACTGCTGTCTGTGTCAAACTCTACACCATAAACACCGTCTTCAAGTTCGCTGTCTGCGGCATTCTCTGCACCATCTGTGGTTTCCTCTGCCTCAGCCTCTGTGGCTTCTGCAAATGCCGGGAATGCAGTTCCTGCTGTCATAGCGGAAATACTTACAGCTGTTAATAAAATGACTAATGAACGTTTCATAATAACTCTCCTTGCTTTTTCTTTATTTACGGTACACTTGTGTGTGCCGTATTTGTTTTATTACTCAAACAGCTGCCCCACAGTGTAGGAGCAGCTGCTTTTGTTCTGTTGCAATAACAATTTATACCAGGATAATTATTTCGCGATGGAATCAATAGCTGCCTGAGTATGAGCTACATAAAGCTGCTCAACAGCGTCAATTCTTCCAAGACCTTCGATCTGGCAGTCAATCTCATCGAAATCTCCAGAAGCCTCGAACATGCTCTTCCAGGAGTCATCATCATCACCAGCCATATCATTGTTTGCATGGTCACCAGCAACAACCATAAGCGGACGAAGGATTACTTTCTTGAATCCGGCATCTTTTACTTTATTGATAACTTCATCACAAGCTGTATCCTCTGGCTCACCTTCTACAGTACCGATGAATGCGTTTGTGAATTCAAGTTTCTCCATCTGGGTCTGCATCTGATCATATGTAACGTTTGCTGTATGGGAAGTACCATGTCCCATGAATACAAATGCGGTTCCATCTTCTGCAGCTGCTTCCATGCTGTCATATCCAGCTTCTTTTACAGCTTCATCTGTGATTGCCTGAGCAACAGCAGCTTTGTCATCGTTGATAACGGTAGCGTCATCGCCAACCTCACCAAGCATTGGTTCAGCGATTGCTACAGATTCAAATTTATCTTTGTAAGCATCAATAGCTTCTACCATCTCATCGTACTCAGCACCATGCATAAGATGTGTAGGCTGAACTACAAGATTCTTAACACCGTTTGCTACTGCACGGTCAAGTGCCTGCTGCATGTTATCAATCTTCTCATCATCTCTTGCCTGTACATGGTTGATAATGATCTGAGCGGTAAATGCTCTTCTTACAGACCAATCCGGGAATGCTTCTGCAAGAGCATCCTCGATTCCCTTAATATCCTCTGCACGGCTGTCGTTAAAGGATGTACCAAAGCTTACTACAAGAAGCTCATTCTCACCGATCTCGTCCTGATTACGAGGATCATCCTTGGAAGCATCACCTGTATCACGTCCGAAATACTCTGGGCTGGCCTCTTCTCCCTCTACAAGCTCTTTCTGAGCATCTGTAAGGGCATCCCATGCTTCTTTAGCTTCCTTGCACTGCTTATCTGTATCATCTGTTCTCTCCTGAACATAAATAGCATCGATAAGTGCTGCTACTTTATCAGCCGCTTCCTTATCTGCATCTGCAGTGTCATCAGCTGCTTCTGCATCGTCTGTTGTCCCAGCATCATCAGCTTCTTCTGCATCGTCAGCTACTTCAACATCGCTTGTTGTCTCAACATCATCAGCTTCTTCTGCATCGTCTGTTGTCTCAGCATCATCAGCTTCTTCCCCATCGTCAGCTGCCTCTGCATCGTCTGTTGTCTCCTCTGCTGCTTCCTCTGTCTCTGCAAATGCAACAGTTGCTGTTGCTGCTGTCATGCTTGCTGCCATAGAAGCTGCAAGAAGGATTGCTAATAAAGATTTTCTTTTCATTTCTTTTTCCTCTTTTTTTGTATTTCCGGATAGAATCACGTATAAAGAATCCTATGGGAAATCTATCACCAATCTCCCATTGCATAAAAACAGCCGCATTTTCTGCGACTGCACACATTCTCATATACACACTTTTCTTCCAAAAAACATTCAGGAAATATTCATGTATCGTTATGAGAATACAAGTTCTGTGTACCGCAGACCTAAGATTCCACGCAAAGGCAGTTCTCCTGACTTCGGTCAACACTGCTCCCCCTTCCCGGTTTCCCAGTGGGCTCTGAAGCAGCTCCCTTACACAGTGACGGCATCGTTCCGGACTCTCACCGGATTCTCTTTTGCGCATCATGTTTATGATGCAACCTTTGCGCTATAACCATTATACATATTCGACTCGGATATTTAATATGTACCATATTATTATATATTTTTTATGAACTTTTTATGTATTTTCTATGAACTATAGTGTATTTAAAAAATGCGTTCCGCAAGATGTGCGGCACAATTTGTGGGAGATTTCGTCCGGATGAGGGCACCGTAGCATGAAGACGCCGTAGCTGACTACGCAAACAAATTCGGAAGAAATATACCGCAAAGTGGGGCGTGCAGATTGCGGGAATAATTTTTCAAACAGATTACTATTCACTCCGTTCATAGCAACACGCTTCGCGATACACAGGAATCATGCTTTCGCATGGTTTCGCGCCGCAATTCTCAGTTTTTCTGTGAATTACTTATTGACAAATACCCCGCCAGGGTATATATTAGTTTCATCAAATACATACCCCTAAGGGGTATATAAGGAAAGGAGTCCGCCTATGACAGCTGATTATAAATCCGAATCCTGCTGCAGCCACACCGCAGCCAATCCAGAAACTCTTTCCAGCCAGGAACCTACCAAGAAGGTCTGTTCCTGCTGTTGTACCAAGCACACCGATCGTTCCGAAGCAGAGCGCAGGAAGCTGGTAAACCGTCTGAAACGTATTGAAGGCCAGATAAGGGGGATTATAGGAATGCTGGAGAATGACGCTTACTGCAACGATATTCTTATTCAGTCAGCAGCTGTAAATGCTGCTGTGAATGCATTTAATAAGGAACTTCTCGCCAATCATATCCGAACCTGTGTGGCAAGAGATATCCGTGATGGTAAAGACGAAACCATTGATGAGCTGGTTGCAACTTTGCAGAAGCTAATGAAGTGAGATACCAGCGCATTCCGAATGTGTACCTGCCTGCGGAGGTACGAATGCGCAGAGCAGTCCGTTGGTATCGAAACACTGTATTCGAAGGAGGAATTTATTATGGAACAATACAACGTCACCGGCATGAGCTGTGCAGCCTGCAGCGCCCGTGTGGAAAAAGCGGTAAACAAGGTTCCGGGAGTTACTTCCTGCTCCGTAAGCCTGCTTACCAATTCCATGGGAGTGGAAGGAACTGCCTCAGCCTCTGCCATTGTCTCAGCTGTAGAAGAAGCCGGATACGGCTGCAGCCTGAAGGGTGCTTCCGGTCAGACGGAATCCGTTTCCGATGCTGAGAAAGCCTTGGAAGATCACGAAACGCCACTCCTCAGGAAACGGCTTATTGCCTCAGTAGGTTTTCTTCTGGTGCTGATGTACTTTTCCATGGGACACATGATGTGGGGATGGCCGCTGCCAGCCTGGTTTGATGGCAACCATATCGCCATGGGACTTGTACAGCTGCTTCTTGCAGGAATCGTCATGGTCATCAATCAGAAATTTTTCATCAGTGGCTTCAGGAGTCTGTGGCACCGCTCTCCGAACATGGATACCCTGGTAGCTCTCGGCTCCATGGCCTCCTTTGTATGGAGTGTCTACGCCCTGTTCGCCATGACCAGAGCCCAGGTTGACGGCAATTCCGAACTTGTCATGCACTACATGATGGAATTCTATTTCGAATCTGCCGCTATGATCCTGACCCTGATCACCGTTGGAAAAATGCTGGAAGCCCGTTCCAAGGGCAAGACCACGGATGCCTTAAAAGGTCTTATGAAGCTTGCTCCCAAGACTGCCGTTGTCATCCGAAACGGCCAGGAAGCCACCGTTCCCATTGACCAGGTTGTAAAAAGTGACACCTTTGTTGTTCGCCCTGGTGAAAACATCCCGGTGGATGGTGTGATTATCGAAGGCTCCAGTGCAGTCAACGAATCTGCCCTTACAGGTGAGAGTATCCCTGTTGACAAAGCTGCCGGAGATCTTGTCTCCGCAGCCACAGTCAACCAGTCTGGTTTCATCAAATGTGAAGCTACCCGCGTTGGCGAAGACACCACCCTCTCCCAGATCATCAAAATGGTCAGTGATGCTGCAGCCACCAAAGCTCCTATTGCAAAAATCGCAGACCGTGTTTCCAGTGTTTTCGTACCTGCTGTTATCACCATTGCAATTATAACAACTATTGTCTGGCTGCTTACCGGTCATGAGGCTGGCTACGCCCTGGCAAGAGGAATTTCCGTTCTGGTCATCAGCTGCCCATGCGCCCTTGGTCTTGCCACTCCGGTTGCCATTATGGTTGGAAACGGAATGGGTGCCAAAAACGGTATCCTTTTCAAAACAGCCGTCTCCCTTGAGGAAGCCGGAAAGGTTCAGATCGTAGCCCTTGACAAAACCGGAACCATCACAAACGGTCAGCCGGAGGTTACTGACATTCTCCCTGCAGACGACGTATCTGAGAACGATCTTCTCACCCTTGCCTACGCCCTTGAAAAAAAGAGCGAGCACCCTCTTGCGAAAGCCATTCTGGAAAAAGCTGCAAGCCTTGGTCTTACAGCCCAGGAAGTCACAGAATTCCAGGCTCTTCCCGGCAATGGACTCTCTGCGAAGCTTGGCGCTTCCACGCTTATCGGCGGAAGCATGAAATACATCAACACTCTGGCAGCTGTCTCTCCGTCTCTTATGAACCAGGCCGAGAAGCTTGCCGAAGCAGGAAAAACTCCTCTTCTTTTCGCAAAAGATGGAAAACTTCTTGGAATCATTGCAGTTGCTGATGTAATCAAACCGGACAGTGCACAGGCGGTCAAAGAGCTTCAGAATATGGGTATCCACGTAGTTATGCTTACCGGAGACAACAAGCGCACGGCCAGAGCCATCGGCGCACAGGCAGGTGTTGACCAGGTTATTGCAGGCGTCCTTCCAGATGGAAAAGAGAGCGTCATCCGCTCCCTGAAGGAAAAAGGCAAGGTTGCCATGGTTGGCGACGGAATCAACGACGCACCAGCCCTTACCAGAGCAGATATTGGTATTGCCATCGGTGCCGGAACGGATATAGCCATCGACGCAGCAGATATTGTCCTTATGAAAAGCCAGCTTTCCGACGTGCCAGCTGCTATCCGTATGAGCCGCGCTACTCTTCGCAACATCCACGAGAATCTCTTCTGGGCGTTCTTCTACAATGTAATTGGTATTCCGCTGGCTGCCGGCGTATGGATTCCAATTTTCGGATGGACCTTGAACCCGATGTTCGGCGCTGCTGCCATGAGCCTTTCCAGCTTCTGTGTAGTTACCAACGCATTGAGGCTAAACCTGTTTAAAATTCATGACGCAGTTAAAGATAAAAAAGTCAAGAATCCGGTTTCCATAGAATCCAATTCTGGAAATATTGCTGATTTCTCTGAAGCATCATCTGCTGTTTTCTCAAAATCATTCAATGCAGATAAAACTTCAGATGCAGAACAAACGATTAATAACAGCTGCAAGCTTTTGAACGAATGCAGCGATATTAATAACAATACTAACAAAAAGGAGAATAATACCATGGTAAAAGTGACAGTTAATGTAACAGGAATGATGTGCGGACATTGCGAAGCACACGTAAACAAAGCAATCCAGGAAGCATTTGGGGTACAGGATGTTGTATCCTCCCATGATGCCGGAACTACTATTTTCTCAGCACCAGAGAAAGTGGACGAGGACAAAATCCGCCAGGTAATCAAAGACGCTGGCTATGAAGTAACCGGAATTACACAGGAGTAATCCATCCCTCACATTCAACTTGACCAATGCAGAAACCTATTGCAAAGGTCCGTTCAAACAGCCGACAGAAACATTTTTCAGCTTCTGTCGGCTGTTTTTTTACTTCTATCCACTCTTTTTCTCCAGCTTTTATGTTCTTTTTTTCATATCAGCCCCATTCTTTCTTATATTAATGTTAATTTTTCAAGAATCTTCATCCTTGCATTGAAATTCTATAAATTTTTCAGTATAATGATTTCGATACGGGTCTCACAGTGAGACTCCTTTGAGAGCATAATCCGTTGCTGAACAAGCTTTGAACAGCAACTATAGTCTCAACCATTTAAAGGAGGAATTATATTATGGCAACATGGAAAAATCTTGACACACTTGATTCTTTTGGCAAACTGAAAGAGCTTAAGAATCACGTAGACATTGCGGCAGCTCTGTCTGGTGAAGAAGGTGGCAAGCGTGTAGCTGATTATAGTACACCAATGGCAGCTGGTCTTTCTTACAACTATGCAGCCAAAGAAGTAGACGAAACCGTTTTATCCGCACTTGCGAAACTGGCTGACGAGGCACAGCTGATCGACAAATTTCAGGAATTATATAATGGTGCAGTGATCAACACCGGAGAGAACCGTATGGTTCTTCATCACCTTGCACGTAAGCAGCTTGGTAACCCGGTTGTTGTAGATGGTGTAGACAAACGTGAATTCTACGTTGCTCAGCAGAAAAAAGCTGCTGATTTTGCAAATAAGGTTCATGCTGGTGAGATCACCAACGAAGCTGGTGAGAAATTCACCACAGTCGTTCAGATTGGTATCGGCGGAAGTGACCTTGGTCCCCGTGCTCTTTACATCGCACTGGAGAACTGGGCGAAGGCCAATAACACATTCAAGATGGAAGCGAAGTTCATCAGCAACGTTGACCCGGATGATGCAGCTGCAGTACTTGCTTCTGTAGACCTTGCACACTCCTTATTCATCGTTGTATCCAAATCCGGTACAACCCTTGAGACACTGACCAACGAAGCATTTGTAAAGGATGCCCTGACAAAAGCAGGTCTGAATCCTTCCAAACACATGCTTGCCGTTACAAGTGAGACTTCCCCTCTTGCAAAGAGTGAAGATTATCTTACCGCCATCTTCATGGATGACTACATCGGAGGCCGTTACTCTTCTGTTTCCGGCGTAGGCGGAGCAATCCTTTCCCTGGCATTCGGACCGGAAGTATTTGCTCAGCTCCTTGAAGGTGCTGCAGCTGAGGATCAGCTTGCAACAAACCGTGACCTTATGAAGAACCCAGATATGCTGGATGCCCTTATCGGTATCTATGAGAGAAATGTGCAGGGATATCCTTCCACAGCTGTTCTTCCATATTCACAGGCATTAAGCCGCTTCCCGGCACACCTTCAGCAGTGTGACATGGAGTCCAATGGTAAAACCGTAAACCGTTTCGGCGAGCCGGTTAACTACGTAACAGGTCCGGTTATCTTCGGAGAGCCAGGAACCAACGGTCAGCATTCCTTCTATCAGTTATTGCATCAGGGCTCTGACATTGTCCCGCTTCAGTTCATCGGCTTTAAGAACAGCCAGCTTGGCGTAGATGTTGACATTGAGAACAGCACCAGCCAGCAGAAGCTCTGCGCTAACGTGGCAGCTCAGATTGTTGCATTTGCCTGCGGTAAAGAGGATGAGAACCTGAACAAGAACTTCAAGGGTAAACGTCCGTCCAGCATTATCATCGGTCAGCAGCTTACCCCTGCTTCCCTTGGTGCATTGCTTGCTCACTTTGAGAACAAGATCATGTTCCAGGGCTTCGTATGGAATCTGAACAGCTTCGACCAGGAAGGCGTTCAGCTTGGTAAAGTTCTTGCGAAACGTGTACTTGCACACAATACAGACGGTGCTCTTAAGGTATTCAGCGATCTTCTGAACATCTGATCTTTCAAACAGGCTCTAAAGCGTGTCTGAAAAATTTACGGCAGCCCGGAAAGTACCGGGCTGCCGTTTTTTTTGCCACATACTATAAAAACAGACCTCAGAAATCCTGTATTTTCATAATCCTCTGCGATCTGATTTCCATATTGACTTGTCTTGCAAAGAACCTTTTTCAAACCATTAATAAACTGACACTCAGGCAACCTGCACGCCCCAGATTTTCTTTGTTTCCAGGCCTCTGCCAGGCTTTCCTGTTACACAGATGCTCTTATTTCTCCAGTTTCCAACACCATTATCCGAGAAACAGATTCCAGCACCATCTGCAGTCTTTTTCACCTGAATCTTCATTTCCAGATTCCGTACCTTGCCATACATCAAACTGGTCTTTACAAGCTCATCCAGATCTTTTTCCAGCTGTGCTTTATCCATATACACGCTAATCTTTTCCTCCGCCAGCTCTGCTTCCAGCCATTCCTGACCTGGTGTAAAGTATTTCTGTCTTGCCTTTACAAATTCATCTATAAAACTGTTAAGCTCCACTTTCTCATTTCTCTGTAATATCTTTCTCATAAAAGAAGCCTCCTTGCCTTAAAAAGCGTTACTGTTCGGTTACTTCGCAGCAACTCAAAAATATCATTCTTTTTTCCTTTTCTGAAAGATATTATAGCTGTCTATGTTAAATTCTGTGTATTGCCAATGTTAAACATATTTAAAATAATTATACCTATTGTAAAGAGCAATATTAAAGTATCTTTTTTATAAAAAATCCCGCAATCCGTTATCATCAATACGGACTGCGGGATTTTCCACTAAAAGGCTACGAGCCAGGGACTTTGGGAATGCGCTTTAAATTTTCCAGTACCCCGTACCACAAACAGCGCATTCAACCAGAGAACCGTCTTCTCTACTGAAAATTGTTTTCGCTTCTGTACTCCCACATTGTGGACAGCAGTTTCGCGCATTCTCCTCGCATCCTCCACCGGACACATTGTCCAACTCATCATCTGAAAGCTCTCTTTTTGTTATTTCGTCTTCCATCAAAAATATCCCTCCATCCAAAATCAATTAATTCTGTGTTTTGGTGGAAGTAGGATCCCAGTAGGTTGCACCGCAGCAGGCGCAGGTTACATAGGTGCAGCCATAAAGCGGCTCTCTGGAAGAAGCCTCCGTACTTCCGCATTTCGGGCAGCTGTATCCTACGTCGCAGGAATCACCGCCTGTTACATTGTCCAGCTCATCATCTGAAAGTTCCTGGGTTACCGGGTGTAATCTGGCATACATTTCTTCTGCCTGTGCAGCATCAAGCTCCATGCCGTTTTCCTTCGCCAGTTTCTGAAGTTCTTCCACAGATCCGGTTCCCTTTGCAGCTTTTAAAACTTCCTTTGTCATTTTGTTCTCTGCCATAGTCAAATCCTCCTTAAAATTATATTAGATTTACAGCCACCTTTTCCCCGGCAGGTCCACTCCATATGTATCTGCGGTCTGCATCATGCCTGAAAAAATGTGCTCTAAATTTCCATTAAATATCAGTACCCGGATTATAAGCAATTTCCGTATAATTCTCATATTCCTGCAATGCACTGACAGTTTTCTCATAATATCTCTGTCCGAAAAACACACATTTGGAGGGATCTGCCCCCAGTTTGTCCCCGGTCAGCACAATTGCCAGTGCCCGGCATCCTCCCGCACAGTATTTGAAATACTTACAATTTCTGCATTTTCTGTCGTGCTCCCGGATTTTGTCCACAGTCGTACATACCTCACACAAATACTGGCTGTCACTTAGCAGATGCTTCAGAGATTCCTTTTTCACATTGCCAGGGATATCCCCATTCAGTTCGTAGGTGCCAGACAGCTGATGACAGGGAAATATATTTCCATTGGCGGCAACTGCCACCATGCCTCTGACCCCCTTGCATACTGGAAGCGAATCCCTGTATTCCTTTTCCCGGTACAAAACAGGAATCATCCCATAACTGCCAGATACAGGATACAGACGCAAAAACTGCCAGATGATCACATCCATTCTGCAGCCCGTTTTCATATATGCACTGGCAAATTCCAGCATTCTGTCATAATATTCCGTCAGTCCCAGAGCAGCATCACCTGCATTTTCCTTCCACCTTGGGGCCTCCGATGTGCGGATGATGCGCATTTTCCACACCCCAAGGCTGTCCATAAGCTTCGCTGTTTCCAGAAGCGTATCCAGATTGTGTCTGTGCACATTTGTCTGGATCATTACTGGAAAATCATTTGCCCTGCACAAACGGATGGCCCGGATTGCATCCTCCTCAGCTCCTTTTCGTCCACGAAGCCAGTCATGATGTCCGATTCCGTCAAAAGAGATCTTCATTAAAGGACGGATTCCTCTTTCCTTCATCTGGTCCAACACTCCCTGCCTGAGAAAATAGCCGTTGGTATTGATCTCTTCTACATACATTCCTCTTTCATAAATTCCCGTCAGGATGTCCATAAAATTCCTGTGAAGCATCGGCTCCCCGCCTGTGATGGTAAATGCATTTACCCCACATTCCCTCGCCTCATCCAGAAATTTTTCTGCTTCCTTCAGGAACCACTCGCTCATGGATGGGGCATTGTCAGCTGCATTAAAGCAGTGAAGACAATTATAGTTACACTTCCCGGTTATCATCCAGTTTACTTTTGGAAAATACCGGTTCTCGCAATGTCTGTATTTCTGCCAGTCTGTCAGATTCTCTTCCCCTCTGCAGGGATGAATAAAGCCTCTGGCTGCCATAGTTTCCAATAAATCATCCGCCTCCTGCTCCCTTTTTCCGTCACAGGAACGCAAAAGCTCAAATTCTTCTTTTTTCAGCCCTTTGGCATATGGACTTCCCTTCCGGTAATATGCATAGGGAACCTGCTGCCAGGAGCGTAAGGCAATCCGGGAATCAAGTATATATCGCATAAAATATCCCCTTATCTCTTTTTATTACAGCGCATCCAGACGCTGCCGTTTTACCAGTTCTGCAAAAAAGCCGTTTTTCTCTAACAGTTCTTCATATTTTCCATCTTCAATGATTTTCCCTTTATCCAGCACAAGAATTCTGTCACACTGTTTAATAGTAGAAAGCCGATGGGCGATTACAATTCTGGTACACTTCAGACCATCCAGGGCTTCTGACACTTTTTTCTGGGTCAGATTGTCAAGGGCACTGGTGGCTTCATCAAGCATAAGCAGCCTGGGTTTTTGTGCAATAGCCCGGGCGATCATCAGTCTCTGCTTCTGTCCTCCGGAAATTCCGCCGGAGCCTTCAGAAATCATTG
This sequence comes from Ruminococcus sp. Marseille-P328, assembly GCF_964249465.1. Lineage (NCBI taxonomy): Bacteria > Bacillati > Bacillota > Clostridia > Eubacteriales > Oscillospiraceae > Ruminococcus > Ruminococcus sp. Marseille-P328. The sequence continues at coordinate 133,301 of NZ_CAXUBQ010000006.1, read as the reverse complement.
TATTCATTCCCATAGGCATTTTCCGGATATCCTCTGCAATACCCGCCAGTTCTGCTGCCTCCCAGGCATCCTTCTGTGTCAGCCATGGCGCCGAGATCACAATATTGGAATAAATATCCCCCTGAAAAAGCTTACCATTCTGCATGACTACGCCAATCTTCTGCCTGAGCGATTTCAGATCAATTTTATCAAGATCTTTTCCGTCATAATAAACGGCTCCCTTCATAGGTTTCTCAAATCCAAGGAGCAGACGCATAAGGGTGGACTTCCCGCAGCCAGTCTGGCCTACAATCGCCACATACTGTCCCGGGTGGATTTTCAAAGACAGGTCATCCAGTACAAGAGGCATGTTTTCGTTGTACCGGAACGATATATGATTCAGCTCGATCCCGCCTGAAATCCCTGTAATCACCTGTTTTCCGCTGGAAACCTCGGGCACTGTCTCAAAAAGCGGCTTTACCATTTCCAGTGTAGGCCTTATCCTTGCTACTGTAAGAGCAATTCCTGCCAATGACAGAAAAGCTCCGGATACCATGCCGTATGCAGTATTAAAAGCATAGTAATCCGCTACGGAAACGCCAGACCGGATTGCTGCGTAATACATCACAATAGTACCCGCAAGAGAAATCCCTGTACTGATCACAGCATTTATTTTAATAAATACAGGAGGATTATATTTAAGTTTTGCTTCTTTGGCATATAAATCTCCCCATCTTGCAAAAGCCCTTTTCTCAGCCCCTGAAAGCTTTATTTTCTGGACACCAGTGATCATAGCGTATGTCATTCCATTTTCTTTTCCTGCAAGCTCCATCTGTCTTCTGGAAATTCCCATCTGTACCAGGGAAGAAATAACAGAAAACGCAACCGTCACCGCTACAATAGTCAGCGCCGGTGCCACAAGTGCCGGAGCAAACGCAAAAATCTGTGAGATATAGATAAGGGAAAAAACGGAAGTAATCCCTGTTGTAAATACGGTAGATACCAGCATATTGCAAAGTGAGTTGATCTGGCTGGCACGGCTGGACAACTCACCTGCGCTGTACTTTCTGAAAAAACCTGCCGGAAGGGACATTACCCTCATCATGGTTGCAGCCTCTACAGACAAGCTCAGCTTCGTTTCCACCCTGGCAGTTACCATCGCACTTACTGCCTCAAAAAGCAAGCTGCTTATTGCAGTGCACACCATAAAAACCGAAATTGCAAAAAACAGCTGCATGCTTCCAGAAGGCAGAACCTCCGAAAAAATAAGCTGGTTGATCTTCGGTGTCAGCATCCCCACAAAAGTCACTGCAAGTGCGGCAAGAACCATCATCCCGTAATCAGCCCCGGAAAGTGTCTCCATTATGTATTTCGCCAGAGAAAGGATTCCCATCTTTTTCATGGGAAAAGGTTTATAAAATGCAAGGGCCTCTTTTTCAAACAAATCTTCATTTCCATGGGTTATCTTTCTTCTTTTTCCAGCTTCAATGTCATAATAGCTGTAACCAGACACTTTTCCGGGAAGAAGAGCTACGATCTTTCCGGTTTCTTTCATAACGCCCAGCATGGCACTAATTGCATCCTTATACCAGCCTTTTTCCAGATAAACCGTGCGGCGCATGATTCCATAGGGGCGCATAAGGTATTCCAGCTGTTCATTCATATCCTCAATGGAATCCGGAACCTCCCTGCTTTTTACATGGTAAAATTTCAGGATCTCATCGATTTCATTCTTGGCAACAATACGGTCGTCATTCAGCGAGGCAAGCACCTTCTCCCCCATAACGGCACCTGCCATTTTCACAAAAGAATCTGCGAAAGCATCGTCATCGCTCTGCTTTCTAAGTTTTATCTGTTCGTCAAACCAGCCCAATGCTTCCGCCTCCTATTCATTTGATACCAGCATAGTGTACATTCCGCCGGCTCTCATAAGTTCTTCATGTGTTCCACGCTCCACGACTCTGCCTTCATCCAGCACAATGATCTCATCGCAGTCCCGGATGGTAGAAAGTCTGTGTGCGACCACAATACAGGCAACACCTCTGTCCTTTATAGATTTCACCACATTGTATTCTGTTTTTGCGTCAAGTGCACTGGTGGCTTCATCCAGAATAACAATGGTAGGATCCTGTGCCAGAACTCTGGCAATTTCCATTCTCTGGCGCTGTCCGCCTGAAAAATCCTTTCCACCTTCTGTCAGCCTGTACTGATAACCTCCCTCACGCATCATAATATCATCGTGAAGCTGTGCATCCCGTGCAGCCAGGATCATTTCAAAATCTTCGATGGAATTGTCCCACATTTTAATATTGTTCGCTATAGTGTCCTCAAACAAGATAATGTCCTGATCTACCACAGCCAGGGAACCGGTAAACACATTCCGGTCTATCTCTGATATCTTTTTACCGTCAAAAAGGATTTCGCCGCTCCATGGGGCATACAGACCTGATATCAGTTTGGACAAAGTGGATTTGCCGCAGCCGGAAGGTCCAACAAAAGCGACTCTGCTGCCCGGCTTCAGGGACAAATTGAAATCCCTTATCAGCGGCTGGGCAAGCCTGGAGTAGCCGAATGTGACATTTTTCAGTTCAATGTGACCGGATAATTTTCTGTACTCCTCTTCCGGACTGGATTCTGTTTGCAACAGGCTTTCCGAATGATTTTTCAAACAGGCTTCAGGCTCTTTCCCATCTGCTTTTCCCCATATAACGTCTTCCGGATAATTCATAACATCCTCGACACGCTCCATATCCGTACGCATTTCCTGTAAAGTCTGACCTGCTGCGATGAGACTGGCTGCCGGAGCCATAAACGAATTCAGAAAGCCTTGAAATGCCAGGATCATACCCACAGTAAACCTTCCCTGCATTGCAAAAAACACTCCTGTCATCAGAACTGCTGTGTTGCACAGAGTACTGATAAGCCCTGGAAGAAGTCCCAGCACACTGTTCAGTTTCCGGAATTTTACTGCTCCTGTATTGGCTCCGGCCTGATAACCTGCCCATTTTTCAAAAAAGCCATTTTCTGCGCCGGTAGCCTTAATGGTTTCGATCATCTCAATACCAGCCACGGCTGCACCTGCAAGTTTGCCTGCATTTTTCAGCTGGACACGGGCAATGTTTACCCTTTTTTTCGATATTATGTTAGAAAGAAGCAGATTCAGAAATACAGAGGTTACACCCATCAGCGTAAGAACAGGACTGTACCTTATCATAACCACCAGATAAAAAATCATCATCAGCGAATTCAAAACCAGCGGCGCAAACGTATTCACCAGCCCTTCTGCAACAGAAGCATTGGTATTCTTGCGTACCTGAATATCCCCTGCCATGCGCTGTGAAAAAAATTCTACAGGCATTCTCAGTATTTTCCACATGAAGGTGGCATTTCCAACCATATCCAGCTTTCCATTGATCTTCAGGGAATATACCTGCTGAATCCACATAACAGTCAACTGTACCACTCCCATGAGAATCATTCCTATGAGAAAAGGAAATACCCAGTCCGGATTCTCTCCGGTCAGCAGCCGATCCATAAAAATACGGGAAAAAGCAGGATTTATAATGCCGATCAAGGAAGAGATCAATGTAGTAAGGACAACAAACGCAATCGCTGTGCCTGTGCCTTTTAAGCGTTTTTTCGCATAACGAAGTACCGAGACTGGCTTTCCCCCTGGCTCAAAATTCTCAGAAGGCTCAAACTGCAGACTGATTCCGGTAAAAGCTTCGTCAAAAGCCTCCATTGAAACTGCATAGGTTCCTTTGGCAGGATCATTTATAACAGCTTTATTTCCTCGAAAGCCATCCAGTACCACGAAATGATTAAAATTCCAGTGGATGATACAGGGAAAACGACCTGTTTTCTTCAGATCTTCCGGTTCATAGCGGTATCCTTTGGCTGTAAGCCCATAGCTTCTTGCAGCTTTCAGTACATTTTTTGCACTGGAACCGTCACGGGATACGCCGCAATCGAAGCGAACCTGCTCCAATGGAATCCACTTCCCATAGTAGGCAAGTATCATGGCAAGACTTGCTGCACCGCATTCCAGAGCCTCCATCTGCATGACTACAGGAACCTTCGCCACCCCTTTTGTGATCGGCTGTTTTACTTTTTTCTCAGCACTCATTATGGTCACCTCAATTTATTACAAATGACATAGGTGACACCCGGTTCGTAACAAGCTCTACCTTGTAGATTCCGTCTGCCAGCCCTGTATGGATGATTGCTGTGTATACGCTTTCATCCACTGCAAAAGCAGCACTTTCCAACTGTTCCTCTTTTAGCTTCACAGGGATTTCGGATATCTCCGCAATTTCATATTCTTTCCCATCTATATACACTGGAGTTCCTTTTTTGACATTCCGGATATCTGTTTCTTTTATATAACATGTGATTTTTCCTGCTTTTGCAGTTCCTACAGTCTCTGTTTTTGTATCAAGATGACCGAATATCCCCCACACGCACACCCCGGCCAGCAGTATGATGACAGCCGCCAGAATCATCCATATGCCCGGGTTTGCCACCCGGATATAATCGTTCAGCTGCTCCGGGGAGGAAATCCGGTCCAGACTTTTTTTCCGAAATATCTGATCACTCATAACCTGCAGCCTCCTTTTTGCTTATAGTTATTATCTTTCATTTGTCTTGCGTCCCCGCTTTAACTCTATCCTGCATCTCTGTTTTAACTCTATCCTGAAAGCGATTTCTATATACACAATTATTTCCGTCTGTTAATATACCCAAGTTCCCAGAATGCCACTGCACTTGCGGCAGCCACATTTAAGGAATCCACACCGTGAGACATGGGAATTTTCACTGTATAATCGCAATCTGCAATCGTCTGTGAGGAAAGCCCGTCTCCCTCTGTTCCGAGAACAATAGCCAGCTTCTCTTCTGCTTGAAGTGTCTGGTTGTCAATTCCCACAGAGTCATCACGCAATGCCATGGCAGCTGTTTTAAACCCCATATTTTTCAGCAGCTGCATTCCCTCTCCGGGCCAGACAGTTTTTTTCAAAAGTGTTCTGCATTTTAAATCCATTTTCCAATTCTGTTTTCGTTATTTATTCTACTTGTAATTGTAAGAGAATATGGATGAAAATGCAATATATTTTCCTCAACAGGCAGATTTTTAGAAAAATACAAAAAAAGCCCCGAAAACCTTATAATCACTGTGAAACGTAGTGTTTATAAGGCTTTCAGGGCCTTTAAATACTTAAATTCAGACTTATTAAAATAATATAATAAAAACTTAAGTTAATGGATTATTTACCCATCTGCTTTGCGAAGTATTTGTGAACAGGCTTTATTTATATGGATTTGCGCGGTTCTGCTCATAAAGCTTACGCAAATTTGACGCAACTTACTGAATAAACTGGGGGTTCTGAACTTATTCTAATTCGGAATGGATCCGGCTCTTTTTTTCATACCTACCAGCCAAACGCATCACGAATCAGTGCCCCCGTTTCCCCGTCTATGTAAAACAGTTCCTGTTCGTCCGGGGAATCTTTCCACTGGTAAGGGCAGCGAAAGCTCCAGACAGGTCTGTATGTGATTCCGTCTGCGGTTTCATCAATATAGTATTCCAAACATATTTTTGTAACTGGAATCGTGGTGGATTCTGTTTCCTCCGCAGTGTCCTGTTCCGTGAAGAGACCAATTTTGCCTTCTTTTACATATTGTTCCACTGACTTCATAATTTCTTCCATTGGAAGCATAGTAACTGTTTCTTCCACTTTCAACTGAAGCGGAATCGGTATGTTGAAATAACAGTCTTCAGGCGCAGGGCCAAAGCCTGCATTTCCCAGATAACCATGCTGAGAAAGCCCGCCCACCGGGATCCCATTCAACAGAATCTCTGTATCGTAATAATCATATCCCTCCGTCATGTTGCTGATTGATTTTCTTACATACTGCTGTTTCCGGATCATATTTCTCATTCGCTCCCGTAGCATCTGAAGGATTTTCTGAGTCTGTTGTTTCCTGTGTACTCTCTTCCGTAGAATCCGAAATGGGTTCTACACCAGTATCTTCCGCCTGCATCTTTCCTTCTTTTCTGTATTTTTCTATAATATCCCGTACTTCATCATTTAACGGAAGGGTTACTGTAAGGGGCTGCGGCGTATATCCTCTGTAAGCATCCTCCGCAGGCAGTGCATAAGCCAGCATTCCTTCTGAATCTGTAAAAGAACCAGTTTTAAAAATCTTTCTGAAAGCTTCATCATCTTTCCAGGTGTAATAGATCCTGCCGTTATAATCCGGATATGCCTGAATGGTCATGGAAACCTCTACCTGGGAATCTTCATTTAATATTTTCTCTGTCAAAGCATCATCATACAGGGTAATATGTCCATAATAGAGAGCTTCCCCGTCTATCTTATTCAAAGTTGCAAGTGCATCTTCTCCATTCACTGTCGCATGGTCACGGCAGCTGAGCGTATAATTCTCCACCGCCCCGGAAGGATCTCCAAGAAAGCTGAAACCGCTGCCATCAAAATACGCTTCTGTAACAGACAGCATAGACTGGTTCCAATCCCTCTCCTTTGGCGTTATATGATAAGAAGTCACATCTTCCACATTTTCTGCAGTTGAATCAGGTTCTGTGACAACCATTTGAACAGCTTCCTGTTCTGTAACCCCCCTGCTGCTCCAGTTCTTTGTGAAGCCATCCAAGTTTTGTTGCAAGTACGCCGGTGCTGACGCCTAATACAGCAGCCACAGGAAGAAGAATCCGGATTATTTTTTTCTTATTCCCTGAATTTTTTGATCTTCCTTTATCTGATTTTACAATTAGATTCTTCGTGCTGCTCATTCTCTCATCTGGAGAATCCAAAATTCCCTTCAGAACATCTTCCATAGCTTTATCAATATTGTCCGGTATCACAGTTTCTTCTTTTAAAATTTTTCTGATTTCTTTTTCATCCATAGTCTTCACCTCCTGATCACCTTTTTTAATTTTGCTCTTGCCCGGGAAAGTTTGGTTGATACGGTGTTGCTGTTCATTTCAAGAAGATTACCAATTTCCTTTACAGAAAATTCATCAAAATAATAGAGTTCCACGATTTTCCGGCTTTCTTCATCCAGACATAAAAGCAATTGTTTCCATTCGCAAAGGTCCAGATCTTCACAATGTACACCTTCTGAGAAATTATCCAGTTCCGTGTCATGGTTCTTTTGACGGAGAATGTCTTTGCATTCATTTATCAGAATCCGCATCAGCCAGGTTTTAAAATATTTCACTTCCCTTAATCCCTGTATCTTTTCATAACAGGACAGGATCGTATTTTGCAGTGCATCTGCAATGTCCTGTTCGTTCCGAAGATAAACCCAGGCAGCTTTATACATGCTCTGCTTATTTATCCGGATCAGCTGAACGAACGCTTCTTTATCTCCATTTTTAGCAGCTGTTACCAAAGCCTCCATTTTATTCCCCCTTTTTGTTTTTATAACTATTAGACTTAAAATATGGGAATTTGCTTTCAAAAATTTTTTATTTTTACAAAACAAGACACAGGCAATCGAAACTTGACTGTCTGTGTCCTTTTTATATCTGACTATCATTCTTAAATGTTATTTTGTACAGCAGTTCAACCCTTTCGTTTACATCTGCCTTCCCTGATATTGCACTGTCAATACAAATACTTTTTTCTTGTTTTCATCAACTTTAAAAATAGCAATATAATTGTCAATGATCAGCTGTTTATATTCTTTTCCGGCATAGCGGCCTACCAGACGGTCCTGGTGCGATTTTGGAAACAGTTCCAGCTTTTTTATTGCCTGCCAAATCCGATCCGTCTGTTCTTTTGCAGTTTCAGGTGACAATTTTTCAAGTGCAATATAAGCATAAATATCATGAATATCCCGGTACGCTCTTGGATACAGCATTATCTCATATTTATCCATAATATTTCTTGTTGAGCTGTTCCATTGCACTTTCTAATGAAATCGGCTCTGCTCCTTCTGTGACTTCCTGTTCTGCTTCATAAATTGCCTGATCGATCTTGTTTGTCTGGGCAAAACGTTCATACAGCTCTGAACTCATTACAACTAAGTCACTATATCCATTTTTCGTAATAAATATTGGTTCCTGCTTTTTATGTGCCAGTTCCGATATTTCACTGGTTTTTCTTAAATCTCTAATCGGCATAATTGTTGGCATAATGAACACCTCTCTTTCTTGTGCTATAATTGTATCATAATTATGAGTCGGTGTAAATTCTTATTTATGTGAACTTCCAGAAATTTTACAACTAAATCCAGCTTATATCCATTCATCGGCATTCTGAATCAACCATTTCTCTTGCAACCGCCATTAACGCATCCTGCAAGTTCTCCATCTCTTTTTCTTCCAGACCATAGACTTTTGTCAAGTGAAAAAGAATCTCTTCTCTCTGATGTTCCTGCATCTGCCAAAGATACGAAAATCTACCTCCAGCTACCATATGAGTATCGGAAATATCAAACACATAACGTAATCTGGTATTTTGTCCATTTTCATCAAGTAAGACAATTCCCTTTGCGCCACGATTTACCCAGCGTAGCATCTTCTCATTCCACAGTTCCAATGATGCACAAGCTGTTGCATTTAGACGCTGTGCATGGATCAGAAGCTGATCAGAAAAAGAATAACGGTATAGTCTTGATGCTGTATCCATATAATTCATCCAATCCCCTGGCGATACTTTAGACTTTAGACCTTTTAAAAAAAGCCCCGAAAACCTTATAATCACTGTGAAACGTAGTGTTTATAAGGCTTTCAGGGCCTTTAAATACTTAAATTCAGACTTATTAAAATAATAGAAAGAAAACTTAAGTTAATGGATTATTTACCCATCTGCTTTGCAACTTCCTCAGCAAAGTTCTCTTCTTTCTTCTCGATTCCGTCTCCGGTCTCGTAACGAACGAAGCCTTTGATTGTGATCTTAGCGCCGTTCTCTTTAGCAACCTGTGCTACATAGTTTCCAACAGACTGTTTTCCATCTTCAGCTTTAACATAAACCTGATCAAGAAGGCAGATCTCTTTAAGCTCTTTCTTGATACGTCCTGCGATCATTCCCTGGATAACCTTCTCCGGTTTCTGGGATTCCTTAGGATCGTTCTGAATCTGAGCCATAAGGATTTCTTTCTCATGCTCGATATACTCAGCGCTTACTTCGCTGTCGCTTGTGTAAAGAGGTTTCAGAGCTGCAACCTGCATTGCAACGTTCTTAGCCATCTCTTTAACAGCGTCGTTTACAACATCTGTCTCAACGTCAACAAGAACGCCGATCTTTCCACCCATATGTGTGTAGGAAGCAACGAAACCGTTCTCCTCTTTCATCTGTGCGAATCTACGGATGTTCATGTTCTCGCCGATAACTGCGATCTGAGCTGCAAGAGCTTCTTTTACAGTCTTAGTGGTATCAAGTGCCCATGCCTCTGCAAGGAAAGCATCGATATCAGCTGCTGTAGTTGTCAGAGCCTGAGCTGCAACATCTGCAACATACTGCTGGAATTTCTCGTTCTTAGCAACGAAGTCTGTCTCGGAGTTAACCTCAACAACAACTGCGTTCTTAGCGTCGTCAGCAACAAGCGTCTTGCAAAGACCCTCTGCTGCAACACGGTTTGCTTTCTTCTGAGCGGTAGCAAGACCTTTCTCGCGAAGGAACTCTACTGCTTTATCCATATCGCCTTCTGTAGCTGTAAGAGCTTTCTTACAGTCCATCATACCAGCGCCGGTCATCTCTCTTAACTCTTTTACCTGTGCTGCTGTAATAGCCATTTTCATTTCCTCCTGATGATAGTGTGTTGTAAGGACCTGTCCGTCAGCTGTGGATATGCCTATGCAGGCATAGCTCATTCACAGCTGATGTCCAGAATTTTCACAAATTATTCCTCTGTAGCGAACTCTTCAGACTCAGCCTGGATTTCTCCCTCAGCGTCTGTCTGTCCCTGGTTTGCTTCGATAACTGCGTCAGCCATCTTGGAAACGATCAGTTTTACAGCACGGATAGCGTCATCGTTACCCGGGATTACGTAATCCAGTTCTTCTGGGTCACAGTTAGTATCGCAGATTCCGATAAGCGGAATTCCCAGTGTATGAGCTTCCTGAATACAGATCTTTTCCTTCTTAGGATCTACTACGAAGATAGCATCTGGAAGTCTCTTCATTTCTTTGATACCGCCAAGGTTCTTCTGAAGTTTATCTAATTCTTTTCTTAAAGCGATAACTTCTTTCTTAGGCAGAACATCGAATGTTCCATCAGACTCCATGGTCTCAATTTCTTTCAGTTTCGCAATACGGCTCTGGATAGTCTTGAAGTTGGTAAGCATACCGCCTAACCATCTCTCATTTACATAGAACTGTCCGCAACGCTCAGCCTCTGTCTTGATAGCGTCCTGAGCCTGTTTCTTAGTACCAACGAAAAGGATATTTCCGCCGTTAGCTACGATATCAGCGATTGCATTATAAGCATCGTCAACCATTCCTACAGACTGCTGTAAGTCGATGATATAGATACCATTTCTCTCTGTGTAGATGTATGGAGCCATTTTAGGGTTCCATCTTCTTGTCTGATGTCCGAAATGAACACCTGCCTCTAAAAGCTGTTTCATTGAAATAACGCTCATGTCTTTTTCTCCTTTTGGTTAAATTCTTCCGCATGAATCCTTTTCCTCTCGGACCCAGCCTCACACCGCAGGGCACCATCCTGGGAATCTCCATGCGTGTTTGATAGTTTGCAACTTTTGTATTATAACATGACAAAACCCTCCGTGTAAAGAGGGTTTTTGCAAATTTTTCCGCTAATTTTTCCGCTATTTTACAATGAAAGTCCCAGACGGCAGCCATGAATGAGCCAGGCTTGCATGAGCGAATTCATGGATATCGGGCGGGCTATACCGTATGAGTAAGTAGGGCGATAGCCCGAATTACAAATACAGTCAACAGCTGCAAAGCAGCTGACTTTCATATTCAACAATATTTGCGTAAGCAGACATACCCTTTTAGGAGTTTTCGCATTTCAGCGCCGCCAGTTCATCAGGCGTCAGTTCCCTGGCCTTTCCTTTCGGCAGGTCATCTGGCAAAGTCAGCGCCCCCATAGAAATCCGTTTCAGATAAATTACTTTCTTTCCAACAGCTTCCATCATTCGCTTCACCTGATGAAAACGGCCCTCGTGGATTGTCAGAAGAATTTCAGAACACCAGATGCTGCCCTCCGGATCTGCCTTATGTCCTGCAGCATTTGAATTGGCTATCACTGCTCCTGATTCACCTTCGACATTTTTACGTTCAACATTCTCTTCCCATGTTCTGAGAATCTCCAGCTTCCCCGGCAAGGTTGGCTTCTCATCTCCAATATCCACACCTAACCGGATCTTCTCTATATCCTCCGGCACCACTTTTCCTTCCGTCACCGCGAAATACGTCTTATCCACATGTTTCTTCGGGGAAAGCAGTCTGTGGGCAAGCTGCCCATCATCTGTAATAAAAAGCAAGCCTTCCGTATCCTTATCAAGGCGTCCTACCGGAAAAAGATTCCGTCTGCCATCCTTTGGCACCAGATCCAGAACTGTCTTTTCCCTGGTATCTTCTGTGGCACTTACATATCCGGCAGGCTTGTGCAAAAGATAGTACACAAACTCTGCCCTTGCTCCAACATGCTCTCCGCCAAATTCTACCACGTCCGTCTCCGGATCTATTTTCAGTTCCGGCTTTTTCGCTTTCTCATCATTTACCTGAACCATTCCTTTCTGGATCAGCTTCTTCACTTCCGTTCTCGTACCTGCTCCTGAATCCGCCAGAAATCTGTCCAGTCTCACTGCTTTTCCCATTCTTTATAGTAGCTCTCCTTCTTTATTCCTTTTCAAAAACCTCAAAGGATAATGCCCGCTGTGAATCCTCTTTCATAAATTCCGGAACATCCTTCGCCATTATGGACCACGCTGCCTCTGATTCCACTCCGTCAATCACAACCTTCAGGCTGGCCCATTTATCAGCTTCCCTTTTTTCCCAGAATGGCACCATCTGGTAACATCTCAGAACCTTTTTCAGTTCTTCCAGCTGTTCCGGTTGATCGTAAACTACAGGAGAAGAATATTCATTGTGCTCCTCATTCATATAATATTCCACTTCCACAGCGCTCAGCTTCACATCCTCCATAGAGACAGGATACCCTGTTTCCTTCAAAATTTCAACTGTCCTTTTGAACTGCGGGAATACATAAAAGCATGCGAAAAAATAATAGTCTCCGGTTCTGCCAGGCACCATGGCATCAACTGATTCTGCAGATGGTACTCCGGAATACTCAATGTTCAGGCTTGCACATGGCTCTCCGGTCAGCACTTCCGGATCCGCCTCCTCTACATCCTGACGAAATGCATCCACCAACAGCTGTCTCTTTGCCTTATTGTCCTGGAAAAGGGAAATAGATTCTCCTGTAATAAAATCACAGCGCACCTCATCCACATATTTATCATCCAGCTTTAAAATGGAATAGCGCTCAGACTTTAAGGTTCCCTCCGCATATCCCTCTTTATACAAGTTCTTCTGATTCTCTGTGCTGACCATATAAGAGCGATAAACAGTTTTTCCGGATTTCAGGTCATAACGCATCTGAAGTCTTGATGTATCGTTAGAAGGATCCCATATATCGCCGTTCCACAGCGCTCTGTTGTCACTATCTTCTGAAAGGGATCGGCATATAACCTTGTTTTCCTTCACAATCTGCTCCACACATGCATAAATATCAGGACTAATGCCCAGATTATTGCCCAGAAGATCTCCATTCCTATAATATCCGGAATCCTGTGTGGAAATCTTGCCATCTTCATTTATTTCAACGCTATAAGTATTCTCCCATCCACCGCCATCCGTAAATTCAGCTGCAATATTTTCGATTTTATCATAAGAAGGGATATAGTTGTCGTATCCAGTCAGGTCAAATAAGAACATACAGGCCACAAATGCTACACAGGCCCCGCTTACCACAAACTGTATTTTATTGGAGAAAAATTTTCGGAAATCCCTGTAATAAATAATTCCCATTATCCCTCCTGAAAGAAGGGTTCCAAAAATCAATCCGAAAATCCACCATACAATTCTGGAATTGTCACTTGGAAGCATATAGAAAATAAGTCCGATTCCAAGTCCTCCGGGAACCACAATCATAAATCTTATGATTGTGCCAACCCATGGAAAAACAAAGGCCATACCGGTTCTTTCGGATTTTCTGTTTACAAATGCATAATATCCAAGAACGCCAAAAGCGATTGTCACCAGAAGCACAATTCCCAGAATGCCACCATAATTTCCTTCTGCATATTTTCCCACAAAGGTGTAGGCAAGGATGACTGGTGACGCCATTTCTCTCAAGCCTTTTATATAGCCATAGACACCTGCACTGCTGGTATAATAAAAGGCATATTCGTAAAACTGCAGAGTAACAGAAAGCACCGGTCCATAAGCAGCCACTGCAATAAGCAGAAGAGCTCCCATAAGCAGATGACCGGTAATGCAGATTACCAACACAACCGAAAAATACAAAAGCAGATATAAAAGCAAATGAAATACCATCATCAAAAATGCCAGTTTCATAAGATGAAGGCTGAAAAATCCCCTCATTGCCCCGATGCAGACGGAGAAAAATTCCATTGCCAGATATGGAAGCAAATAATACAAAAGGGACTGCAAAGTCTTATGCCAGAACATTCTGCTTCGTTTCACCGGAAGACTGTGATAGAAATCAATTTTCCGCGGTGAATAGAGATACCAGAACTGGCTGATTCCGTTAAACAATGCTGCAACTGCTGCAACTGCAAGTCCGGTGATCATAAATCCATCCTGCCACAGATTTGCATAAAGTGCATTGATCTCCCTGGTGGTATATCCCATTCCAAACCAGTTTCCCAGCATGATCAGCTCTGCCACTGGAAATGCCAGAAGAAATCCAATGGTCACAAAAGCCGGGATCCACATCATGCCTTTTGATGACACCTTCATGTATCGGCTAGAATAAATTTTTGATTTCATAGCCTGCCACCTCCGTTTCACTGATAAAAATTTCCTCCAGGGTCAGAGGAAGCACCTCCATAAAGAGAGGATTTTTGGCCTGGATCTTCTCTATGATCTCACTTCTGGTTCCCCGGGCTGTTATCATAAGAAGAGAACCCTGATGCTGCACCTTCAAAACCTGAAGTTCCTTTTCCAGTTCTTTTTCCTGCTGTCTTCCACTGAGCACACACTGTATCTTGTGAATGTGAAATTTCATGTCTTCCAGATCTTTGGAAAGAAGAATCCCCCCTTTATGCAAAAGCCCGACATGGTCGCAGATATCCTCCAGTTCGCGCAGATTGTGAGACGCGATCACAGGAGTAAATTCCCGGTTCATAATCTCCGCCGCAAACAGACTCTTTACTGCCTGACGCATTACTGGATCAAGTCCATCAAAGGTCTCATCGCAAAACAGATATTTCGTTGCCGCGCACACACCGATGATTACCAGAACCTGTTTTTTCATACCTTTGGAAAAAGTTGCAATTCTGCGATTTTCTTCCAGATGGAATTGTTCCATCAGTTCATGAAAAAACCTGGTTCGAAACTGAGGGTAAAAGTTCCGGTAAAAGCGCACCAGATCCATTGCTGTATAATTTGCCGGAAAATAACTGTCATCTGAGATATAGAAAAACAGTTTTTTTGCTTCTTCATTTTCGTACACTGACATACCGTCAATCTGGATTTCCCCTTCATCTGGCTTTATAATTCCAGCCATCATCCGAAGCAGGGTGCTTTTCCCGGCGCCGTTACTGCCCACAAGACCAAACACTTCCCGCACTCCAACATCCAGAGTTGCTTTATTGACCGCTTTGACAGTGTCAAACGCCTTACTGCATTCTTTGACTTCTATCATGGCTTCTCCTCCTTGTAACACTCCCTAATAATGTAGATCAGCTCTTCCGCTTCCATTCCCATAGCCTTTCCCTTCCGGATCAGGGTTTTCAGTTCTTTTATATAGGAAGCTTTGCTAAGTTTACGCACTTCTTCACTGTCTGCGATAAAGTTTCCTGTTCCTTTAACCGGGTAGATCAGTCCCTCCTGTTCCAGCTGCATGTAAGCACGCTGGATGGTGTTGGGGTTGATCGATAATTCCATGGCCAGCTGCCGCACAGAGGGCATTCTGGAGCCTGGCTCCAGTACTCCCATCAGGATCAGATTCCGAAATTTCTCCTCCACCTGCTCGTACAGTGGCCTTCTGTCCTGATAATCCAAAACGATCATAGACATGCTTCCTCCTTTCTAAGTGTATTAATACATTTAATACACTTAAGATAGCATATGTGTACTTTAAATTCAAGACGGGAAATTCTTAAATGTTTATAAAGTGGAATGCGCCAACAAAAAACCTTCTCACAATCTCCCCTGTTTTTCCAGGATTTTGTAAGAAGGTCTTCTATTTTTCTTAATATATTTCTGATTATGCTTTATATCAGCCTCGTACATCCTCGTTTCTGATAATTCTTATAGCATCTCCAGATACCATAAGTTCCTGCAAAAACAAGAAACAGATTCAGTGCAATTACGGATGTGGCTCCTGTATGATCCAGCATGTACAGCATCACATCACTGACCAGCAGGCTCCAGATATTTGCCCCCATATGAAGAAATACACTGGCAAACAGATTTCCTCTCCATTCCAGGATCAATGCGAAAAGCAATCCCATAATAGTTGCATACACTCCCTGGAGCAGATTCATATGGTAAATTCCAAATGTCAGTCCTGAAAACAGTGCAGCTGTGATCACGCGCATATTATCTCTCATACGAAGAAATACCAGCCAGCGGAAAATAACCTCTTCTGCAAAAGGTGCTGCAATCCCCATCCAGAAAATCAGACTCCAGATACTTTTCCCCTCGGAAATCAAGGACTGAGTTTCCTGATAAGCTTCCGGATTCAAATATTGCTGAAAAAGCCCTACCAGAATGTTTCCATATTGACCAAGAAATGCGCCAATTACAAGAAACCCCAGGATTTCAGGAACAGGAAGGTGACGATCAGCTGCAGGATATAATATCCCGGTTTCTTTTCTTCTTGAAAAATCGCCCCGATACAACAATATGCAGGGAACTGCAGCCAGAATCCCTGTCAGACCAGTCAGCATAAGCACATGCTGGTAATATGCACTCATATCTGCGCCAGTCCGCTGCACCAGAAAATACAGTCCCAGATAGGAGACAAGCTGGGAAAGCACAAAATGGATTCCCACCGGATACAGACACTTCCATGCCAAAACCGGCATTTTCTGTTTTCTTCTGGGGCTCAGGCGAAAAAATCCAGTATTTCCTCTGCCGAATTCACAATTTTAAAGGGATGGGCATTTTTCAGTTCTTCTTCGGTTCCGTAACCATAGGAAACTGCAATGCATTCCAATCCGGCGCGTCTTGCCCCAAATACATCATGCTCTTTATCCCCCACCATGATCACCTGGTCACGGTGTTCAGAAAATCCCAGCAGCTTCAGAGTTTCCTCGATCACCTCTGTCTTATTGGTTCGTCTACCCTCAGGCTCACTTCCAACCATCTCGTCAAAATAAGAATCAATATGGAAATATTCCGCAACAATCTTCACAAAATTCTCTGGTTTGGAAGATGCAATGGCAAGTTTGTATCCTCTTTGTTTCAGTCCGGATAACATTTCCGGAATGCCAGGATACAGTTCATTCTCATAAATCCCCACTGGTGCATATCGTTCTCTGTAAATCCCAACTGCCTTTCTTGCCGTTTCTTCGTCAATTCCCGCATATTCCTGAAACTGCTCCAAAAGGGGCGGTCCCACAAAAATGCGCAGCTTCTGAAGATCTGATTCTGGTTTTCCCACCTTCTCCAGAGCATATTGTACGGATTTGGTGATTCCCTCCCCGGAATCGGTGAGAGTTCCGTCCAGATCAAATAAAATAGCTTTGTACATCTGTGTTTTGCCTCCTGTACCGTCATGTAATTTTTGTCGTTGATTTTTCAGGTCTTTCGCTATATGAGTGTTAATTATAACATCATTTCTTTATAACGTCCAGATGGCAAAATCTTAGTTGATGGTTACCATTCACTCCATGACCAGTAACAATTGATGCACACTTTCAAAACTCCCATATAGGCATATGCACAATTCTTCTCCCATCTATTACCGCAATCACCTTCACAGTATTTTCCTTCGCTGTAATCGGCTGGTCAAATATAAGGGTATCCCCCTTCTGGTGCCAGAAAATCTCATCACCATTTAAGTTCAAAGACAGAATTGTAACATCCTGCTCACCGGTAGTTCTTATAACTTGTATTTCAGGATATTCATTTACAGGGACTGTTTCTTCGTGTACAAAACGTATTGTGCCATTTTCATTATCATTTATGTTATTGTTTTTATTTATGTTTTCATTTTTTTCTCTATTTTCATCATTTCTGTTATAGAATCCAAGTCCATGAGATGTCTTTGCCATTCCTACTGCTGTAAAAACCGTGCCGGCCCCCGTGAGCTTCAAGTACTCACTGGTATTTTCTTTTTTGGAACTTTCCGTAATTTTTGCTTTGACCCTATTCTCTTTTTTCCGATAAGTATTCTTTGTTTCTCTGGCAGTAATCCTGCTTTCACTTATATTTTCATCTGCTGCGGTATCTTCTGACTTTTCTTCTTTGCTTTTTGAGCTATCCTTCTTTACACGGGGAGTGTTTTTTGTAGTATTGCTTTTAGACTCAGTTCCATTGGCACTGTTGTCTGCATTTATATTCGTTTTCTTATTCTCTGAGTTTTTGTTTGCCGGTAAGGCTGCCGTGACACTGTTTTCTTTCTTTATTTCTTTCTTGTTTTCTTTTGGTCTTCTCTCAGAACCCGCAGCTTGAGGTTTTTCCCAGCCCTCCTCATCACCTGTGTTGTCACCGTTCTCTGTTTTCGACAAGCCAGCTCCTGCGTTGCTATTACTGTTATTGTTATTATTGTTGTTATTATTGTTGTTACTGTTATTATTCCCGCTGTTGTTATCGTTACTGCTGCCGCTATTATGACTGTTATTATTACCGTCATTTTCTATGTCATTACTGCTAGTACCGCCATTCGCGCTGTCATTATTGCTGTTGTTATTACTCTCATTACCATTACTGCTCCCATTTTCTTTCTTCTCTGGCTCCGTAGTTTCCTGATTTTCTTCAGCCTCCTCCCAATTATCAAATATACCTTCATCAGCACCAATATCGATATCAAATCCTCCAAATTCCCCACCATAAGTGTAAAGTATACCAACTTTGGTAATAAGTAAAATCACTGTCACCATCAGATAAATTCCAGGTTTCCGAAAGTTATTCCAGATGCTGTGCGAATATATACCTCTTTGATTTGAATTTTTCGCAATTTTTCTCCTTATGCTTCTCCATCTTTTCATTTTCCCTCACCTGTTTCACTTTCCATCTGTTTTTCCCAGATTTCAACGCTCTTACAATCCGTCCCATCTGCCTTACTGCTTCTGTATAAAACATAAAGTCTCCTGCTGGAATTCTTCTGACCTCTTCGCAAAAGGAACAGTCCATATTTCCCATACCCTTCTGCAAATTCCGGCGCATACAAAAGCAGCTGCTCATAATACACGGCGGCCCGTTCCCACTCTTTCTGAAGTTCCGCATTTACCGCCAATAATAAAAGCAATTTTCTCTGCTCTTCATCTTTCGTATATTCTTTTTGCAGTTTTTGCAAAGCACTTTCTGCATGCTCGCATTTTTTAAGAAGAAATTTATCTGCTTCTTTGTCTGTACTTTTTTTATCCGCTTCTGCTGCAGATTCCTTTGGCAACGAAGAAGACTCATTTTCCTCTATCTCGTAATATCCTTTCGTTACTTCTGCCAATGCACTTTCGAAAGCTGCCTGCTGCTCTGATCCTGCAAGAAATACACCTGCAGCCAGCAAAATCCCCGTAGTTCCAATCACCACCGCTGCATTTTTTCTGGCAAGCCCTTTTCTTTTTCCTATACCAGAAAGCATTTTTCTTGCCTGTGCCGCATTTTCAAATCGTCTTTTCCCCTGAGGCCGGGTACATTTATAGAGAAACAAAGCAAACCCAGGAACTTTCCACAAAACAGATAACCAGTTTTTTCCTGCCAGCGCCTGTAATGTTTTTCCCAAAGCATAAAGATCACTGGAGCTGTTTACTTTTCCCACATATTGTTCTGGAGCTGCAAAGCCTTCTGTTCCCATACAGATCCGCTGATTTTCTCCAAATCCAAACACCGCGCTCCCAAAATCCACCAGATACAATTTGCCCGAATCTGAAAGCATAAGATTATCCGGTTTCAAGTCCCCATAATATACCGGCGGCTTTTGCCCATGAAGATATTCCAGAACTGCAAGCACAGTGTCTCCGTGGGAAAGAAGCTCATCCACTGCAAAAACATGTCCCTCCTTTAACATCTGTCCAAGGGACTTTCCACGAATATATTCCATGATCAGATAACAATGATCCCCATTTTCCACATAATCTACCATCCGTGGAATGGATGGATGTTCCAGAAGCCGCAGCAGTCTGGCTTCACGCTTTTTCTCAAGGGGAAGTTCTTTTACTGCCCAGTAATTTCCAAGCTCCATATCCCTGGCAAGGTACAAATGCCCCTCCCCACCTGCGCCTACCTGCTCCAGGATACAGTAACGCATTTTCAAGATCATACCTGTAAGATTGATGATAATCACCTCTTTTTCATAAAAACATGTAACTATTTTCAATAACAAAAATGAGACAAAACACGCTTCAAGGTCTGACGCAAGCACAGGCTTTAGAGCGTGTTTGAAAAAGGCTTTCTGCAAGATGTGCGTCACAATTTGTGGGAGATTTCGCCCGGATGAGGGCGCCGTAGTGGGCTACGGCAACTGAATTCGGGTGAAATCTCCCGCAAAGTGGGGCGTGCAGATTGCGGGAATGATTTTTCAAACAGGCTCTAGCTCGTTGTCTGCATAAATTAAGTGAATACTGTCGGCGATCTCCGGCAAATGATAAATATAAATAAGATAAAAAATTAGTGATTATGAAATATCCGCTATTCCGAAGCGCGATTGAAAAAGCTTCGAATCAGACATTTAAGAATGTAATCAGAATTATAACATTTAAAGTCCACTGTGAAAAGCACTTTATAAAAATTTTATAAGTGCTTTTCACAATCTCAGATTAAATCTGAATCGTCCTTCCCAGTTCTGCGGACGTTCTGTGTGAAATGGAAATAACGGTACGATCCTTTGCCACACGTTTCAATGCGGCCAGAACAGCCTTCTCTGTCTCCGCATCCAGGTTTGCAGTAATCTCATCCAGAAGAAGCAGTTTGGGCTCTGCCACTGCTGCCCTGGCAATGGATAGCAGCTGCCACTGTCCCTGGGAAAAAATCTCCGGGGTGCAATAAGTATCGTAACCATTTTCCAGACTCTCAATTGCCTCTTTTAAACCTGTAAGCTCTGCAACAGCCTTTACCTGACGCTCAGAGATCCGGTCATCATATAATGTAATCTGGTCGCGTACGGTTCCCGGCACCATGTGAAAAGTCTGCTCTACGTATCCAAAGAGTTTCCGTCGTTCTCCAGCCCTCACAGCCGTTGCTGGAATGCCGTGGAGCAGTACCTGTCCCTGATCCGGCTCATAAAGTCCAAGAAGCAGCTTCAATATCGTACTCTTTCCTGCACCAGTTCGTCCGAGTAGAGTCACCTGATCGGTATCCATCACCTTGAAATTCAGATGTTCCAGCACCACATGCTCATCATAGCCGAAGGTTACATTCCGGAATTCTACAAACGGAAAACTATTACTGCCAGAAGCTCCCAGTCTGTGCCTTTCTTCCATATCAGCCATCGCTTCCTTTCGGCTAATCTTTTCATTTCTGTTTTCTTCTATTTTTGTTGCCGGATTATTCCAGGTTTTCTCGGTATCTCCATTCTCCTGTGCGCCATTTTCTTTCTCCTCCAGCCCAAAGAATTCATTAATCCTATGGATTCCAGCTACCGCGGACTGGATGGTCTGAATCTCCATTCCAAGACTTTCCACCGGCGAAAAAATCTGTGAAATATAGTTGATCACAGCCACTGCAGTTCCCGCAGACATTCCAAAAAACGTGAGCACCATCTTATTTCCAGATGCTGAAAGCAGCATCACAGCTGCAACCACGACTGCATTTAAAATCAAGATCACCGGTGAATATACTGCATCATAAAAATTGGTTCTCTCCATTGCCTGGTAACTTTCACCGATGTAAGTGTCGTAACGCTCTTCCATATATTTTTCCCTGCCAAGGCAATGGATGGTACGGATATTATGAAGGGTTTCCGGCACATGTCCAGAGGCTCTTCCCACAGCCTTACGGTTTTCGATCTGGGCTGCCAGCATGTTTTTCTGCACATGTCTGGTAAACCAGAAAAGAAATGGCAGTATTACAAGAAGCACCACAGCGAGACCCTTATTTTCAAACCAGATCACCACCAGAATACTGATAATCTTGCAGGCGTCAGCAAACATACTGATGATCCCTGAGGTAAAAAGATTTTCCACAGTATCTACATCACCAACAAAGCGTGAAGCCAGAGTTCCAGGTTCCAGCCCTGTCAGTTTGTCAGAAGTAAGGCATATGAATTTTTCCATAAGGCTGCTTCTAAGTGCATGTGTGATTTTCTGCCCAAATACGGTAAGCAGACCTTCCCTGGCAGATTCCATGAATCCGGTAAGTGCAAGCATTGCAAAATAAAGGAAAATCACCCAGAATGTCACGGCTTTTCCCGCTGTGACTGTATCTACGATTTTTGCCAGGATCAGCGGCGGGATAAGAGCCGTTACCACTGCGCCTGCTACAGCAAAGACAATACCCATAGACAGCCATTTCTGCTGCAGAACTGTTTTCCAGATCACACCTTTTACCTGTCTTTTTTTCGCTTTTGCAATTTTCCCTTTTCCCTTGTTTTCTACCGGAAAAACATTTGCATCTGACCTTCTGCTCTTTTCCAAAATCATATTTTCTTCTGATTTCACGTTGTTCTTATTTCTGTCTGTCTTCACTCTCTGCACCTCCTTCCTCAGTAAATAATTTCTTATACTCCGGTACCTTCACAAGTAATTCTTCATGCGTACCCACCACTGTTTTTCCATCTTCCATCCAGATGATCTGATTCATCTGCGGAAACAGATACAGACGGTGGGAAATCAGCAGCACAATATTCTCTTTCGCCTGTGCTTTCAAATTGGCAAAAATCTGTCTCTCGGTGCTCTTATCCAAAGCCGAAAAAGGATCATCCAGAACCAGAACTGGCTTTTTGTGGCAAAGAGTTCTTGCAAGAGCCAAACGTTTTCCCTGTCCGCCCGAAAGACGTACGCCACCATTTCCTACCAGAGTCTGTAAACCATCATCCATCTCATTTACTTCTTCTGCCATGCAAACCATTTTCAGGAAATCCTCTGTCTTTTTCTGTTCACCCATAAGCACATTGTTTTCCACGCTGTCGTTAAACAGCTCCGGATCATGACCAAGATAGCCTATGATATTCGTCTGCCAGGATTGGGGCATATTCTGAAGCTCTTTGCCATCCACAAGAATCTGACCTTCATATGGATACTCGCACAAAAATACTTTTCCCAAAGTAGACTTTCCGCAGGCCACTGGTCCGGTAATTCCGATTATCTGCCCTTTTTCAGCCTTGAAGGAAATATCCTTCAGAATCTGTTTCCCATCCGGATAAGCAAAATTCAGATGACGGACCTGCAATTGTTTTACGTTCCTGTAACGAATTTCTGACTGGGCTATCTCTAGCTGAGATAGTTCCTTCTGCGACAATGTTTCTTCTGCATGTTTAGCAGACACATTTTCGATCTTTTCCACTTTCCCATTTTCCAGAATTCCAGACACATTTTTCTCACTCTTTGGAATTTCTTCCTGCTTTGTCAAAAGCGGCTTAATACGCTTCCAGGAAATCTGCGCCTTGTGCACTGCATTAAACAGCTTCGCTGCACTGGAAGATTTCACTGACAGCTTCACAAAGCATGCCAGGAAAGTAGTAAAAGATGCAATCGTCCATGTGCTCCAGCCTGTTCCCAGAACATTTTTCTGTCCAAAATACAGGATAAACAGTACCCCGGTCATGGAAATGATCCGGTACAAAGGCGGCATGATGGAATTCCAGATATTCGCTTTTACTGCTGACTTTTCATAAGCGGTAAGATTTTCTTCATATGCCTTGCGGCGCTCCTCTTCACATCCAAAAACACGGTATGTAACAGCATTTTCCGCCCGATCCAGAGTCGCTGTACTTAAATGTCCAGACTGCTCTTTGTATGCAGTTCCGGTTATCTGGATCATTTTTTTCATTTTTTTCGCCGTCATATAAGAAACCGGCGGGAAAATCATGCAAAGCAAGGCAAGCCTGAAATCATACCACAAAAGCATTCCTGCATAAGCAGCCAGGGCAACTCCTGTATCAAAAATCTCCGTAGTGAATTTACGCATTCCCTCCACGCAGTCATCCACATCCAGGATTGCCTTGGTCATAATGCTTCCCTCGCCCTCTTCCCGAAGGCTTGCACGACTTTTCCGCACCAGACTGGCGTACAGGATTTCTTTCATTCTGCGATTTACATTGTTGGCAAAACGCCGCACATAAAACCGCTTAATATACCTGGCAGTCTGGACAATTGCAATGGCGGTCACATAGCCCGGCACCAGAACCAGCATATCTGAAAACTGGTCAGCCCCTTTCAGGATATCCACCAGGCAGCCGGTCATTTTCCCTCAAACCAGGGACCTGCCAGAAGGCCGATATTATAAATCAAACCGGATATAGCCACTGCCAGAAGCACTTTCCATTCTTTCAGGAAATAGGAAAACACCCTGTCCGGCTGAAAATTTGTATGATGTTTCGCTTTCATCTGACATTTCCTTTCTGCCTTAGAGCGTGTTTGAAAAATCATTCCCGCAATCTGCACGTCCCACAAATTGTGACGCACATCTTGCAGAAAGCCTTTTTCAAACACGCTCTAAAGCATAACGATACAAAAAAGGAGCCGCTCACTTCCAGCTTTTCCAGAAAGTGCCGCAGCTCCATACCACAGACCATGCCCTCATAATCTGCTTATTATTTTATTACATCTTATCCGGTGCCTCGAATCCAAGCAGATCAATACTTGTCTCAAGCACTCTCTTGGTCAGCTGCAGAAGACGGATATAGGATTCCTTCTGCGCCTGATTCTCTTCGCTGAGGATCTTGGTCTCATGATAAAAGCTGTTGAATGCATTAGAAACCTCATAAATATATGCACAGATTTTATGCGGAGCTTTTTCCTCAAATGCACTCTCGATCATGCTTCCAAATCCACTGAGCTGAAGCATCAGGTTTTTCTCACTGCCGTTAGATGCCGGAAGGATCTCACCAGCTTCAAGGTTTCCGCCTGCTTCCACATAACGGTTCAGGATGGATTTGATACGAACGATTGTATAAAGGATGTACGGACCTGTATTTCCCTCGAAAGAGGTGAAGCGGTCTACATCAAAAATATAATCCTTGGTAGCCTGATTGGAAAGATCGCCATATTTAATTGCTGCCAGACCTACAATCTTAGCAGTATCTCTTGCATCTTTATCACGGACACTTCTGTTCTCTACGATCTTTGTGAACATTTCCTCATCAATATCGGCAATCAGATTCTCAAGGCGCATAACACCGCCCTCTCTTGTTTTGAACGGTTTACCATCTTTTCCATTCATAGTACCGAAGCCAAGGAAGGAAAGCCTTGTGTCTTCTTTCACAAGACCGGTCTTTCTTGCGCAGCGGAAGACCTGAATAAAATGAAGCTCCTGACGTTTGTCAACAACGTAAAGGATCTCATCTGGCTGGAACAGCTTCATACGCTCTACAATTGTGGCAAGGTCTGTAGTAGTATAAAGAGATGCTCCATCTGATTTCAGAAGCATACATGGCGGGATTTCCTTGGTATCGGTCTCCTCTTTAACGTCTACAACAAGCGCTCCCTGATCCTCATATGCAAAGCCTTTTTCCTTCATCATCTCTACCATGTCCGGAATGTAAGGCTGCGCATCAGACTCTTTTTTCCACAGATCAAAGGATACGTTCAGATTCGCATAGTTTCTCTTAAGGTCTGTAACAGAAACACTCATAATGTGGTTCCAGAGAGCCATGTACCCCGGCTTACCCTGCTGAAGAAGATGAGTTGCCTCCAGTGCTTCCTGACGGTATGCCTCATCCTCCTTGGATTTGCCGCTTGCACATGGATAAATCTCCTCAAGCTCACTGATAGTAAAAGGTGCCTCTGCAGGATATTCACCTGTATAGCTGTCATCAAAATATACAAGCTCCGGCTGTCTGTGCTTCAGCTCTGTAATGATCAGCCCCATCTGAAGTCCCCAGTCACCAAGATGAACATCACCGATCACCTTATGGCCTACGAAACGACCGATTCTCTTAATACTTTCACCAATAATTGCAGAACGGAGATGACCTACATGAAGAGGTTTGGCAACATTCGGTCCGCCGTAATCGATTACGATGGTCTTCGGCTCTTTGGCTGTGTCTGCACCAAGCTTCTCATCCTTCTCCATCTCTTTCAGATAATCTGCAAGAAACTCTTCGCTGACTTTCAGGTTGATAAATCCGGGCTTTACCATTTCTTTCATGGAAAATACTTTGGAATCTGCCAGATTGCCCACTACGTCATCTGCGATCATAAATGGTGCTTTCTTATAAGCCTTAGCTCCCGCCATGGCACCATTGCACTGGTATTCGCAAAGGTCAGGACGGTTGGAAACGCCTACTTTACCGTAGGATGAATCGTATCCTGCTTTTTCAAATGCTGCAGAAAGCTCTTCTGCCATGTAGTCTGTAAGTTTTTTCATAAATCCTCCTAAATTTTCTTCTCAGAGAGAATACTTCTGTTTTCTTCTGAATTCGTTCCGAAAATATATATTCTATTTCGGAATCTTTTCTAAAAAAATCAATTCTTTTCAATTACTATCTATAGGTGACATTCAAAACTAATGTTTATAAACTATAGCCATTTCTTAGCTTCTATGCAGTCACTTTCTTAGAACATGCGATTGCAAGAGAACCATATCCAATATGGCATGCCACACTAAGTGACAGCGGATCCATATGGATTTCCATACCAGGAAAGGTTTCCTGCATCTCCTGCTTCCACTCTTCTGCCTCTTCCGGATTACCTGTGTAAGCAGCCTGAAGACACATTTCTCCATTCTGGACAAACGGTGCAAAGCGTCCCTCAAAATCTGCCTTCATAGCCTTCAGCATAGTACGTCTGGCCTGCTTCTTGCCTCTTACCTTGGCAAAAGCATCCAGCTTCTCACCCTGGAGCTGCAGCACCGGCTTCAGATTCAAAACGGTACCTATTGCAGCTGCAGCAGGTGTGATCCTGCCGCCCTTTTTCAGATATTTCAGGGTTTCCAAGGTAATATAAATACTGGAATTAAATTTCTCTTCTTCCAGGATCTTCTTAATTTCAGCTCCGCTTTTACCTGCATCCCGAAGGGCAATCGCGTCCACCACAGATTGACGCTGGGTTACGGAAATTCTCTGATTATCTACCACGTGCACTCTGCCCTCATACTCCTGGGCAAGTCCCATTGCAGTAGCACAGGTAGCGCTGAGACCACTTGACATGGGGATCTGTACAATCTCATCATACTCTTTCAGAAGGTTGTCCCATAATCCCATAGTCTCTCCCGGGCTTGGCTGGGAAGTGGAAATAGAAGCATCCGACTTCAGCCACTGATAAAATTCATCCTGGCTCAGGGTAATTCCCTCCAGGTACATTTTCTCATTAATAAAAAAAGGCATAGGAATAACAGACACTCCAAGTCTGCGTCCTTCCTCCTGTGTAATGCCGCTGTTACTGTCCGTTACAATGGCAATCTTACTCATTCAATCTCTCCTTATCTCATAAAAACTCATGTTCCTGTTCACTTCGTTCACAGCAACAGGCTTCGCGAACCTTACCAATGAACAGTAACAAACTCGCCGCCGTCCTGCCTTTTCTTCTGGCAGCTGGTTCTTTTTTCCCAGTAAACAGCGACTGTAAATCTTCTTTCCCTATTCAGGGTCTTAAAGTCTATTATAATACCTGCGCTCCAGTCTGGCAAACACTTTAAAGAAAAGTCTCGAAAAAAATGTACCAAAATATTTCTTCATCTATAAAATTCTTTTGGCAAAAAAGAAAAAAGACAGCCTACACCGCCCCTATAAGCAGTGCTGCTGCCCCACATTTTATAATACAGCCAATTCCGCTCATCAGCCGCTCCGCCTGCGCCATAGTTTTCGGGAACATGATGTACCAGCGGAAAGCTTCCATTGTTTTCCGGAGCTTCGCAGGCAAGAAAGAGAAATCTGACCATTTGTCCGGCAGCCAGCTCTGGGGAATATGGGATAAGAGCCTTACGCAAAAAAAGAGGCCGATTCCCCACAGTAAAATTCTAATAACAAAGCAGCTACATTTTCTAAAATCAATTTTCTTTTCTCTACTTCTTTGAATTCCATTTTCCCAGGTTCCGCGCTCCATCTCATACAGCCACCTGGAAACAGTTCTTATAAGCATTACAAGAAAAGTCACTGGAAACCAGGGCAAAATCACTTCCAGCCAGCTGTCATCCACTAATATTCCGGATAGTCCGTTTCCCACGAGAAAATCAGATGCAGCACCCTCCAGATTCTGACCTTTTTTCCCTCTGATCAGAACCTGAGTACAAATCTGATTTTTTCGTGACGGACGGATAAGCATCGTATGCTGATTCCAGGATACCACACCTCGCACTTCGTAAATCTGCTCTCCCACAGTCAACTGACTTCCCGCACAATTTTCACTGCCGAAAAGCTCCAGGGCTGTGTCTTTATCGATCACGCATCCGGTTTCATCATTCTCTTCTAATAAAGCAGCCTGTCGGTCATACAAAGCAGCCATTCCCACAATGCCTGTCACCCGGGCATTTGTCTGTCTGAAATCCTCTGGATTCGTAACCACCTGAACTCCTCCATTCCACACAAAACAGAAATCTGTAATCTCATCACTACTTTGATAATTTTCCCAGATCTGCTTCGCCAGGTTTACTGCAGGATAATCTCCATACAGTTCAACCACCGCTGTATCTGTTTTTCCCACCTTCACATAATCTTTCATTCCAGAATAAAATAAAAAGGAGGCCAGCAATGCTGTCATAATTATTCTCATATATTTAAAAAAATAATTCTTCTTTTTACTTTCCATGCTAATTTTCAGAAATCCTCACCCTGCTTCCATCCTTCAGTTCCCTGTCTGCCTGGACGATCACAGCCTGATCCGTAGAAAGGCTTCCCTCACCCAATGCAGCAGTTGTCTGGTTTTTATCCTGCACAGTAACTTCCACTTTTCTTGCAACCATTACCGTTCCAAGCACTGTATTTTCTGTGTCTGTAACATACACATAGACCTTCCCATTCTCCTGGTACAGCGCTGAAAGCGGAACGCAGCAGGAATAAGGCCCAGCATCTTTTGATATGGAAAAATCTCCGCTCTGACCGATGGACAGACTGTCCGCCGGCATTATGATGGACAGGTCACGAATATCATTATCCTCCTTATTTTCTGTTATATTTTCCACTGTTGCTCCAGAAATATCATTATTGTTATTATCTGTGATTTTCACATCTGCGCCGGCAGATACATATTTTATATCATCTTTTGAGATGGTACCAGTCATTCGAAGAGCACCATCGGCTGAATATAAAACTACTGCTGCAGTCTGTCCTGTAAGGTCTCCGGTTTGCACGGACAGACTTTTGATCACACCGTCAGAAGGAGACGAAATCACTCCCTCTGTACTTTGAAGCACTGTAACCTTTTCCATATCTGCTCTGGCATTTTCCAATTCTCTTTGTACGTTCTCCAAGGTACTGTCTGAAGCCTCCGGCGTACTGGCATCGGACACCGCTTTTCCAGCACTTGCCAGAGTCTGGTTTCTTCCCGCGATCACTTCATTTAATGCTTCCTGTCTGGCTCGCAGATCATCCTGAAGGGCAGTTTCTGTGGCGGAATCATCCTCCTGTGTTACAGTGATCTCACCATCATTAAACCCTTCCTCTCCATCTGTGAAGCCACTTAAATCATCCCCGGAAGTCTTTGCTTCCTTTTCCCTGTAAAATTCGTCAAGCCGCTGTTGGGCTATCTGAACTTCCGCCCTTGCATTATCCACGGAAACATTTCCGCTTTGCACAGCCAGATCATAAGAATTTCCAGCCCATGCCTGTTCCGCTGCACTCTTCTGGCTGTTCACCTTTTTCTGGCTTTTCAGATCCTTTGCCTGCCCTTCCAGAGTTTTTACTTTATCATCCAGATTCTTCAAAGCCGCCTGAATGATGTTCTGGGATAGCTTCAATAAAATATCCCCTTTTTTCACAGTCTGCCCTGCATGTACCATCACCTGCTCCACCTGCAGATTTTCCAGTACAAACACCGCCACTTCCTGACTACCCTCCACTTTTCCAGAGCCTTTCACCTCATGAGTGATCATCTGATTTGCCGGGTTCTTAGTCTGGATCTGTATCACATTTACAGAATCCGAAACTCTTGACAATATGGTAAAAATCAGCATCATTACAAAAAACAGGCAAGTTGCCTGAATTAATTTTTTCTTCATGTCAAACTCCCATTCTGTTCCTGAACATATTTGTAAAACACTCTGCATTCTAACTATTTCTTTTAAATTCCATTGACAATATATTTTATCAAACTGTCGTTTTTTATCGTCACTTTCCAGTTGTTTCTCTTTTTATTCTTTTACCGCCGTAGAGACAATTCCCTGCTCCAGGTAGTCCTGTCCGGACAAAAATACCAGAACTGCCGGGGCCAGCGCCACCACAGAAGCCGCAAATGCAAACCCTGCCTGCTCCAACTCAATATTAGGCAGGTACAAAGACAACGGCCACAATTCTTTTGTTTTCAAAAATGCCATCGGCTGTTCGATCAGATTCCAGTATTCCAGAAAGCCCAGAACAATGGCAGAAATGACGCCAGGTGAGCCCAAGGGGATGGCAACTATAAAAAACAGTTTAAGCTCACCTGCACCGTCAAGTCTTGCCGCTTCCAGAAACGCCAGAGGAATCCCTTTGAAAAAGCGGTACATAATAAATATGGGGAATGTAGAAAAAACCGCCGGGAAAATAATCCCCAAAAGCGAGTCAAGAAGCCCAATTTTATCCAACACCAGATAATTGCCAAGAAGCATAACCTGAAACGGCATCATCATCAGTGCAATATACAAAGTAAACAATATATTTTTCCCTGGAAAATCAAATTTGGCAAATCCCCATGCAGCAGGCATTCCAACCAGAAGCCCGCCAGCGAGGGCACCAACCGTAATCTTCACCGAGTTCCAGAACATTACGAAAAATTCCGGTGAATCCAGCAATACTTCCACATAATGTTTCAGAGTCGGATATTCCGGAAACAGCTTCCAGGAAGCATATCCTTTCGCCCCCTCCTGCAGCACTGGAAACAGCAGATCTGTAAGCTCATTTTTTCCCATAAGAGAACCAACTACCAGAAATAAAACAGGAAATATAAAGACCAAAGCTAAAAGTACAAGAAAAAAACAAGTTATCTTTTTCACTTCTTAATCCTCTCTTTCCCATGCTTTTTGCAGTAAAAGTACCAGAACCATGATCGCAATTCCAGTAACCACTGCCGCAGCCGCCATCTTATCCATGGCCAGGTCTCTGTACCAGTTATTGAACAGATGCTGCAGAAGATACATGTTCTCCTGTGGATAATCTCCTGCGACCAGATAAGCCTCCCGGAATACTTTAAAGCCGTTCAGCAGCGACAGAACTACAATGGTAAAAAGAGAGGGTAAAAGATTGGGACAGGTAATCCTGGTAAAGCATTTCCAGGCACCTGCTCCATCCACCTTTGCTGCCTCATAAAGAGATTCCGGAATTGTGGAAAGGCCTGCCAGCCACAGTACAATGTCATACCCTAAATTTCGCCAAATATAACTGATCACCAGCACCCAGAAGGTAGCCTTTGTATTCAACCAGTCTATACTTTTCAACGACAACATTTCCAGAAAATGGTTCAAAAGCCCCTGTCCATTAAAGAGTACTTTCCATAAAATTGCCACAGAAGCAACTGGAATGGCCATTGGAAGCAGAAATGCGGTTTTCATCAGCTGCTTCTGATTTTTCCCAAGTCCATTTAGCAGGACAGCAGCTGCCAGTGACAAAACCACCAGTAACGGAATACAGATTCCGAAAAACCGCAAGGTATTTTTCCCGGCAAGAAGAAATGCCTGATTGGAAAATATCATCTGATAATTCATAAATCCAGTAAACACTCCATTTACAGCTCCCAAAAAAGATCTGCGGATCACATCCACATAAGGAAGCAGCCAGAATACACAGACTCCTGCAAAGCTAGGGAGAATAAATAAAATCCCTTTCAGGGCATGTTTTCTTTTCAAAAAATTTCCTCTTTTCTATCTTTCATTCAGCATTATAAAAATAGCAAAGAAATCTCTATTCTTTCTCTAAAGCGTGTTTGAAAAAGGCTTTCTGCAAGATGTGCGCCACAATTTGTGGGAGATTTTGTCCGGTTTTCAAACAGGCTTTAAAATTAATTAGAGAAATTTTAGAGATTTGCGTATATAATGGATAACAGATTATAAGAAGAGGAGTTTCTTATGAGAATCTTAATAATAGAAGATGACAAAGATCTGGCGCAGCTTACAAAGCTTGCACTTGAAAAAGAAAATTTCACGGTAGATATATGTCTGGATGGTGCGGAAGGTCTTTACTATATGCAGGAAAATATGTATGATCTGGTACTTCTGGACCGCATGCTTCCTTCCATGGATGGAACCCAGGTTTTGAAAGAAGCCAGACAGTCCAACATCTCAACCCCTGTTATTTTCCTTACGGCACTTGGCGAATTACAGGACAAAGTCAACGGATTGAACTGCGGAGCAGATGATTACATGGTAAAGCCCTTCGCCTTTGAAGAGCTTCTTGCAAGAATCCACAGCATTATGCGCCGTCCCGGAAAATGGGGTGACTTAAATCTTCTGAAGCTGGGAGATATTGCTTTTGATCCTGAATGCGGGCGCCTTACCAAGGGTGCAAAAGAATGCACTCTTTCCGGCCGCGAAAGTGCCCTTCTGGAAGTATTTCTCCGAAATCCCGGTCAGGTTCTTCCCAGAAACCTTCTTCTCTCCCGCGTATGGGGCATGGAATCCGACGTAGAAGAAGGAAATCTTGACAACTACATACATTTTCTCCGTCGCCGCCTGAAATCTGTGGAAAGCACACTGGTTCTCAAAACCATACGCGGGATAGGTTATCAGTTGGAGGTCTGCCAGTAAACAGAAATCTCATTTTATTTCGGTAATCTTATCACAAATGTACTTCCGCCACCCGGAGTATCCAGAATACGGATACTCCCTTTATGTAACGTCACAATTTCCCTGGCAATGCAAAGTCCAAGTCCAAAATGCTGTTTCTCCTTTCTGGCCGGATCAGCCCTGTAAAATCTTCGGAATACAGCCTCCTTATTCTCATCCGAAATTCCCGGACCATTATCCTGTACATAAAGCTGAAAATATTTTTCATTTTCTTTTACTCCCATTTCCATCCTGCCACCGACCGACACATAGCTTGCCCCGTTATCCAAAAGTATTCCCAGTACCTGACTGATTCTGGCACTGTCACACTTACAGATAGAAAGAGGCTCCTCTGGCAGAACTACTTTCAGGGAAATCTTTTTCCCATGCAGAATAGGCTGGTATTTCTCATATGTATCCAGAAGCAAGGTATCAAGCTCACAATCTGTCTTCATAATACTCCAGGATTTATTGTCCGCATTTGCAAGAGAAATCATATCCCCGATAAGCCGGGACATCCTGTCTCCCTCACTTTTTATGGTTTTCAAAAATCTGCCGGCATTTTCCCAGTCAGATTCCATTGCCTGTACACTTGACAATATCACAGCCAGCGGAGATCTCAGTTCATGGGATGCCGAAGCAATAAACTGGGTTTGTTTCCTTTGATTCTCTTCCAGAGGGCGAAGCATTTTTCCTGTAAAAAACCAGGAAAATGTAACCAAAGCCAGAACTGCAAGCAACACCATACCTCCAAACCAGACTCTTTGATGAAAGATCTGTGTTTTCAACCCATCAAGAGGATATATCAGCACCAGGCTTAACACGCCGCTTCCCTTAGGAATCAAGGCTGTACAGGCATAAAAATCTGAAGTTTCAAAATAAACCGTTTTGGAAAGAGAGAGGCTTCCCATATAGTCCACATCAAGCCCCTGCTCTTCCCGGGAAATTCTGGCAGCCTCTGTCAGCATATTTTCTACAGAGCTCAGATCATCTCCCTTTTTATCCTGATCTTGGCTTTCTGTATCCAGTTTATCAAAATACAGCTTTTTTCCGTTATTCCGAATGCGAAATTCCACCTTGTATTCCTGCTTTGCTTCCAGTATCCACTTGTGAGAAAGCACAGTCTGATTTTCCAGATAAGCCACACAGGAATTTCCATTATTTAAAAATCTTTCGTAAGTATTATGGGTAAGTCCCCTCTCGGAGATCACAAGACAGGAAACTGCCATCAGGATCAGTATTCCGCTTGTGATCAGTGATGCAAATATGGTCATTTGCCTGTGAAGCTTTTTAAACATCTCTTACTCCTTCTATTCTGCCAGATACAGGTTCACCTGCTGCATGACTGCATTTACCGCCTCATCAAGGCTGATTTCCCCATTCAGGTAACGCACTCCGTTTTCACAGACAGCACTGGTAATGATTGTATTATCCAAAACCGGAGTTGTAAGCATTTTTCCAAGCTGTTTTAATTCATTCACCTTATCAGCGGACGGAACTTTTATACTGTATACCAATTCCTGACCGTTCTCGCTGTTACTGCTGCCGCCAGTAACTAACACGTTTCCAGCCTCTCCCTGATTCCAGTAGTCCTCTCCATTGTAAACAGCTTCCACTACAGGGAACCCATCTTCTCTGGAAAGCATCTGTCCTTCCTCAGAAAATAAATATTCCACGAATTTCTCAGCAGCAGCTTTCTGGGAAGCTCTGGAGCTGATTCCGATTCGGCTGACCGGAATGAAACAATTTGCCATCTGCCCATTCCAAAGTGCATAGGACAAGGAAGTATCTATCTCTGCCATAGAATTTACAAATGCAAAATCCAAAGGCGAAAAAATATCACCTAAAGCAAATTCACAGTTTCGGGAAAGCAGCACGGCAGTTTCTCCCGAAATACTGCCAGCTCTTTCATATACTGGCTGTTCACTGTCATCAAAAGCCTGTGGATAAGCAGCCTTTAATTCATCCATAGCATCCTTTCCAGCCTGATAAATTCTTTCGGACTGTTCCAGAAATTCCTTGATCTTTTCTTCGTCCAGAGTTCCATCCGCCTTCATCCATGCTGCGGAATTGTTATCTGCCAGTTTTTCCAGAAGTGCCTGTGGATACATGGAATAAAGTAAGGGCAGCTTATAGATGTTTTCCGAAGTCAGTCCATATTCATCCTTGTGCTTCGTGAGCACATCAGCAAGAGAAGCCAGATCTGTCACTGCCTGCACATCCTCCTTGTTTCCCTCTATCATAGGAATTCCAAATTTCACTGGCATCTCATAGATACTTCCATCCTCTTTTGTATAAGCACTTTCTATGTTGTCCAGTAATCCTGCCTCTTTCAGAATTCCACTTAAATCCTCCAGCATTCCCTGTTCTGCATAGGTTTCGGAAGAAATTCCGTCCAGAATCAAAATATCCGGTCCTTTTCCTGCCATAATTTCCGTATTCAGTGTTTTTAACGCATCTGTACGTGTTACACCATCGTTTCCAGACATTCCGGTTTCCAGTGTGAGATAAATATCCGGATATTTCTTCTGAAACATAACAACAGCCTGTCGAATACCGGAATTCTCTTCCAGGGAATATATGGTGAGCTCTGTATCCGGTACAGTTGGAGTATCTGCTGAATACTTATAAGAAACCAGCCTTCCGCAATTTAAACCGGAGCTGTAATCAATTTCCCCAATGTAAAACACGCCTTCCTGATCCATTGCCATACAGTTAAATGCCTTATTCGAAGAGCTTATGGAATTCAGGCTTCCATCAATTACCTGCTCAATTACATTGCCGCCAAATGCATAGCGGTATAAACCAGTCTGATCCACATAGAATATGGTGTTTTTCTCATCACCATCCAAAAACAGCAAAGCAGTACCGGAGGAATTTCCAAATTCCAGATTTGCAGGAGTCTTTTTCAGCTGCGCAGTCAGTGCATCGCCTCCACCTGCCGGCTTGCCGGAAGCCACATCATAATAATGCACATCTCCATCTGCAATCACAATCAGATACTCTGCAGTCACACACATATAATCTGTGGATTTTCCTTTCTCATACTCATGAACCACAGCCCCGTCAACAGGATTGATTTCCCAGATTCCATTTCCCGAAATCTGCAAAAACAGGTTGCCATTTTCCCCAATATCTATACTCCAGGCCATGGTTTCATCCAAAGCTTCTCCGATTTCTACCTTCTTTCCTTCACCGTCAGCGGGACAATAATAATATTCCATACTTCCCATGCTGTTCTCATCTTCAGATTCTATATACACGCCAATCAGAATACTTCCGTCTCTTCCAAGCGCTGCTTTATAAATGGATTCCCCTTCCACACCGAAAAAACCGGCAACCTTCTTCCCTTCTTCCCAGATCTTGCCCTTGTCAGAGGACTGGTAGAGCATCAATTCGTAGTCACTGTTTCTTGCAAGCATTTTCAGGCTTCCCTCTTTCATAACCTGCAAATCCACAATCTCCATACATCCTTCCGGCACAGACAGTTCATTCTCCAGATACCGTCCCATTGCTTTGGATTCCACGGAATCTGCCTTGTCCTTCCCTCTGTCAGTACTGCCGCAGCCCATCAGGCTTCCCGCTCCCGCAATGCTCAGACATACTGCTGTAGAAACAGACAGAACTTGTTTCCATTTTTTATATTTTTGCATATTAAAAATCTCCTTCCAGTGGTATGCAATAATCCTACCAAAGGAATCTCTATGTAATCTCTAAACAAGTATATCATGTTTCCCCTTATATTTTGCAAAATTATAACCGACGAAACATAACATTGTCTATAGCCTGTCCTAAAAGCATTTCCACAATCTGCACACTCCACTTTACCCAAATAACAAAAAAACATACTTGGACACATGAATTGACTCATAAAAAGAACGGCCGTTAGCACAAATCATCTAATTTATGCTTTCAGCCGTTCGTTTTTATAACAATATTAACATTTATTGCAAAATATTAACCATTACTCACTTCTAAGTGCATCAATCGGATTCAGGTTGGCCGCCTTAACAGAAGGAAGCAGACCAAAGATGATACCGATCAGCATAGAGAATACTACAGAGCCTATAATCGCCGGAACGCTGATGGCTGTAGGTGAGCCTGCCACCTTGGATACTACTTTTGAAAGTCCGATTCCAAGAACAACTCCGATAATACCTCCAACACTGGTAAGTACTGCTGCCTCCGTCAGGAACTGTCCCAGAATCACCTTCTTTCTGGCACCAATTGCCTTCTTCAGACCAATCTCCTTGGTACGCTCGGTTACAGATACCAGCATGATATTCATAACACCAATACCTCCAACCAGAAGAGAAATACTTGCGATCCAGATCAGCTGGGAGTTGGTGCTCTCACTTAAATCCTGAAGATCCTTTACCCGCTGCATAACATCATCTGCTTTATACTTGAAGCCGCTGCTTCCACTGCCAGTGCTGCTGATAGATTTATTCAGGATTTTCGCCACAGCTGAACCTGTTTCACTCATGTTGTCCGTGCTGTCTACTTTGACGATCGCATTCTCAGGCTCATCAAATTTGTAAGAAATCGGCCAGCATTTATTTGGAATCATTACGGTTCCAATTACATTTTCATAATAGCTGTTGAAATCACTCGGTGTATCCATGTTGGGCAGGCTGTCAGCCGACTGGCGTACAACTCCTACAACTGTATAGGGTTCAGAACCGATCTCAATGATTTTTCCCACCGGATTCGCTCCCGGAAACATGGTATCAGCAGCATAGCTGTCCACCAGTGCCACCTTGCGGAAATTATCATAGTCAGCCTGTACAAATCCCCTTCCGGAACGAACCTGATAACCGCAGGTATTCAGATAATTGGTATCAATGCCATAGACCTTACCACCGGAAAAACTGCTGTTCTCATAGTAAACACTGCTGTTGTAGTCTGTTCTGCTGTAAAAAAATGTTGCATTCTCCACATGGTCTGTTTTTAACACTTCATCCTTCAGGCTCTGACTGAGGATCGGTGTAGAGCCGGAAGAACTGCCATCATAATAATCCACACTGTAAGCACTGTCACCCTGTGACAAAGTTACATTTACCGTGTTATTTCCAGAACCGATCAGGTTATCCTTAATCTGCTCACTCGTTCCCTTAATCGTGGAAACAATGGCAATAATAGATGCAATACCGATAATAATACCCAGCATTGTAAGGAAAGATCTCATCTTGTGTGACCAGATTCCCTGGAATGCCAGACGTATATTTTCAAACATGAAATCCCTCCTTAACCAAGACCGCCATATGATGTGGAATCATATCCCATAAACGTATCCAGCGATCCTTCCTTTGTCTTCATACCTTCTTTAATGGATTTCGAATAAGGGAATGCAATCTTGTCATCCATGGACAAGCCGCCGCTTACCAATACATAAGCACCACCGTTTACATTCTCTTTTACCTTAACGATCTGTTTCTTCAGCACACCATTGTCATCCTTGTACACATAGCTTACGCCGTCTTCCGTACGGACAAAAGCCTTGGAAAGAACAATGCCGTCAGTACTCTGCGCCTGCTGTTCCAGCTGGATATCCACCCAGTCTCCAACACTTACCTGCACGGTGTCATCTGTGATCTTGGCAGTAAAATTATAAGAAGAAACATTTGGATTGCTGTCTCCATAGTAATAATAGGAGCTGTCTCCATCAACTGCATAATCAGAAACCTGGATCACCTCAGCCTCAAAATTCATATATCCATTCTCACCATAAGAATTACAGTTCAAAATTGTGCCTTCCTTCACCTGGTCAAGCATAAGTTCCCCTACAGTTCCCTGTACGTAATAGCCGTCTTTGCTCTTAACGATCATAAAGGAATCAGATTCTGAATTGGTACCTGTAGCTGCATCTCCCACAGTGGTTACAATACCATCCAGCTTACTGGTGATCAGCTGTCTGGCAGCTTTCTTCTGAAGCT
This sequence comes from Ruminococcus sp. Marseille-P328, assembly GCF_964249465.1. NCBI lineage: Bacteria > Bacillati > Bacillota > Clostridia > Eubacteriales > Oscillospiraceae > Ruminococcus > Ruminococcus sp. Marseille-P328. The sequence continues at coordinate 94,994 of NZ_CAXUBQ010000006.1, read as the reverse complement.
TACTGATACTGATCTCACTCTCCTGCACATCCAGTTCCAGACTGGCAATCCGGTTCTTCTGGATCTTAATGGCCTCAGAACGGGACAGGGAAGAGCTTCCGCCACCACTGCCTCCATCACCAGGAATATCCGGCTCGTCATCTCCATTATCATACTGCATAGCCCCGTCAAGGGTAAAATCCATTTCTGCAAAACGGTCAACCGGATTGCTGAGCATATTTCCATCGACCAGATAGTATCCGGTACAGGATCCTTTTCTGTTGGTATAATCAGCAATGGTATCCTTCTTATGGAATTCCAGCAGATACCAGTATCCGCCCGGATGAAGAAGAATGGTTCCGTCAGCATTATAGCCAGCCATCTTATTCAGAAAAGCCCCGGTTACATTAACCTTGCCTTTTGCACTGGAACAAAGATACAGATAAGGATCTTCTTCGGTTCCTGTTCCCTGATAAGGTTCTGTATCATAATCCAGAGTCAGGTAAAAAGGTTCCTCTCCATCTACAAATCCGTCATTTCCAACGGTAGCATTATTCTGTGCGGAACCAGAATTGCTTCCATCTGAAAATCCTCCCTGATTCGTGTCTGAAATATCACTGCTAAAACCATCACTGGAAGGTTCATCATAAAATCCGGAAGCAGTACCCGGATCGCCGGTACTATCCTCTGAATCATCTTCAGAATCATCTCCGGAATCAGCTTCTGTATCAACAGAAATATCTCCTGTGTCACCGCTTGTCATTTCATCTGCAGAACCAATATCTCCGCTTCCCGTTTCCTGGGTATCTGCAGAAGTAATTTCCCCATTTCCAACTGCCTGAGCGTCTGCAAATCCATCTGTCACAGCAGCCAGAAGCATTGGCTGCAAAACAGCTGCCAGATAATGATCAGAAGCAGTTACTGCGGAAGACAGTTCATCATCTCCCATAGAATCTGAGCTGTCATCTTCTGTAGAATCCTTTCCTGAATCAATCAGATTGTCTGCGGAGGAAGAATCGGAATCAAGAATCGGTCCGCCATTTTGCAGGCTGGCAAGTCTTTTCTTTGCAGCAGCAAGATCCTGCTGCTGCTTCTGAAGCTTCAGCTTGGCAATATTCAGTTCCATTTCCACAAGAGTCATATCAAAGGATATCAGCTTGTCTCCCGGCTTTACCTCATCCCCTTTGCTCACATAAACTTCCTGGATTATCATGTCTTTCTCTACGGAAATCCTCTGTGTTGCATTGGCATATACAGTTCCACTCAATGTAGCATCGGAATCATATCTCTCACCTGCCAGATCACTGACGCTTGCCACCAGCACTTCCTTCTGGCTTCCTTTCCGTACATACATCAGTCCGCCGCCAATACCGGTTCCTACAAGGGCTGTGACTACCACACCTATTATAATTTTCTTCGCTTTTCCCATAGGATCACCTCTTTTCCTGAAGCTCACCGTCACGGATCATAACTACCCGCTTGGCATGTGCTGCAATATCCGGATCATGAGTGATCATAAGAACAGAAACACCTTCATCATTCAGCTTCTGGAAAAGCTCCATAACCTGTCTGCCAGACTTACTGTCCAGTGCACCGGTAGGCTCATCAGCCAGAAGAAGTCTTGGATTATTTACAATGGCACGGGCTATGGCAACTCGCTGCATCTGTCCCCCTGAGAGCTGATTGGGTCTGAAATCCACACGGTCTGCAAGCCCCACCCGGTCAAGTGCGGCAAAAGCGCGCTCGCGTCGCTCCTTCTTCGGCACATGAGCATAGTTCAGCGGCATTTCCACATTGGAAATAGCAGACTGCCTCGGAAGAAGATGAAAACTCTGAAATACAAATCCAATCTTGTTCAGACGGATATCTGACATCTCATTCTCAGAACATTTGCTGATGTCCTGCCCATCCAGGAAAAAAGTTCCCTTGGTTGCCTGATCCAGACAACCGATTATATTCATCAATGTAGATTTACCAGAACCGGAAGGTCCCATAATGGCTACATATTCGCCCTCTTCCATGGAAAAGTTTACGTCCTTCAATACGGGGACAATCATTTTTCCCTGCTGGTAATCTTTATAAATCCCCTTCAGTTCAAGTATCATCCTGCGGCCTCCGTATCACCAGAACCATACTGTCCAGGCTCATCAATGCTCTCATCAGTAAAATCTTCTGAATCATCCTCTGTAAAATCTTCATCTGAGGAATCTTCTGAAAAGTCTGTATAATCACCATCAATGGCTGCATCCATGCTTTCATCAGAAACACCTGTCTCAAAGTCCGCACTGGAATAGTCTCCATCCATAGGCTCCATGGTATCCCCGTCTGAGTACTCACTGCCATCCAGGTTACTTTCCATATCAACAGCCTCCAGATCCTCATCTGTCATCTCAGATACGTCCTTTGTCCGCATTCCCTCTGCCAGGCTGTCTGATGGGAACGCAATACTGTCATCTTCTTTAAGGCCATCTGCGATCTCATATTCTGAAAGATCATCATCATGCTGTCCAAGAACAACGGAGCGCTTCTCCAGCCTTCCCTTGGAATCTACAGCCCACACATATGGGTTTTCTGTATCTGCATCTACAATATAGTAGTCTCCCAGCCAGATGCCTGTCTTCTGGTCTTCCTGTCCTTCGTCCATCTCTATGTATACATGCTGACCCAGCATTAACCCCTCTGAGGAATCCAGTGTCACATAGAAAGGATAGGTACTGGAACTTGTAGTATCATCACCGCTGGACATTCCAAAATAGGAATTACTGCTACTGCTGTTCGTAGAATTCTGCTCGTCCACAGCCCCCATAGTTCCATGCCAGATCTGATTCTCATCAACTCTGGAACGCACAATAACTGCTGAGCCTGGAACAACCGTATTACGGTTCTGCTCATTTACCTGCCCCTTAATACGGTAAGCACCTGTACTGAGAATAGTGATAAAAGAATTATCAGAAGAATCACTTCCGGAATCAGCTCCCATGCTGTCATCCAGAGTATCTCCATCATCGCTTCCCAGCTTACTGGTATCAATTTTCTGGATGACTCCGTCGATTTCGCTTCGTACTTCTGTATTGGTGGTAGCTGCCTGCAGCTTATCAATCTCTGCCTGCTTGCTCACCTGGTCATATTCGTTCTTCTTCAGATTCATCTTATTCGTCTCAATCTCAATGGTATAAGAAAGCTGGCTGTTCTTATTGGCTTTCTTTTTCTCTTTCTCAAGAGTGGAAATTTGTTGATTAAGGCTGAGGGCTTCATTCTTCAACCGGTCAAGAGCCAGCTGCGCTTCCTTCAGGCTGTCCTGGATACTGCTCAGGTCGTATTCAAAAAGCAACTGTCCCTTCTTTACCTCATCTCCAACCTTCACCTTTACTTCGGTAACAGTCCGATTGTTCTCAATATTTACCTTTACCGTCTCCTGAGGTTCTACCACGCCTGCGAACCGGTTCAGCACTCCGGAATCTTCTCCAAGAAGAGTGCTGATCTTAGTCACATATGCAACTTCACCAGAAGCCGCTGCAGAATCCCCATAATTTTCTTTATAGTAATACCAGCCACCGGCACCAGCTGCTCCAGCAAGAATAATCAGCCCTCCGATGACAAAACCTTTTTTCTTCATGGTTACCTCCTATACGATAACTCAATGGTTTTTCAATATCTTTTGCAATTATAACAGATATATTTCCACATCTGTCATCTGCATTTACCCTGTTTATAATAACAGATTCAGCCTCAAAAGAAAAGTGTTCTAAGCTGATAATGCATTTTTCACAATTTATTCACTTTTTTTTTAGAAATATCGTCTAAATTTTAGGCATTTTTGACTTTTATGAAAAAAAATGGTATAATAAAAAAGTTTTATAAACATTTTACGTAATAATTTGAAAGGAAAGAACCCTGTATGAAGTCAGTCAGATTTCTGCTTCCTCTTCTTTTGCTTCTCTGCACTTTTTCACTGTGCGGCTGTACCGGCAAAGAGGAGAAAAAAATCGAGGACGCAGTAAAGCAGGAACTGGATCAGCTAAAGAATCTGGATTCCATTACCACACAGAAATACATCTCCTACCAGGAGCTTTTCCCCGGTGAACCCGAAGATATCGCTATTTCTTCTGATATTGAAGAAGTCTTTTCTCTCTTTTTCCAGGATTTTGACTATAAAATTCTGGATGTTAACGTAGACAAGGACAGACAATCCGCACAGGCGAATCTCAGGCTGGTCACTCTGGATGCCCATGCGCTTGCTGAGGATTTTTCCAAGGCGCAGCTGAAGCATGAAATTTCCCAGTCCGCTTCTTCTGAGGAAGCCACAGAACAGACTATTTCCCTTGAAGAACGCTACATGCTTCTGGATGAACTGCTTAAGAGTAATGACTATCAGACTGTGGAGCGTAACTGCACCATCTCCTTAGACGCCTCAGATAAAGACGGCGAAACCAGTTGGGAGATCCGGCGCACCAATACACTGGAAAACGACCTTGTCGGCGGTCTTATGAACAATCTCACAGACCCGGATATTTTATCACCGGAAGACACAATCTTAGTTTATCTGAATACCCTGAAAAATATGTCAACAGAGGAACTGGGCAATTATTTAAATGCAGATTCCATTATCAGCACAGAAGATCCTGCAAAGATCAGTCTGGCAGAAGCACTGGTAAAACAGGTTCACTCCACCTTTGATTATTCTATTGGGGAAACCACTGTTTCCGGCTATACAGCCACAGTTACAGCCAATATTACCACCTTTGACAGCGATGCTATTCTGGAAAATTATCAGAAGGAGCTGGATACCTATCTTGCCTCTGTGGATGCTGTTATCGACGGTGCTCAAAAACGATATGAAAAGTCCTACAGTCTGCTTCTTGAATATATTGAAGAAAATACAGCTACTAAAACAGTGGAAACGACTTTCACACTGATCAACGACGGTGCTTCCTGGAAACTGGAAGACGCAGGAACTGTGTTCGGACAGGCATTGTTTGGAACTTTAAGTTCCAGCCCGGTAGAAGACAAGCAGGAAACCAACGGATGATATAGTTAAAATTTACGCCTCTGCAAACTTGTGCAGGGGCGTTTTTATTTGTGCTGACAGCGAACCCAAAGTCCATGCCTGCCAGAGCGTGACAACATTCTTCCATAAGAAAAATCCCACCCATTTTTGCAGGCAGGATTTTTCAGTCAGCTTATTCCAAGTTATAAACTAAGTTATCTCTTGTTGTATTTCTTTTCTTATTCCTCAGTCTCTGGAGCAGCTTCTTTCTCAACTTCAAGTCCCAGCTCGTCCAGCTGTGCTTCGCTTACGCGCTGCGGTGCCTGAGTCATCAGACAGGATGCATCTTTTACCTTCGGGAATGCAATTACGTCACGAATACTGTCAACCTTGGCAATGAGCATAACCAGACGGTCAAGACCATAAGCCAGTCCGGCGTGAGGCGGAACTCCGTATTTGAATGCATCCAGAAGGAATCCGAACTGCTCATGGGCAGCTTCCGGGGTAAATCCAAGCTCTTTAAACATTCTCTCCTGAATATCATCCTGATGGATACGAACACTGCCGCCGCCGATCTCGTTACCATTCAGTACAATATCGTAAGCCTTCGCACGAACAGCGCCCGGATCTGTGTCGAGAAGCGGGATATCCTCATCCATCGGCATTGTAAATGGATGGTGCATAGCTGTGAAACGGTTTTCTTCCTCGCTCCACTCAAGAAGCGGGAACTCCGTTACCCATACGAAGCGGTATTCGTTCTTGTCAAGAAGATCCATCTGTTTTGCAAGCTCCAGACGAAGTGCGCCAAGAACATCATAAACCAGTTTCTTCTTATCCGCTGCAAACAGAAGCAGGTCACCTGCTTTACCGTCCATAGCAGCTACAAGAGCATCCATCTCCTCATCTGTCATAAACTTGGCAAAGGAAGACTTTCTGGTGCCATCTTCTGCGATTGCAATGTATGCAAGACCTTTTGCACCATATCCCTTGGCAAACTCTACTAACTTATCAATTTTCTTACGAGGCATGCTGCCCTGGCCTTCTGCGTTGATACCACGAACGCTTCCACCAGCTTCAAGAGCACCTGTAAATACGGAGAATCCACAGTTCTTCACAATATCGCTTACATCATGAAGCTCCATGCCAAATCTCATATCCGGTTTATCAGAACCGAAACGATCCATTGCTTCCTGCCATGTGATTCTCTCGATTGGAAGTTTCACATCGATACCAAGAACCTCTTTGAACAGGTAGGAAAGATATCTCTCATTTACATCGATTACATCATCTACATCTACGAAAGAAAGCTCCATATCGATCTGTGTGAACTCCGGCTGACGGTCAGCACGAAGATCCTCATCACGGAAGCATCTTGCAATCTGGATGTATCTGTCATATCCGGAACACATCAGAAGCTGTTTGTACAGCTGCGGTGACTGCGGCAGACCATAGAAGCAGCCAGGATGTACACGGGATGGCACCAGATAATCTCTTGCACCTTCAGGAGTACTCTTTCCAAGCATAGGAGTCTCAATCTCCAGGAATCCCTCGTTTGTAAAGAAGGATCTTGTCAGCTGCATTACACGGCTCTTCAGGATCAGGTTTCTCTGGAGATCCGGACGTCTTAAGTCAAGGTAACGGTATTTCAGACGTACATCCTCTTTTGTTTTGCTGTTCTCCTCAACCGGGAATGGCGGAACTTCTGCCTCGGAAAGAACACGGAGAGATTTTGCTCTCACTTCGATCTCACCTGTTGCAAGATTCTCATTTACTGCACCACCACGTTTCTCAACGGTTCCGGTAACTGCGATCACAAACTCACTTCTCAGCTTGCCGGCTTTGGCAAAGCCTTCCTCATCAATGGAACCATTTTCAAAGATCAGCTGCATAATACCACTGCGGTCACGTAAATCTACGAAAATGATTCCTCCTTTATCTCTTGCTTTCTGAACCCATCCCATAAGTGTTACTTCGCTGCTTACCATCTGTGTGGTCACTTCTGCACATCGACAGGTTCTGTGCAGTCCCTGCATACTCTCAGCCATTTTAAGGCGCCTCCTTATTCTATGGGGTTTCCCCCAGCTTTCTCAGATTATGAACCATTCAGCTGTATTGCTTTAAATAATCCATAAAATATCATTGACGGCTGTTTTTCAAAAACAACACGTTAAATCTCTTTATCAGCGTTTAAAGAATTCCACAAATTCCGTATAGCCTTCAGCTGTCATCTGGTCTTTCTGGAATTTCTTATTCTTCTTCATAATAGAGATATTGACTTGAACTCCGGTCTTTCTCTCTTCTTCTGCCTGACGGAAAATCTCAATCAGCTTGTCTGACGGCATATTTTTCTCAATAAGATATGCCTTCTTAGTCTTTGCTGTAGGAATCTGATATCCTCTTTCAAGAAGGAGCATAACAATACGCTCAAATCCAATAGAAAATCCGCATGCACTTGTATTGTTTCCTGTAAATTTACCAATCATCTCATCATAACGTCCGCCGCCGCCAACGCTGCCGCCAAACTCATCCATGGAAATTTCGAAGATCGGACCGGTGTAATAAGACATGCCGCGAACCAGTGTAGGATCAAATGCCATCTTAAAGTCAGCAGTCTTCACAGCTTCCACAGTGGAAATGATCGTCTCGAGATCTGCTGCGATCTGTTCATCAAGAACATCTGCCAGTTTCTCCTTGCAATATCTTACGCCCTGGATATCTGAGCTGATTTCTTTAAACATCGCAAGATAAGTATCAATGCTTTCTTTTGCAAAGCCTTCCTCTTCCAGTTCTTTCGCTACGCCCTCAAGACCAATCTTATCCATTTTGTCAAGAATGATAAATACAGTATCAAAGCTTTCCTTCGGAAATCCGCTATACTCAGCCATAGCCTTCAGAATACGGCGGTCATTGATACGGATAGTGAAATTATGGAAGTCAAGCTTGCCAAGAAGTGTAGTAGTCGCAAGTACCAGCTCGATTTCTGCCATATAAGTAGGCTCACCTAAAATGTCAATGTCACACTGCATAAACTGACGGAAACGTCCTCTCTGCGGACGATCAGCTCTCCATACATATCCCATCTGAAGTGCCTTAAATGGTCCAGGCAGTTCATTAGAGTTATTTGAATAATATCTGGAAAGAGGTACTGTCAGATCATAGCGAAGACCTGAATCCACAAGATCAGCTTCTTCTTTTGCCTGGTCAAGTTTCAGCTTCTCACCTCTTTTTAAGATTTTGAAAATCAGCTTCTCGTTATCACCGCCCTGTTTGCTGCACAGGTTCTCAATGTGCTCCACTCCCGGAGTCTCAATTGAAGTAAATCCAAAGGAACCATATGTCTCACGGATCAGTCCTGTAACGTAGTTACGGACTTCCATCTCCTTTGGTAAAATATCTTTCATGCCGGTAACCGGCTTCTTCTTTAATGCCATGTGTCCTCCTTATTTACCAGCCTGGCTGGCGTGTACTACTCTTTGAAATGCAAGAAATACTTCCAGATCAAAGTTTTTTATTTCATCTATCATCAATTCCATCACAGTATGCTTATCAAAAGCCTTGCGGTAAGACCGCTCCTGACTCAATGCACAGAATACATCGCATACACGAAGAATCCGGGCACCAATGGGAATCTCCTTCCCTGCCAGATTGGACGGATAACCGCTTCCATCGTAATTTTCATGATGATAAAGAATACTCTCAAGAACAAAATCCGAATAGCCCTGGTCTTTCAGTTCCTCATAGCCAAGTGTAGAATGCATGCGGACATATTTCAATTCCTCAATTACCATGGGATTACTTTCCTGCCCGTTGATATAGCTTCTCAGTTTCAGCTTTCCTATGTCGTGAAGCATTCCTGCAATTGCAAGATCGTAACACTGCTCATGAGGAAGTCCAAGCTCCTTACTTAACGCGTACGCCAGATTACTCACTGCGATTCCATGCCTTAACTCTGCTGATAAATCAAATTCCAGAACTCTGTCGGATGTTTCTGACTGTTCACTGGAAAGCTTTTCCAAGAATTTTCCCTCCCTCCTACAACCAGGTTCCAATTCCTGTTCGCTTTCTTTCAATCATCTCATCAATACGGGCAATATAGCTTGTGACATCTTTCACATTCTCCACCCGCTCAATACGTTTGCCATGGTCAAAGACCAGTTTGGAAGAACCGCCTGCTCCAAGAGCAATGATCGGTTGTTTTTCTTCCATAATCAGTATATTGTAAATCCCGGCTTTGTCAACCTTTGCATAGCCTACATTTTCAAAATTTCCCTTCATATTCTTCTGACGGTACAGATAGTAAGGTCCCATTTCCATGGAATATGCAGTCTGCTGTGTCAGATCCATGATCTCCTGGTTATTTTCAAATGTCATCTCCTGATATTTGTCCTTAAACATATTCAGGCGTGCTGCACGCTTCACAGCCAGAGAATGTACGGTAAGGCTGTCCGGGGAAAGCTCTTTTACTTTCTCCAATGTGTATTTCACCTTGGAAATATCCTCTCCAGGCAGTCCTACAATGAGATCCATGTTAATATTGTTATAATTCAGTTCTCTGGCAAGATGGAAAGCTTCTATGGTCTGTGCCACAGTATGACGTCTTCCAATGATTTCCAGAGTATCCTGATTCATGGTCTGGGGATTAACAGAAATTCTGGTCACAGGAAATTCTTTAATTGTCTCAAGCTTCTCCCTTGTAATACTGTCTGGTCTGCCAGCTTCAATGGTAAATTCTACAAGTCCATCAAAACCAAAGGACTCTCCCAGCTGTTCAAGAAGCCTTTTCAGCTGATACGGCTCTAACGTGGTAGGTGTGCCTCCGCCGATATAGATCGTATCCAGCTTGTAGTTCTTCATCATCCTGGCCGTTTCGCGAATTTCCAGACATAAAGCATCCAGATATTCATCTACTCTTTTTGCCCAGAGCTTCAAAGGGTAGGAGCTGAAGGAACAATACAAACAGATACTTGGACAAAAGGGAATACCTACATATAAGCTGTAACCATGCTCATAATCAATATCCTGAAGAAGTGCCCGCTCCCTGTTTGCTATGGTGATGGCAAGAGCAGTTTTCTTTGCGCTTACCAGATAACGCTCCCGCATTTCCTGTGCGATCTCGGTATTTTTCATACCACTCTCGATCATCCCCATGGCAAGCTTGGCCGGACGGATTCCCGTAAGATTCCCCCATGGAAGGTTTCTGCCGGTAAGCTTCACCAGAACATTGTACAGTGCATATTTCAGACTGTCCTTGTTGGCTTTACGAAGCTCATGGGCATCCATGAGTTTCTCATGAGTTTCCTGACTGGAATCCCCGTCTGCCCCCCGGATCACCTCTGCGCTGGCAACACCTTTTTGATCCTTCGTCTCATATTTTATAACAAAATTGTCATTTTCTTTTTTCACAGTAAAGAAGATATCGTACTCCTCTTCGTCTTTTTCGTAGAGGCTGTGGATATCTCCTTCCGGATAAAATGCTTTTATTAATTCATATATATCATGCTCGAAATCCCTGTCAAGCAGCAGGATTCCTATTTTACACAAATGGATTGTACCTCTTTTCGTAACCGATAGTTGTAGATGTATCATGCCCCGGATAAACATTTGTTTCATCTGGAAGGGCATTTAACAGCTTATGAAGGCTCTCCCGGATTTCACGGGAACTGCCGCCTGGAAAATCCGTTCTTCCAACAGAACCGCAGAATAATGTATCCCCGCTGAACAGAACCCTTTCGTCTTTCAGATAGTAGCAACAGCTTCCTTTCGTGTGTCCTGGAGTGTGGAGCATCTGAATAGAAAATCCAGCAGCTTCAAATACTTGCAGGTCCTCCAGAAAAACATCAGGACGCACAGAACATGGTTTATGCATCCGGTCAGTCATATTCACAGAAGGCTCCCGAAGCATTTCTTCTTCCTGGCGGCAGGCATAAACCGGAATCTGATACTCAGCTTTCACAGCCTGTACTGCCATAATGTGGTCAAAATGGCCATGAGTCAGAAGGATTCCTACCAGCTTTGCACCCATATCTTCCACCTTCTGAAAAATTCTCTTCGGTGAATCTGCCGGATCAACGATCAGCGCTTCACCGGTTTCTTTATTTTTTAAAAAGTAGCAATTGGTATATACAGGGCCAAGAACCATCTGCTGTAATTCAAGTTTTCCCATAGATTATCCTTTCATGGCAGCTGATATGCCATTTATGTTATTATTCCGTTATTGTCCGTGTCCTGACCGGTAACATACCATCCAATGCTCAACGTACTGTATATCTCCAGCCAGTTCACATTTCCATTGTTTCTCAGCCTGTAGTTCTTTCTACATCCAAAACACTTTCCAGCTGACGTATCTTCTCGATAAGGGAATTCAGTTCATCCTTACAGCTGACGTTAAAGCTTACAGAAATAGTGGCCTTCTCCTGCTTGTTTGTTCGGCAGTTAATATTTCGGATGTCAATCTTACGCTCTGTAAAGATCTTGGAAATATCAACCAGAAGACCGGTACGATTATTAGCATATACATTGATCTCAGCCATGTAATGCTCATCCGGCTTGATCTCCGGATCCTGCCACTCTGCTTCCAGAAGACGTCTTCTGTCCATTTCAGACATATTCATCACATTTACACAGTCAGTTCGATGAATGGTAACACCACGGCCTCTTGTAACATATCCAACAATCTCATCACCGGGAATCGGATTACAGCATTTGGAGAAGCGTACTGCAACGTCATGAATGCCCCGTACTACAATGCCGCTCTTGCTCTTGATATGATGCTTCTTATCCTGATTCTCTGCGGCTGCTGCCTCCAGAACTTCTTCATCTGTGAGATTCTTTTTATTCTCTTTATCATAAGCTTCTACAAGCTTATTAAATACCTGTCCCTCTTTCAGTCCGCCATGTCCGATGGCGGCAAGTACAGAATCCCAGTCACGGAAACCATATTTACGAAGGACTGCGTCCAGATACTGAGTCTTGGTGTAATTAGCGAATTTAAAGCCCTTGCTCTTGGCATATTGGGCAAGCATTTCCTTGCCCTTCAGAATATTATCTTCCTTCAGTTCTTTCTTGAACCACTGATTGATTTTATTTCTGGCCTGTGTGCTCTTGACCACCTTCAGCCAGTCACGGCTTGGTCCCTGGGAATTCTGGGAAGTAATGATTTCAATACGGTCACCATTCTGGATCCGGTATTCAATGGGCACCAGTTTGCCATTTACCCTGGCACCTACCATTTTGTTTCCTACAGCACTGTGCACGCTGTATGCAAAATCAATGGGGGTGGAGCCGTTAGGAAGGGTTTTCACATCTCCCTGCGGAGTAAAGCAGTATACACTGTCTGCAAACAGATCCAGATCATTTTTCAGAAGACTCATGAACTCTTTATTATCAGACATGTCTCTCTGCCATTCCAGGATCTGGCGCAGCCAGTTCAGCTTCTCCTCCTCACGATTGCCTGAGGAAGCCTTACCGTCAGAAGCCTCTTTATATTTCCAATGTGCAGCAATACCGTACTCGGCAGTCTTATGCATCTCAAAGGTTCTGATCTGAATTTCAAAAGGCTGTCCATTCGGTCCGATCAGCGTGGTATGCAAAGACTGGTACATATTTGGTTTGGGCATTGCAATATAGTCCTTGAAACGTCCTGGAATTGGCTTATACATCTCATGGATCACACCAAGTGCCGCATAACAGTCCTTCACTGTATCTACCAGGATACGCACTGCAAACAGATCGTAAATCTGATCAATCGTCTTATTCTGATTTACCATCTTTTTATAGATACTGAAAAAGTGTTTTACACGACCGTCAACCTGTGCCTTAATTCCGGCTTCTACCATATGCTGATGCACAGTCTTGACAATATTCCCTACGAATTCCTCACGGACGCTTTTACGAAGTGCTACTTTCTCAACCAGATCATAATAAACATCTGGTTTCAGATATTTCAGGGAAAGGTCATCCAGCTCTACTTTGATCTTGGAAATACCAAGACGCTGTGCGATAGGCGCATAGATGTCCATCGTCTCTCTTGCCTTCTCCTTCTGTTTCTCAGGAGTCATGTACTGAAGAGTACGCATATTATGAAGACGGTCTGCAAGCTTGATCAGAATAACACGGATATCCTTTGCCATGGCAAGGAACATCTTGCGAAGGCTCTCTGCCTGCAGCTCTACTTTATCCTTGGAATAGGACAGCTGACCGATCTTAGTTACCCCATCTACCAGAAGCGCAACCTCAGGACCAAATTCTCTGGTGATCTCATCACAGGTCATCCAGGTATCTTCAACAGCATCGTGAAGAAGGCCTGCTACAATGGTCTCCTTGTCCAGTTCCAGATCCGCCAGAATAATGGCAACACATAAAGGATGAATAATGTAGGGTTCCCCGGACTTTCTCTTCTGATCCTTGTGGGCTTCCCTTGCAGTCTCGTATGCCTTCTGGATCATGGTTATGTCCGTAGAAGGATGATATTTCTTTATGCTGGCAATCAGCTCATTATATAATACTTCAGGGCTTGTAAAGTCGTGCATGGATTTTACAGCTGCATCTGCTTTCTTCACAGACTCCAGCTTCTCCATATCCTCTTTTGATACTTCAGGCTCCTTGCCCTGCTCGTTAACAATATCAGCCATATTTCACACCTGCCTGTTTAAATACTATCTGCGTCAGCATCCGCCCACCTGTTTTCCCGGGGGAATCTGGCGAAACAGACACATCCTTTATTTACCTTCATAACGGATTACAGAAGCAACGTCATATTTCTCCAGTTTCTTACGCCCCTCAAGACCTGCAAGTTCCATCAGAAATACGATCTTCACTACCACTCCACCAAGCTGCTCTACCAGTTTCGCTGCAGCTTCAACTGTACCGCCTGTTGCGATCAGATCATCAATGATAACTACCTTCTGTCCTGGCTTAATGGCATCCTTGTGAATCTCAATCTCAGCTTTGCCATATTCCAGATCATAGCTTGCAGAAACGGTCTCACATGGGAGTTTTCCTTTCTTACGTACTGGTACAAAAGACTTATGAAGATTATAAGCAATTGGCATTCCAAAAATGAATCCACGGGATTCTGTTCCCACTATTACATCCACATCCACATCCTTCAGACAATCCTGCATGGAATCAATTGCAAGCTTCAGTCCGTCTGCGTCCTGAAGGATACTGGTAACATCTCTGAAAATAATGCCTGGTTCTGGAAAATCAGGTATACTTCTTATATATTCTTCTATTTTTTTCATAATAGCCTCCTCAGATTAATGGATGTTGTGGGGAAAGCCTCAGCCACCCCAGAGCGTGTTTAAAAAAAGAAAGCCTTTTTCACACATGCTCTAGCATCATAAATATTTTTTAGTATAACACTTTTTAAATCGGGAATCAACGCAAAACCGACAGGCTCACTGGAAATACTGCATTTTTCGTGGTTTTACATGATTATCCCCTTTTTAGCAATAATTTTGTATGACAATTTGCAAAGAGTCTCTTCCCATATAGGAGTTGATCTTCGGATAATAGGTTACAGAAATAGTTCCATGAGACCTTGCAAACTCTGCAAACTCCTTTGCCTCGCCCCAGTAAACCCCATCCATCACCGTGCCGGATTCGTCCATCAGCTGCAATTTCACTGTATTCTGAGTCTTTCCATATATTCCGGTTTTTAAAACGCGGAGATTTTTCTGGGCAAAAACAGGCTTCGCATTTCCTTTTCCAAAGGGTTCCAGAACAGAGAGCTGACGGATCAGATTCTCGTTTATGTAAGAAATGGGCATTGGTACATCGATCACGATTTTTGGGATCATATCTTCCTCTGTCAAGGTGCAGTTTTCATTGAGCTGACGGCGAAATGCTTCCACATTTGCTTCTTCTATAGAAAGACCTGCTGCCATAGGATGGCCACCATACTGGAGCAACAGACTGTCACATTTTACAAGCTCCTCATACATGGAATAATTTTCTGTAGATCTGCCGCTGCCTTTCACCGATTTTTCCCCTCTTGTAAGAACAAAAGCAGGCTTGTGATATTTTTCACGGATTCTTCCTGCTATGATTCCTGCAAGACTCTCATGACAATCCGGCAAAAATACAACCATTACTCTGTCATTTTTCAGATTGCTGCCCTCTATCAGCTTGTAGGCAGCTTCTGTACCCTGTTCCGTCAGTGCCTTACGGCTGTCATTCAATGCTTTCAGATCGTTTGCAAGCTTTGCAGCCTCTTCTTCATCTTCACACTGTAATAGGGACAGGGAGCGCATGGCTGTATCCAGTCTTCCGCTGGCATTAATGCACGGACCAAGGCGAAAACCAATATCGTAGGAACTGATTTTCTGATTTTCCAGACCAATTGCTCTTATCAAAGCTTTCAGTCCCTTATTTTTTGTATGAGGCAGACGTAAAAGTCCCTCTTTTACAAGAATACGGTTTTCTCCCTGAAGGTCCATAATATCTCCAACTGTAGCGATAGCCGCAGGTTCCAGATAATCTTCTTTCTCACTCTCCGGGATTCCATATTTCTCATACAATGCAAAAACCAGTTTCATTGCAACCACTGCGCCACAGATATTTTTATTTGGATACGTACAGTCAGACTGTTTTGGATTGATAATTGCATCTGCCAGAGGAAGCTTGTATTTTCGCCCTTCTTCTGTATCTTCAAAAGGGACCTCGTGGTGATCCGTCACTACCACTGTCATGCCCATTTTTTTTGCAAATGCAATCTGATCTGCAGCCGAAATTCCATTGTCACAGGTCACGATCGTATCTACTCCATCCTCTTTTGCTTTCTCTATAAGATGATTATGAATTCCATATCCATCTGCAATGCGGTCCGGAATATAGGTATCTACATTCGCCCCCAGGCGTTTAAATCCTTTTAACAGAATATAAGTTGCAGTTACACCGTCAATATCATAATCTCCTATAATTCTCATCCTGGTTCCCAGATCTATTTTTTGCGAAATAATTTCCACAGCTTTGTCAATATCCTTCAGACTTTTCCAGGATGGAATGTCATCCAGGGTTCCGTTCAGATACTGATTAATTTCTGCATCTTCTGTAATATCCCTGTTCCGAATAATCCTGGCGATCACCGGATCTATTCCATACTTCCGGCCAATCTCCTGAAAATCAGCTCTTTTCGCCGCTAATACCCATTTTTCCATGCTCTGTCTCCTGTTGTAAATTGTATTGCTATTTAGTGTGTTGAAAGTTGTTCAAGGCGGACGCACTCGGACAATGGTGATTGCTCACTCGCCGGCGCAACGCTCCAGCGAACTAACTGCTAACTGCGACTAAATCGTTCAGGAAAGCCTTCACGATTAAGTCTCCGTAAGCAGTGGATTTCGCCTACGCTAAAACCGCGCCTGAAATGGCTCGCTGGAGCAATCACCATTGCCCGAATGCTGTGTACTGGCTAGGACTTATTTGTACATAGGAACTTTCAACAGGTGGGGAGGGTGAGTGACTGGCTTCCATATACTATATCGGAAACGAAAGTTTATGGAAATCTTGCCGGAAATTAGCGGCTTTTACAATTTCTATGAAGTATTTGCACATTTTTAGGGCTGTTTTGCAAACAAAGAACTTGACATATTATTATATGTGTCTTCGATACCTCATTTAGATGGTTGGTACTTCGCAGCTTTATTGTTTTTTTCTAATCCATCATTGCCAAGAAAGTATCAGAAAACCAATCACTCCCCCTCTTCCTCGTTAAAAGTTCCTAAATAGAATCAGTCCCAGCCGACACACAGCATTTGGGCAATGTGTATTACTCCAGCGAGCCATTTCAGGCGCGTTTTTAGCGCAGATGAAATCCAGCGCTTACGGAGACTTATGCGTGAGGGCTCTCCCGAACGCATTAGTCGCAGTTAGCGATTAGTTCATCGGAGCGTTGCGCCGGCGAGTGAGTAATACACATTGTCCAAATGCGTCCCTCCTAAAGAACTTTTCAACCCACTAAATAGTAATAGAATTTTACATAAAAAGCAAGCCAGGACAGATGTTTCCACCCGTCCTGGCTTAAGTTCATTTAATTATCTGTCTTCCTCAGAAGAACCATTCTCAGCATTCTTAGCCGCCTCCTGGGCTGCAAGACGCTCCTGAACTCTCTTACGATTTTTCTTCTTCGGCTGGGTCTGTCCATTTGCAGCTGGAGCACTTGGTGCCTTTGCACTTGAAACAGACTGTTTAACCGGAGCAGCACCAGCTGTAGCTTTTACAGTCTGAGCCTGTCCGCCGCCAATTTTCTTTTTCATTACCAGCCAGAGGGCTCCGGTAATGCATACAGAAGAATAAGCACCGCAGATAATACCAACCATCAGCGGAGCTGCGAACTCACGGATGGAAGATACACCCATGATATAAAGAACAGCTACCATGATAAAGGTAGTAAGGGAAGTATAAATACTTCTGGTAAGTGTCTGTGTAATACTCTTATTTACCACTTCTTCGAGCTCATCTACGCGCTTGCTTCCGTGAAGATTCTCACGGATACGGTCGAAGATAACGATCGTGGCGTTGATAGAATAACCAACAATAGTCAACATACAAGCGATAAAAGTATTTCCTACGGAAATTCTGGAAATCGCATAGAATGTAAGGACAACAAGCACATCATGAAGAAGTGCAAGTACCGCACTTCCTGCAAAACGGATATCCTTGAAACGGAACCAGATGTAAAGAAGCATGAAAATAGTGGCAACAAAAACGGCTACTACAGCATCTCTTCTCATTTCGTTGCTGACAGTGGAGGAAATACTCTCTGCCTGGATCAGGGATTCATCTACACCAAACTTGTCAACAAGTGCCTTATTCAGTGCCTCACGTTCGTCAAGATTCAGGGAACGTGTCTTGATGATAACCTGATTTGTTCCAACAACCTTAGTAGGCTGTACATTCTTATCTCCTGTAACCTCTTCCACTACAGGTGTAACCTCAGAATCAATGGTCTTAATGTCCATATCTTCGTTAAAGGTGACATTGGTAGAAGTACCACCTGAAAACTCAAGGCTGTAGTTCAGGGCTTTTCCGCCTGTAGCCTTGTGGATCAGCATAGTGGCTGGTCCGGCAAGGATCAGGATAATGGAAAGGGTGAAGCATAATCTTCTCTTTCCAACAAAGTTAATGACTTTCTTCTCTTCAGTCTTTCCATAGAATTTCTCATCGCGAACGCCAACTGCATATAATGCATTGATCACAAGTCTGGAAAATACCAGAGCTGTAAACATGGAAATCACAATACCAAGTGCCAGTGTATATGCAAATCCTTTAACAGAACCAGTACCCAGCCACATCAGAACGAATGCTGCGATCAGGGTTGTGATGTTTCCGTCAAAGATTGCGGAAAAAGCCTTGGAGAAACCAGCTTTGATCGCGGATCTTACGGTAGAGCCTGTACCGATTTCCTCACGGATACGTGCATAAATAATAACATTCGCATCTACTGCCATACCAATGCCAAGGATGATACCTGCAATACCCGGAAGCGTAAGGGTAATGTCAAATGCATTTAAGGTAAGCAGAATTGTCGCTGTGTAGAAAATCAGGGAAAGGCCTGCAACTGCACCAGGTACACGGTAAGCGATGATCATAAACAGAATTACGATGATCAGACCGATCAGACCTGCAATAAGGCTGGTGGAGATTGCTTCTTCACCGAGCTGTGCAGCTACAACGCTGGAACGAAGCTCTGTCAGTTCAAGGCTCAGGGATCCGATACGGATATAGGAAGCAAGCTCCTGTGCTCTCTCAACACTTTCCATACCACTGATCTGTGCCTTACCGCCTGTGATGGCTTCATTTACTCTTGGAGCGCTTAATACGCCGTTGTCATAGATAATCGCGATCTGTTTTCCAACATTGTTCTGAGTTGCCTCTGCGAATTTTGTTTTTCCCTCGTCTGTAAGAGTCAGATCTACCACGTACTCTCTGCTGCTGGAATTCTGCTGCTGGATTGCACCGCCTGTAGCATCTGCCACATCTGTACCTTCCAAAACCACAGAGCCGGCTGCACGGATCTCGTCAAGACTTCTTGCCAGAGAGTATCCGGTCTCGCTGCTGGAATCTGCCTGAAAATTTGCGTTTCCATCCTCATCCTGCTGTGTGATAAAGCACAGGGAACCTGGCTGGCCAAGTTCTTCCAGAATAGCATTTGCATCTGTTACACCAGGAATCTCTACATTGATACGGTCAGAGCCTTCCTGATATACCTGAGCTTCTGTACTGTACTGCTCAACACGTTTCTGCAGCTTGTACACAGTATCGCTCATGTCTTCACTGCTTGGGTTACTGTCCTTTGCCTGATATGTAATGCTGACACCACCAGCCAGATCAAGTCCGGTCTTGATATTCTTCATGGCACCGGTTCCTGTAGGACCAATACCTACAGCAGCCGTATAGCAAAAGAATACGGTAACGATGGCAGTCAGGATCAGGACTAAGATACCTCTTGATTTTTTCATTGTTCTGTCCCTTCTTTTTTGTTTTTCGCAAAAGCAGGGACTGACAGAAATCTTCGCAGCTGGCGAAGTGCTATCAGTCTTCTGCCAGTGCAGCTTTTATCATGATGGCGCACTCCACACGCTTCCTCTGGAGCTCGCATCCGATTTCATAATTGCTTCTGATATCCTTATGGGCATGATATCCGTTTGCTGCGCATCCGCCACTGCAGTAGAATCTTGCAAAACAATCCTTGCAGGCTGGCTTGGTGTAAACATTGCAGCATCCGAAATCCTTCTGGATGTCAGGTCTCGTAATCCCTTCATCCACATTTCCCATCAGATATTCTTCTTCCCCAACAAACTGGTGGCATGGGTAGAAATCCCCCCATGGAGTTACGGCAAGATATTCTGTGCCGCTTCCACATCCTGAAAGCCTCTTGTATACACAAGGGCCACCGGTAAGGTCGATCATGAAATGGAAGAAATTAAAACCTTTGCCTTCTTTCTCGCGTTTTATCATCTCTTTCGCAAGAAGGTCGTATTCTTCCATGATCTTCGGCAGGTCTTCCTCCCGAAGTGCGTACTCCTCAGATGGATCTGCCACTACAGGCTCTACAGAAATCTGCTTGAATCCAAGGTCTGCAAGATGAAGAACATCCTGGGAGAAATCAAGATTATGATGAGTGAAGGTTCCTCTTACATAATACTTGTCCTGGTTACGGGACTCTGCAAATTTCTGAAACTTCGGAAGGATCAGATCATAGCTTCCTGCCCCCTTGCGGAATGGGCGCATAAAATCGTGAACTTCCTTACGGCCATCAATACTGAGGACCACATTTCCCATCTCTTTGTTGCAGAATTCCATTACCTCATCGTTCAGCAGAACACCGTTGGTAGTAAGGGTAAAACGGAATTTTTTATTGTGGATTTTCTCCTGCTCACGGCCGTATGCTACCAGGTCCTTAACAACCTGCCAGTTCATAAGCGGCTCGCCGCCAAAGAAATCCACCTCCAGATTGTGTCTGGAGCCTGAATTAGCGATCAGGAAATCCAGTGCCTTCTTCCCTACCTCAAAAGACATGAGAGCTCGTCTTCCGTGGTACTCTCCTTCTTCTGCAAAGCAGTAGCGACAGGCAAGGTTACAATCGTGGGCGATGTGCAGACAGAGCGCTTTTACCACTGTCTGACGGTTCTTGGTAAATGTATCAATAGCATTCTCATATACATCTCTGGTGAAAAGCATGCCATCGGCTTTCAGCTTCTCACACTCTGCCACTGATGTCTTAATATCTTCTTCTGAAAACTGATCTCCCAGTTTTCCTACAATGGCAGCTGTGTCCAGACCTTCTTCCATATAAGGAAGTACTTCGTAGGTCACTTCATCCACAACATGGATACATCCGCTGTTGATGTCCAGCACGATGTTGTAGCCATTGTTTTGATAACGGTGAATCAGACTCATGTTAGTATATCCTTTCATTCTTTCCTATTGCATGAATAAGCAGCGGCTTTTACACCGCTGCTTACATACGTTTCCAGTTGCCCGACTTATTTGTTCTCGCAGCTCTGGTTTCCTACTGTACAGGATGTCTTGCATGCGGACTGACATGATGTCTGGCACTCGCCGCAGCCGCCTTTCTTTACAGTGTTCTGCAGGTTCTTTGTATTTAATGTTTTGATATGCTGCATAGTATTAGCCTCCTTATGTATATAATCTTTGCCTAGTATATCATATTTTTTTTTATTTTTAAAGCATTTTTTATTGGACAGAGTGCGAATCTTTTCAAAAAATGCGGGAATGATTTCTCAAACACGCTCTAAGACAACATCCCACCAAGAGCACCACCACCCAGACACATAAAAAAAGTAGTTACTGCATGTACCAGACTCATTTCCCATTTTCCCTGCACTACAAAAGATACTGTAATCAAAAGCAAATAGTAAAAAGCCCCTACCAGAATTCCCCATAAATACTTATCTTTGCGCAGAATTTTTCCTGACATGAAGCCTCCTGAAAAACAGGACAAAATATACACAGCTACAATTCCTGCTGACACAGGCTTTTCTCCCAGGTCAAACTGGAATAAAAGGAATGCCAGAAGCAAAAGAAACGCTCCGGTAACTGCATAGGAAAAAAGTAAAGATTTTAAAATGACTTTTACTTTCATAAAAACAGCCCTCCCATATGTAATATATGGAAGGGCTGGCTTCGTTATTCATGGATTATGAATGTCCGTTTTAATTATCCTGTCTGCTTTATCTTTTCTTTTTGCGAACAATAATCACAATAATGATCACAGCGGCTGCAGCGATCACAAGGATCACAAAGGGAAGGATCATGGTGTTGTCACCAGTTTTTACTGCATTTGAGGTCTGACTCTGACCGTTATTTCCGTTTGAGGTAGCAGCCGTATTTCCTGCAGTGTTGCCTGTAGTGTTTCCTGCAGTCTGTCCCGCATTTGTACTGGAACCTGTTCCATTTGAAGAACTGCCATCTGTTGTGCCAGAATTTATAGTTCCATCAGATGCCACACCTGGTGTATTGCTGGTTCCGGAATTGTCACTGCCGTCAGAGCTTCCGGTACCAGATGAAGAACCACCATTTCCGGTTCCTGAAGTCCCATTGGAAGAGCCATTTGTATTTCCATTGCTGATTCCATTTGAATCACCTGTATTTCCACCAGTTTCATTTCCGCTATTGCTATCCGTTTTACCCGTTCCGGATCCATTTGTTCCATTCGTACCAGCTCCGGTCACAGATGGAGACGGGGTAGGTGTTCCACTGATCGTCACAGTAGGTGTAGGAGTTGGTGTACTTCCATCGCCATACGCTCCATTTGCAATGTCCTCTCCTACGATTGGACGAAAACCTGCAATTCCAAACGGGCTGAAAGAATGTGTGCTGAATACCATGGTGCTTCCGTTTACACTGGGAATAATGGTCTCTGTCGCACCATTATCAAGAAGATGCTCAATCGAATATTTATATCCTTCTTTGACAGGAATCGTTACGCTTACATACTGTCCATCCGGAATTTCATACTCTGTATTATTCTTCAGATCCCATAATTTAAATTCATAGGATTGGAAGATCGTAGCATTATCTTCATTTTTAAATTCGTAATTTTCACCACTGGTCACCTGGAACTGGACATACCAGGGAAGATCTATGCCTGATACAGAAATTCCCTCACAACTATGATTCTGAGCAGCCCTTGCAGCCTGCTCTTCTTCTGTGAGATCGTCCTCAGCAGTTGCCGGTCTTGTATCCGCTGTGGTAAAGTCAAGAGGATTATCAAATATATTTTTCTGGTCATCCTCTGTAGGGTCTGTTGTGTCTTTTACATCCGTGGTGTTCGTTGTATCTGCAGTATCTTTTTTCTCTTCTGTGTTCTCATTTTTCACAGAATCCCCTGTACCATCAAGAATGGTAGCACCAGGCATCACCTCACCAAAAGTTTCGTTCAGTTTTCCAGTATCATCTGAGGAATCTGCGGTCTGCACATTGTCAGATGCTGCATCCTCACCATTATCAGAATTTGTACTCTCTATGCTATCTGCGGCTGTATCTGAACCTGTATCAGCTTTTGACTCTTCTGCAGCTGTATCTAAATTTGTATCAGCTTTTGACTCTTCTGGGGCTTCTTCCTGAATATCTTCAGAATCTACAGTTTCTTCCATTGCAGGAGCCGTTGCTTCTGTTTTTTCTGCCGGGGTTGTAATTCCAGCCGCTTCGGTGTTCTCTTCAGATTTTACTTCATTGGAAGCAGGAGTGCTCTCGATGGTTTCTTCTTTCTTATCTGATTCACTGTTCTGCTTGTTTCCCGCATTCTCAGTCTGATCTTCTGTCTTCCCTGAAGCTTCTGAATCATTCTGCTGATTCTCACCTGTAACTGCTGCGTCATCTGATTTTATATCTGTATCTTTATTGTCAGAAGTTGTGTCGTCCGGGACAGATGCTTCACTGCTCTCGTCACCTGTTTCCACATCTGCAGCAGTATCAGAAGGCTGATCTTCAGAACTCTCTTCTATGCTGCTGACAACAACTGTGATCTTACCTTTCACAACTTTTTTCTCAGAATCCCATCCGGAAATATAAGAAAGATCCACGTCTGCTGCTGGTTTAAATACTACTTCGCAGGTCTGCACTCTTTTATCCGGTATATATGAATCATCCGCCCAGGAAAGCGTTCCATAATCACTCTTGGGCAATGCCACTTCCGAAAGAGCAACTGGCTGATCAATTGTGATATTTTCCGGAATCAGACTGGATTTCTCAAGTCTGGTCTCTGTACTCTGCCCCCATGCAGCTACTGGATAAACCTGTCCTGTCATAAGTACTGCTGTCATCGCAGCTGCCGCAAGTAATGATACGCTTTTTCTGTACATAACGTTTTTCTTCTTTTTCATCCTGGCACCTCTGTCGTAATATGTATATTAAATGTAACTGCCCATATCCCTAGAGCCTGTTTGAAAAATCATTCCCGCAATCTGCACGCCCCACTTTGCGGGAGATTTCACCTGAATTCAGTTGCCGTAGCCCGCTACGGCGCCCTCATTCGAGCGAAATCTCCCACAAATTGTGACGCACATCTTGCAGAAAGCCTTTTTCAAACACACTCTAGCCAAATCCACATCAATCATAAAATCTATATAATCCAAAGGCAGTACAACTGTCCAAAATCAATCTCAAATTATAAACAGGTGAATTTTCACACTGTGATTCACAGTAGCTATTTATTCAGCCCTTAATCTACACTATATCAAATCTTTACTCTTTTGTAAACATTTTGTAATAATTTATTTTTTTACCGAACTGAATTATAACACAGTTCTTTCTTTTTCGACACCCCCAATTCCACTTTTTTCGTTACTTTTCGCAATCCATAAACTCAAATACTTTTTCCTTGCATTTTAAGCCTGAATCATGTATATTCTTTTTAATACATAAAAAAAGGAGTGAATATAGTTTGGATTCAAGTGTCCCTATACAGGCGGTCACCATACTGATTCTGGTGCTGTTGTCCGCCTTCTTTTCCTCTGCGGAGACATCCATGACGGCTGCCAACCGCATTCGGATCCATTCCCTGGCTGAACAGGGAAACAAGCGAGCCATTATCCTGGAGAAAATAATTTCCAATTCTGGAAAAATGCTCAGTACAATTTTAATCGGAAACAACATTGTAAACATTGCAGCCTCTTCCCTTGCTACCACTTTTACCATGAAAGTATTTGGAAGCATGTATATCGGCGTGGCTACCGGCGTTATGACATTGCTGGTACTTCTGTTTGGCGAGATCACCCCGAAGACCATTGCCACACTGAAAGCGGATGATCTGGCGCTCACCTATGCCAGACCTATATATGCGCTTATGACAGTACTGACCCCGGTTATTTTCATTGTGGGAAAACTGGCTAACGGCATTCTTTTCCTCCTTCGTGTTGACCCCAATGCGAAGAAAGACACCATCACAGAGCATGAGCTTCGTTCTATGGTAAATGCAGGGCAGGAAAACGGTGTTATTGAGCGGGAAGAAAAGCAGATGATCTATAATGTGTTTGATTTCGGTGATTCTGCTGCCAAAGATGTAATGATTCCCAGAATTGACATGACTTTTATTGACGTGAATTCCACTTATCAGGAACTTATGGATATTTTCAAAGAAGATATGCACACCCGTTTTCCTGTTTATGAGGATAACACAGACAATGTGATTGGAATTATCAATATTAAGGATCTTCTTCTCTATCCGGAAAATGAACCGTTTTCTATCCGTAAGATTCTCCGTGAGCCTTATTTCACTTATGAATATAAGCGTACCACAGATCTTATGATGGAAATGAGAAAAGCTTCCGTAAACCTTGCAATTGTTCTCGACGAATACGGCTCCACTGCCGGTCTTGTCACTCTTGAGGATCTTCTGGAGGAAATCGTAGGTGAAATCCGTGATGAATATGACGAAGATGAGGAAGAACCGATCCGTGAGATTCAGCCTGGACGGGAGTATGAAGTTCTTGGTTCTGCCAAACTGGATGATGTCAACGAAGCACTGGGTACCAAACTTGAATCAGAGGACTACGATTCTGTAGGCGGATATATTATTGAACAGCTTGACTGCCTCCCACGCGAGGGCGAATCTGTCACTTTGGAAGACGGCATGCATCTTGTTGTAGATGAACTGGATAAGAACCGTATTGAACTGGTGCATATCTGGCTGCCAGAGCATAAAGAAAATCCAGAAGCTGCTGACGCATAAATGAATCTGTCATACTACTGATTTTTTCATAATCTGCAAGCCTGCAAATGCCGGTATTTCCGGTAGATTTCAATTGTAAAAATCCGAATGTTTCCAAAACGGATCATTCGGATTTTTCTTATCTCACCGATTTCCCAGCATTAAACAAAACTGCTTGACAATCCTGTCTATTTCGCCGGTAACAGCCTCCACACCAGTTTCTGTTTCTCTCCAGTTCTCCCTGGTAATTCCATCCGGGCAGGCCGGACATACCATAATTACCGTCTCCGGATATAAAAGCTGATAATACATCAGTGATCTTCTGGCATGGTAAGTTTTGCAGCACAGAATCGCTTTTTTCACATGAATTTTGTGAAGGTCTGTCACCTGCCTGGAAAAAATTGCATTTTCATAGGTAAAGGTAGCCTGATTCTCCATCAGAATAGCCTCTTCCGGAACTCCGTTTTTCAAAAGTACATTTTTCAGGAATTCCCATTCCGTCTCATAATCTCCACCATATATTTCTTTTTTTGACTGCACACCTGCAAATTTGCCAAGTGTAATACTGTATCTTCCGCTTGGCAAAATATAGGGGGCATATCCTTCTCTATATAAAGAAGCTGCTTTTTCTGCCATATCCGGGAAACCATTTCCCGGCACGAAAATGATATCTGCTTTTTCCGGCTGGCTCTCGGCAAAAACAAACTCCTCCACATTTTTCATAAATTCATTATAATTCACGCTTTTGTTCCTTCTTTCTGCCAGAGGACTTTCCCCTGCACTTATGATTTTCCATTATAACTTTTTTTCCTGCTTTTTTCTACTTTCTTTTCACTTCGTCACAATCAACGTACAGTACCCATCCTCCCGCAATTTCTGTTCCATACGGATAGCATTATCCAGCTGTAAAAATGCACCTACCTGAACCTTATAAAGTTCTCCATCCTGCAAAATATATGCCGGATAACCTTTTTCCTGAAGCAAGTAAAGCATTCGATCCGCATTTTCCCGTTTGCGAAAAGCTCCAGTCTGTACACGGTAATACAAAGGTTCTTCACCCTGCTGCTGATCCAGAGTTCCAAGAATCGCCCCGGCAATAGCCTGCGCGATCTCAGCATTTTTTTCATCATAAAGCTGATTATCTTTGTCAGAATTTAAAAATCCGGTTTCAATAAGCAACGCCGGCATTTTTGTTTTTCGCAGCACAACAAGGCCCGGTCTTGCCTGGACTCCAATTTCACGGAATCCCAATTCGCCCAGAGCACCTACAATATTCTGTGCCATTTCATACTTAATTCCGTTTTTATCATAAACCAGCACTTCTACACCATTATACTGATTCATCTCAGGGCTGCTGTTCCTGTGAAAAGAGATAAAAAAATCCACTTTTGCCTCATTTGCCAGCCTTGCCCGCTCAAAAGGAGAAATGTAATCATCTGTAGTTCTTGTATATAAAACATCAACTCCGTTTTCAGACAGAATTCTTCCAACCTCCATAGCAAGAGCAAGATTGTCATCTTTCTCCCTGCGCCCTTTATATACCGCTCCCGGATCGTTGCCGCCATGCCCGGCGTCAATCATAATAGAATATGGCATGTCAAAATTTCCTTTTCAAATACTATTTCTCTATTAGGATATGTGAAAAAATTACAAAAGCGACTTGACTTTTACGCTTTAAAGCGGTATTATTTTGTGCAGGCAATACTTTAAAGCAGAAAAAGCACTTTAAAACACGAAAACACTTTTAAGGAGGAAATAAAATATGAAAAGAAAGGTTTTGTCAGTAATTCTGACCGGAGCTATGGTAGCAGGTCTTGCAGGTACAGTAACCGTACACGCTGAAGAGCAGAAAACGTACAATATTGGTATCTGCCAGTTAGTTCAGCACGAAGCACTGGATGCAGCAACACAGGGATTTGAAGATGCAGTAAAAGAAGGTCTTGGCGAAGAAAACGTAACATTTGATGAGCAGAATGCACAGGGTGATTCCGCAACATGTAGTACGATCATCAACAACTTCGTATCCAGTAACGTAGACCTTATCCTTGCAAATGCTACTGCTTCTCTTCAGGCAGCTGCTGCCGGAACAAGCGATATCCCGATTCTTGGAACTGCAGTTACAGAGTATGGCGTAGCTCTTGACCTTACAGATTTTGATGGTACTGTAGGCGGCAATATTTCCGGTACCTCAGACCTTGCTCCTCTCGACCAGCAGGCAGCAATGCTGAATGAACTTTTCCCGGATGCTAAGACTGTAGGACTTCTGTACTGCTCCGCAGAACCAAACTCCCAGTATCAGGTTGATACGGTGAAGGCAGCTCTTGAAGATCTTGGATACACTTGCGAATACTACGCATTCTCTGACTCCAACGATATTTCTTCTGTTGTAACAAATGCAGTTGCAGACAGTGACGTTATCTATGTTCCTACCGATAACACAGCAGCTTCCAACACAGAGCTGATCAACAACATCTGCCTTCCGGCAAAGGTTCCGGTAATCGCAGGTGAAGAAGGAATCTGCTCCGGATGCGGTGTTGCTACACTTTCCATCAGCTACTATGATCTTGGAAAAGCAACTGGTGAAATGGCAGTTAAAATTCTGAAAGATGGTGAAGATATCTCTACAATGCCAATCGAATATGCACCAAACTTCACAAAAGAATACAATGCAGACATCTGTGCTGAGCTGGGAATTGAAGTTCCGGATGACTATGTTGCAATCGGTGCTGACGCAGAATAATTACTGGTTTATAACATATGCAGTAATGCACAATAAAAATTTTCATATTTGTTTGACAGTTAATTTAGACATTCAGTTGCTTTTAGAGCTTGTCAAAAGACTCTGACAGTAATCAACACAGACAGCGGGAAGGGAAGCCTCTCTCGCTGTTTGTGTCGTTTCTGAAGGAATGTATTTTTAAGTATATTTTATGCATAATTATGCATAAAATAGCATTTCTTCCAAAATGAATATTTCTGTTTACGCAAATAACAAAAAGCCAGTTACTCCACATACAAAACACTATAAAGATTCCAGTAACTGTCTTTTTCAAACATTTGTCCACAAAACAAATGTTGATGTTCACACAGTGAACACCAGAGTGTATTTGTAAAAGACTTTCTGCAAGATGTGTGTCACAATTTGTGGGAGATTTTGTCCGGGTGAGGTCGTCGTAACGGGCTACGACAACCGAATTCAGGCAAAATATACCGCACAGTGGGGCGTACAAATTGCGAAAATGTTTTTTCAAACACGCTCCAGCAAACAAATCACGCATGCAGGAGGATAAAGACATGCAAATTGCAAACTTAATCATGGCACTTCCGGGTGCCGCTGCCCAGGGTCTGATCTGGGGTATTATGGCTATTGGCGTATATCTTACATTCCGTGTCCTTGACATCGCCGATCTGACCGTAGACGGTACCATGTGTACCGGAGGTGCTGTCTGCGTCATGATGATGACCAGCGGACATAACGTATGGGTATCTCTTTTAGTTGCCACTTTGGCTGGTATGACAGCTGGTCTTGTTACCGGTATTTTCCATACCTTTATGGGAATCCCGGCCATCCTTGCTGGAATCCTGACACAGCTTTCCCTGTACTCTGTTAACCTGAAAATCATGGGAAAAGCAAACCAGGCTATCAACGTTGATAAATACCCGATCCTGATTTCCTTACGCCGTATAAAAAATGTACCGATCACTCAGAACACAATTCTTATCGTCGCTTTATTTATTGTTGTGATCATCGCAGTTCTTTACTGGTTTTTCGGAACAGAGCTTGGATGTTCCCTCCGTGCTACCGGATGCAATCCAAACATGTCCCGTGCACAGGGTATCAACACTGATTTTTGCAAAGTACTTGGACTTATGATTTCCAACGGACTTGTTGCTCTTTCCAGCGCCTTGCTTGCACAGTATCAGGGATTTGCAGACGTCAATATGGGACGTGGTGCTATCGTAATCGGACTTGCTGCTGTTATTATCGGCGAAGCGATTTTCAGCCGTATTTTCCGCAATTTCGCGCTCCGTCTTCTGGCCGTAGCATTTGGTTCCATTCTCTACTATCTGGTTCTCCAGACTGTTATCTGGATGGGTATCGACACTGACCTTCTGAAAATGCTGTCTGCACTTGTAGTAGCTGTATTCCTGGCAGTGCCTTACTGGAAGGGAAAATATTTCGCAAAACCAGCAAAACGCGGAGGTAAGAACAATGCTTGAGATCAAAAACATATATAAAACCTTTAATCCAGGAACCATCAACGAAAAGGTGGCTCTGAACGGACTTTCCCTGAAATTAAATGAAGGCGACTTTGTTACTGTCATCGGCGGCAACGGTGCCGGAAAATCCACAATGCTGAACGCAGTTGCCGGTGTATGGCCAGTAGACGAGGGACAGATCATCATTGACGGAACAGATGTCACCAAACTTTCCGAGTACAAGCGAGCAGCTTATCTGGGACGTGTATTTCAGGATCCCATGACCGGAACTGCTGCTACCATGGGTATTGAAGAAAATCTTGCCCTTGCAAAACGCCGCGGAAAAACAAGATTTCTTCGTTCTGGTATTACAAAAGCCGAACGAGAAGAGTACAAAGAGCTTCTGAAGATTCTGAATCTTGGTCTTGAAGATCGTCTTACCTCTAAGGTGGGTCTTCTTTCCGGAGGTCAGAGACAGGCACTTACGCTTCTCATGGCAACCCTTCAGAAGCCAAAGCTTCTCCTTCTTGATGAGCATACCGCAGCCCTTGACCCCAAAACAGCTGCCAAGGTGCTGGATATCACAGACAGGATTGTCAACCGCGATCACCTTACTACACTGATGATTACGCATAACATGAAGGACGCTATTGCTCACGGCAACCGCCTGATCATGATGATGAATGGAAAAATCATTCTTGATATCCAAGGCGAAGAAAAGAAAAAGCTTACAGTAAAACAGCTTCTTGATAAATTTGAGGAAGCCAGCGGGGAAGAGTTCTCCAATGACTCCGCAATTCTCGGATAGAAATTTATAATTTCGTTTTCAGGAACTGCAGCAGATTGGTTTACAGTCTGACTGCAGTTCTTTTTTTGCAATAAAAATCTCTGCCGAAAACACCCCTTGTGCAAAAAGGTCGACAAATGGCTCAACTTCACTTGTTTCTATTTGTTTATCCGTTCTCTTCACTATCAGTTTTCAACTTATTTAAATCAATAAATACTGTGCCTTTATACATCAGAAAATCTCCGGTCTCTCTACAATATCTGTATATTTTGTCCGTGAGAAAATCTTCTTCAGGAGTTGCCTCCCGCAAAGTTTCTCTCAAAACATTTTCAAGATCCTCCGGATAGGAATGATCAGCATTGTGGATCATCACTTCATGAATGCTCGTAAACACCATATAGAAATCTGCATCCATCAGATCTGCAAGCCTTTTGGCCACGCCTGGCAAGAATATTGCAACGGCGCCGTTTGTCCTTCTGGCAGTGCTCAGACAGCTCCCGATGCTGTCCCTTGTCAGATAGAATTCATGGTTCAGATCCATGAAGCATTCTCCATCATAATCTGGATTGTAGACCAGTTTTTCCCAATAAAAAATTCTGGGCGGCGAAATAAAATACGTGTTTAGAAGAGCTGCGTCAAAGACTGTCTTTTCATCCATTTCCCATTCTTTTATGTTATCAGTACGTATTTTCATACTGCTGATCCGGCCATCCAAATTTCCCACCTGCATGTATAGCACAAGTGCAATATCGCCCACTACGCGATATACTGCCTTCGACAGTTCCCGTTTATGGCGTTCTGCATTAAGTGCCCGGATAAAAAGATCATTTTTTACCTTTTCGTAGTTATTCAGATTTTTGGTTTTCTCAAAAAATCCAGCTGTTTTTAATTTACGTATTTCACTTTCCACTGTTTTTGCAATCTGTTCCAGAGAAACACCATTCTCATAGTCCTCAAAAAGCTCTTCCGTGTGAATTCCGCAGACTTCTTTTCCCACTGAAGACGCATTGCACTCTACAAACAGCCGGTCGCCGCTTGGTGTCATGCCATTCTCGTCCCGTTCTTCAAAGTAAATCTGCTTCTCATTAAGTCCAAGCCGTTCCATCAGAGACTGACGCAGACTCTCCACAAATACCTCATACTCTCTGCTCATATATAATTCCTTTCTTGGTAAAAACGGGCGAAATGCCCTAACGAATACAGACCTTGCTGTGCACTGCAAACGGTCCGTATTTGAAATAAAAGATGGAAGCAGATATTTAGAAATAGATAAGGCTTCCATTTGAGTTGCTGTATGGATAGTATATAAGATATGAATGTGTTTGTAAAGGATTTTCTATCGACAATTTTCCCTTGCAACAAAAGCTGTTATTACTGTTCACGACCTTCACAGCAGCACGCTTCGCGATGCACAGAAATCATGTTCACATGATTTCGCGCTGTAATTCTCGTATTTGCTTTAAACTTTGTTCACCAAAAAAACGCCTCGCGGGACGTTAACAGTGAATAGCAACAAGCTGTGGTGGTTGTTTTCTTCATTCATAGAAAACATTTTATAAATATTGCCAGTATAAACAACAAAGGGCCTGCCGTAAATACGGCAGACCCATAAATAATCTTAAATGATTATGCCTGAGGACCAGCTGCAACAAGTGCTTTACCAGCTGCATTTCCTTCATATTTCTTGAAGTTCTTAACGAAACGATCTGCAAGATCTTTTGCTTTAACTTCCCACTCAGAAGCATCAGCGTATGTGTCACGAGGATCAAGGATACCTGTGTCAACGCCTGTAAGCTCTGTAGGAACCTCAAAGTTAAAGAATGGAATCTTCTTAGTCGGTGCTGTTAAGATAGCGCCGCTGAGGATTGCATCGATAATACCACGAGTATCTTTGATGGAGATACGTTTTCCGGTTCCATTCCATCCTGTATTAACCAAGTATGCTTTTGCTCCGCTCTTCTCCATTTTCTTAACCAGCTCTTCAGCGTATTTTGTCGGATGCAGTTCAAGGAATGCCTGTCCGAAGCAAGCTGAGAATGTAGGTGTAGGCTCTGTGATTCCACGCTCTGTACCAGCAAGTTTAGCTGTGAATCCAGACAGGAAGTAGTACTGAGTCTGCTCTGGTGTCAGGATAGATACTGGAGGAAGTACTCCGAATGCATCTGCGGAAAGGAAGATAACATTCTTAGCAGCCGGTGCGGAAGAAATCGGGCGAACGATTTTCTCAATGTGGTTGATTGGATAAGATACACGAGTGTTCTCTGTAACGCTCTTATCAGCGAAATCAATCTTTCCTTCTGCGTCAAGTGTAACGTTCTCAAGAAGAGCATTTCTCTTGATTGCATTGTAAATATCCGGCTCAGAATCCTTGTCAAGGTTGATAACCTTAGCATAGCAACCGCCCTCGAAGTTGAACACTCCGTTGTCGTCCCAGCCGTGCTCATCATCACCGATAAGGAGTCTCTTAGGATCTGTGGAAAGTGTAGTCTTACCTGTTCCTGAAAGGCCGAAGAAGATAGCGGTGTTCTCACCGTTCATATCTGTATTTGCAGAGCAGTGCATGGAAGCGATGCCCTTAAGTGGCAGATAGTAGTTCATCATGGAGAACATACCCTTCTTCATCTCTCCGCCATACCATGTATTGACGATAACCTGCTCACGGCTTGTAATGTTGAACATTACAGCTGTCTCAGAGTTAAGACCTAATTCTTTGTAGTTCTCTACTTTAGCCTTGGAAGCGTTGTAAACAACGAAATCTGGCTCGAAGTCTTTCAGTTCTTCTTCTGTAGGCTGGATGAACATGTTTGTTACAAAGTGTGCCTGCCAAGCAACCTCAACGATGAAACGGATTGCCATACGGGTATCTTTGTTAGCACCGCAGAATGCATCAACTACGAAAAGTCTCTTGTCGGAGAGCTCTTTCTTAGCGATCTCTTTCACTGCTTCCCATGCTTCCTGTGATGCAGGATGGTTATCATTCTTATATTCGTCAGATGTCCACCATACGGTGTCTTTAGAATTCTCATCCATTACGATATATTTGTCTTTAGGAGAACGTCCGGTATAAATACCTGTCATAACGTTAACAGC
The DNA here is from genome assembly GCF_964249465.1 of Ruminococcus sp. Marseille-P328. NCBI lineage: Bacteria > Bacillati > Bacillota > Clostridia > Eubacteriales > Oscillospiraceae > Ruminococcus > Ruminococcus sp. Marseille-P328. The sequence goes on along the minus strand of NZ_CAXUBQ010000006.1, from coordinate 61,277 downwards.
GCCAAGCTCGCTGACCCGTCCTTTTTCAAAGCCCTCAAGACCTGGTTTGGTCTCCTCTTCAAATAACATTTCATAAGAGGGGTTGTAAACAATTTCTGTAGTTCCGGTAATACCATACTTTGTTAAATCGATTTTTGCCATCTTACACTTAACCTCTTTTCTCTAAAATGGAATTCATCTGCGAATGCAGATTTATAGCTTCAGTCCGCATCTCACCGTAATACATATCAAAGAATATTACTTGCGGTCACAGCCTCTATGGTACAAAACCAAAGGAATGGAACCGGATTGATTCCCTTTTTCCTTATCCTATATTATACATATCTGAGGGATAAAATCAACACAATTTTCCGTTTTTTTGTATTTTTGTTAAAGTTTTATCATATAGAAAACACGCCTCTGACATTTTATGAGACGTGTTTTCTAATGATATTTTTACTGCATTAGAACGTCATTGCGAAATTCTTAAATTGAGGTTATTGTAGTCCTGTTGAATAAAATTGTCACTAGAATAGGGAATAGAAAATGTTCAAAACGCACATTTTTGCATTGTTTTTTTTTGTTTTTACTATTTTTATTTCATCATTACGTTTATCATATTGCGTATACTCTTCCAACCTATATCTTCTCATTTTTCTCCAGATACGCAAGAAATCCTTCGCAGCCTTCTACTACATCTCTATAAGTAGATTCAAAATCCCCCGTATACCACGGATCAGCAATATCTCTGGGATTATCTGAATAATCCAGTAAGAGCTTCACTTTCCCTTCCGGATCCTTTCCTACAATTCGCAAGATATTCCGAATGTTTCTCTCTTCCATTCCCAGAATATAATCATATTTTCCATAATCTGCTTTGGTGATCTGTACCGCTCTTTTCCCCTCGCAGGAAATCCCATGCTTTGCCAATTCCCGCTTTGCCGGCGGATAAACCGGATTCCCGATTCCATTCCAGATTTCCTCCGTACTGGTGGCTGCAGACGCAATGTAAAATTTAGCCTTGATGCCTCGTTTCGTAACCATATCCTTCATAACGAATTCAGAAATTGGGCTGCGGCAGATATTGCCGTGGCAGACAAATAGCACACTTATCATTGCTTAAAACTCCTTGAAATGCTGTATTTACGCTGTTTACAGGCATTTTCCGATAATCTTCAATCCTGTCATTTTCCTGTATATCACAGCATAAATTCGTATATTTTCTTATCCAAATTTAGTAACTTCTTAGTAATAACCAGCCTGGAAAACAGGCTTTCTAAGAACCTTATAATCAGATTATTTTTAATTCTTTTTTCTATTATTTTATCATACTATGCCAGTTTTGCAATCCTATTCATCTCTTCTTTTGCATCAATTAATCCCAGATGCGTATATACATTTAACGTAACCCCTATATCAGAATGTCCCATTAAATATTGGAGTGCTTTCGGATTCATTCCAGCTTTCGCCATATTGGAACAATATGTGTGCCTGCATACATGAGGCGTGATCTTTGGCATTTGTTTCTCATGAGTACGATTATACTTTCCTAACGCCCATTGAAAATGTTTTTCCCAATGGAGTGCTACCTCAGGCATATCTTTTTTATCCAGGAATAGAAATCGACTATATCCATCTATAATCGGCTCAACCCTTACTTTTTTACGGTTTTTCACAATCTGTTCAAAACATTCATAAACTTCATCTGTCATCGGTAACATTCGTGTTCCACTTGAAGTTTTGGTATCTTCAATGACGTACTGCATTCCTCTGGTTCTCTGAAGCTGATGATTCACATTGATTTTTCTCTCCTGAAAATCAATATCTTTCACTGTCAATCCACAAAACTCAGAAATACGAAGTCCAGTCTTAAACAAAATAAACATTCCATTATAGTATTTTGAGTAATGGTCATCATTTCGGATAAACTCCAGAAATAACTCTTCCTGTTCTTTTGTAATTGCCTGTCTTGTAACACTGTCATTTACGACAACTGTACATAATTGAAATTCAAAAGGATTCTTGCGCAGTAAATCATCTTCAACTGCCATCTGAAATGCAGGTCTTACAATTCCACGCACACTGTGAATGGAACTGTATCCTCTTCCATCTGCTTGCAGCTTAATAAACCATGCTTTTGCATCCGACAATTTTATTTTATCTATTCTTCTGGTTCCGAATTCTTCTTTTTTTATTATATTGATCACAAAATCATAGTTCGCCTGAGTATTATGACGAACCCCCTTTTTTTGTCCAATATATTTTTGAACCAAATCCAAAACTGTTAAATTTCCTCCGTAAGGTACTATACCATCATGTAAATCTCTTTGGATATTTTTTTCTTTTTCCCTTAGAGCTAAGCATGGTCTGCATCCAGTTGGCAGAGAATCTGTTGGCTCTAATTTCCAACTATACAAAAACTTCTGCTTTCCATAACAATCTGTATATACAAACGCATATCTTCCATCTTTTCTCTGACTTTCTCCGTTTCGTAAAATTCGACCTTTTTTATCTCGTCGTTTTTGGTCACGTTTTGTTTTACCCAAACGTCTTCGCCCCTTTCTACGAAGAAGCCCTAGCACGATATAGGTATTATATCATACCAGGGCTAACGTTTCCACTTTAAAGTGCTAAATTGTTCGTATATTTTTTACAAAGACGTAGTCTGATCCAGAAAGGCCTCAAATTTCTTACGGTTAATCAATGACTTACACCCCACCTGGACTGTAAAGCAACATTCTGAATTTAGATGTTCCGAAATAAGCATCCTTATTTTCTTTTCACCTATTCCAAAATATTGCACTGCTTCATCCACCGTAAGCATATATTTTTCCCAAATTGGAATCTTACCTTTTTCAATTTTAATCGCCACTCTTCTCTCCTCCTTTTCTCTTTGGACAAAACATTTTTATCTGCCCATGACAATTTACAATTTTATACACTGTCATCGGCAGATAAAATTACAATACAGGTGGCAGTTCAGTACTCTGCCCACATCGGTTTTGCACCGTCATTAAATATGACCAGATTTTTTCTGGAAGTATCATTATCACAGATATGCTTCGTCGCCCTGTGCAGCTGCTACACATTTTGTCAAATTCTTCTCGCTCCATACCTTTACTTCAATGTTATATTTCAGCATTTCCTCGTATTTACTCCATTAACAGAGCAGATATATCATGGCGGATTTACCTAGTGGCTCTACATATCTTCACGTCCTGTATTTAAAACAATATACAATTTTCAAGGTACAAAAATTCCTGAAGGGGAAAAGGAATCTATATTAAATACTCCCTTTACTGATTACTTTTCCTTACATATGATTTCGTATCAAATCCCAAGGTCTTAGTAATCAGTTTTGCTTCCAGGCGTTGACGCAGAGTTTCATCTACACAGTAATGCACCTGTCCAAATTCGTCAAACATTTTTCTGGTAGCCAAAACTGTTATGTACCCTTCATAATGCTTCAACACTGCCTGGATTGCCTCAGTATCACCAGTTGATGCTGCCTCAATAACATGGAATGGCAGCAAATCAAATGCGCATTTCTGTTTTTTACTTTTTTTCATTTGCAGATTCCTCCATATTTTTTCTCATCAGTTCCAGTGATCGTCTACGATGCTCATTAATTGTGCTGCGTACAAGATTCATTTCTCTGGCAATGTCTGCATCACTCATATCCATAAAATATGATAATAACACAACATTCCTTTTCTTTTCAGTAAGTGTCTGCAGTGCTTCAGCAATCAATGCATCTTTGACTTCTATGTCGTAACCCAGGACCTGAAAACGATGTGTTTCCATTTCATGCTCATCCATTATAAAAAGTCTGCTCAACTCCTTTTCTGATAATTCTGACAACATCACTTCATACTTCTGGCGATATGCCATATGCTTTTCATAATTAATAACTTCACTTTTCAATGCCAGCTTGCACAGAGAATCAAACTGATGTCTGACTGTCTGCTCATCTTGAAAAGAGGATTGCTCCATAAGAGTTCACCTCCTTCCCCGCCGGTAGGCAATAAGCAAAGTTCTTGCTTCCCCTTCACACATATCCCAAACGGATGAGTGCATTTGTCGGGGTGTGGGAAGAAATTTTTAAAAAATTTCTTAATAAATACGAGAAAATTGTTTTTCCTGTATTTTGAGGTATATAAAAAACGTCCTAATGGGTAGTTTTTAGCCCATCGGACGCTATTTATATCAAAAGATAATATTTTGCCATCATTTTTTGTGGCATATAATTCACTTTTTGAGGTAAAGAAATTTATTTGCTTTTTTGAACTATTTATCTATTTCATCCGTCACGTAATGACGGATATGATACCAGACAATAAAATTCTTAATCTTTCCTATACCTCCGGATCTGTTTTACGGAAATTCAGAATTTTATATGTCTTTTAAAAAGTGAAATATCACCCTCTTTTTTAGTGAAATATTAGTTCATTTTCTTTCAATAAAGGGAACTATACACTAAACATGGAGGTGTATCATATGCCAAAACAAACAGATAAAGAACTGGGATTGTTTTTTAAGAACGCCCGACACGAGCAAAAATTGACTTATGAAGAATTAGCTGAAAAAGCAGAAATGTCCAGCCGATATTTAAAGGAAATTGAAAATGGGGGCCGAGTTCCCAGTTTTCATAAAATCAGAAAACTGGTACGCGCTTTAAATGTTCCTCCTGAACCATTGTTTTATCCAAACAATCATACAGATAATCTTGATTATCAACGCCTGCTCATGTACCTGTCAAAATGCAACGATGAGCAAATTACCGCTATCCTTGCCATCGTAGAAGCATACCTGCGCACATACAAAATTCCTACAGACCACGATAAACAAGATCCCTGAAATTCATTTGAATTCTATCTGAATTATTCTGAAGAAGCGGTATGGTTTCCCATACCGCCACTCTTAACGTGCATATTTTTCTATCATTCTCTTAACATTCGTGGATTTCTTTATTGCCCCTATATTAATAAGAAACTCAACTACATCCATCATTCCCTGGTAATAAGCCCGCTGCTCCTCTTCATAATGGAAATGTTCTAACTGATCCAGATATTTATTCCAGAAATTCTGCTCACGCTCTGGGATTTTTTCCAGATGTAGTGGCAGCTTCTTTTGTATTTGTTTCAAATTCTTCTCTGCTTCTTTCCATTCTTCCGGCTGTACTGTATATTCTCTTTCTCCGGAGTCACAGCGCAATTCCTCAAATAAATTCGATACTGCTTCATAAAATTCATTCATCTTCTTTCCACCTCTCATTAGAATTATTTCTCATTACAGGCAGCATTATCATTTTCTTATTTCAAAAATCAAATAAACTTTCCAAAAATTTCATCTTTAGAAGTATAGTAACAATATTTTTCCTTAAAATCAATAATAATACTTCATCTTTAGAAACTTTTGAGGATCAGAATGATTATTTATTGGGATAAAAAAACGAACAGTAAAAACAGAATAGGACAACGGGTAAAAGAATTACGAAAGGCTCATAATCTTACTCAGAAAACACTCGCTGCCAAATTACAACTTGCAGGATATGATTTTAATGATCTGGCAATCCTGCGAATTGAACAAGGCACACGTTTCGTTCCCGACTACGAAGTTGTCGCACTGGCCGAAGTATTTAATGTTTCCTGTGAATATCTTCTTGGTCTGACGGACGCTCCTGCAAAATAATTCAATTGTATTGCTGCCCATTCTATGCTAAACTATGGATAGATACTTCTGAACAACATACACTATTTATAAACCGTATGATTGGAGTGATTTCATGGAATTAACAAAAAAAGTCCCTACAACCGATAAAAACCAGGAAAACAATCATCTTCTCCGCATGTTAGACCGGGGAATTGATGATATGGAAGCTGGTCGTGAATTGCCACTGGAAGATGCTTTTCGCAAAATCACAGAATTAAGGGATGCACGAAGAAATGCAAGAATATAAAATTATTTTAACCTGGGAAGCAATTTACGATGTCACAGACATTGCAGATTATATTGAAGAAGAATTCGGCCAGCAACGTGCTGACCGTTTTCAATCTGATCTGAAAGAACAAATGCAGAATTTAGGCCAGTTCAGTACTGCCTTTCCCCGAACTCAAATTCTGTACAGAGGATATTCCATACATAAAAGATCTTTTCCGCCATCTATTATTTTTTATATTATAATGGAAGAAACAAAAGAGATTCATATTCTCCGAGTGTTGCGCCATGAACGAGATTGGGAAAATATCCTGTTGCAAAGATCAACTTATACATATCCAGAATGAATACCTGGGAGCCGATCAGAGATTTTTCTGAAAGGCTTCCTTTTTAATTTTAATTACTTCCCACTGTCAATTAAATCATAACTCATATCCAGAAAATCTAGCGTCTTAGCTTCACTAACAGATTCATCCAAAAGAATCGTAATCCAGTGTCGCTTATTCATATGATACCCCGGTAAAAATCCATACGTTTGAATTAACATCCCAACCAGATCAGGGTCACATTTTACATCCAGGATATTAATTTTTCCATCTTCTTCTAATCCCAGTGTTTTCTTTTCCACTGCCATAATTATAGCATACCATTTTCCATTTTTATGTCGAAGCACCGCAGAATCAGGATCTTTTTTCCATAAATATTCCGGTTCCGTTCCATATTGCTCTTTCACATATTGAAAAATTTCCTCACGTTTCAAATTTATCCCTCACTTACGATTTCTTGCTCTGATTATACGCTATCAGGATTATATTCTCAACCACTTCTCACAGTTCCATTTATGTTTTATAGCTTTTGCATAGCCTGCTTTGCAGGCTACACCCCAAAAGAAGCAAGCACTGCCAGTGTCATGACAACTGGCTCATTTTGTCAAATTCCCTTTCCGGTTCATTCTACCAAAATGTATCAGGGAGTATCCCTGGCCCTCTCATATTTTATAATTTCTTAATTTGACGCTTTCACCCAGTCCTGTTAAAATAACTTACAGATACATCTGTCCAAACCAACAAAAAACCAAGTACCATAACTGTCATAGCCGAACTGGTTAGACAGTTTTTTTGTACTCTTTTTATAGAAAAAAACGAATTGGAGGATTTCAATGAGCAAACGTACCAGAATTCATCCCGTACAATTTTATTTGAATGATGACGAACAATACATTTTAGAAGAAAAATATCGTCTTTCCAGGATGAAAAGCAAATCTGCCTTTCTACGGAAAATGATCTTATATGGATTTGTATATGAAGTAAACTACTCTCATATCCGAAAAATGAATACCCTGCTGGGCAATATCAGCAGCAATTTGAATCAGATCACCCATCGTATAAACAGTACCAATACAGTTTACCCAAAGGACCTGGACGATATAAAGGAGTTAATGGAAAAAATATGGCAGTTACAAAAATCCATGGTATCAAAACAACCGTTGATAAAGCAATAGAATACATCTGCAATCCAGATAAAACTGACCAGAAACTATATATTTCTTCCTTTGCCTGCTCTCCTGAAACAGCAGTTCTTGACTTTAAATACACTTTGGATCACACACATGACTGCCGAGATGCGCATAATGCAAATAAGGCATTTCATCTGATTCAGGCATTTTCCCCTGATGAAGTTTCCTATGAGGAAGCCCATCAGATTGGCAAAGAACTTGCGGATCGCTTACTGGAGGGAAAATACTCCTATGTTCTGACAACACACACTGATAAAGGTCATGTACATAACCATTTGATTTTCTGTTCTGCAGATAATATCACTTTTTCTCATTATCATGACTGTAAAAAGAATTACTGGAAAATACGAAATCTCAGCGACACTTTATGCCAGGAACATAACCTGTCCACAATTATGCCAGATGGTAAAAAAGGAATGAAATACAATGAATGGGCTGCAAATAAATCTGAATCCAGTAAAAAAGCGCAGCTGCGAAAAGATATCAACCAGACAATCCGAATCATTTCCACTTATTCAGAATTTCTTACATTTATGGAAGCTAAAGGATATGAGATAAAAAACGCAGAATTTGGCGAAAACAGCAGGAAATACATTACCTTTCGTTCTCCCGATATGTCCCGTCCAGTGCGTGGAAGTGCTAAATCTTTAGGAAAAAATTTTACCAAGGAACGTATCAAAGAACGCATTAATAATAAGCTTCACAGAACTACTGTTCCTTCTGTTCGTAATAAGTTAATAGACACCAACACTCCCAATATAGCAGGAAACATTGGACTTCAGAAATGGGCAAATAAGGAAAATTTAAAAATTGTCTCTGCTGAATATAACAAGATGCTCACACATAATCTACATAATTTTTCAGAACTTGAAGACCGCATAGCCTTGTTACATATGCAGCAAAAAGAGGTAAATACCTCTGTTGTTTCTCTCGAGTCTCAGATACGTCATCTTCGAGAAATGCTGAAATATGCCGAACAATATCAGAAAAATAAAATTTACGATAACCATTATAAAAGTTCCAAAGATCCGGATCGTTATTTCCGTAAATATGAATCTCAAATTATTCTTTTCGCTGGTGCTGAACATATGTTACAGGAAAATGGTATAGACCTGAAACATCTTAATTCCAATAAGTTACAAGAGCAAATTGCAGATCTTATTTCCAGAAAGGAATCACTAAATACTCAATACGTTTCCTTTAAGCAAGAAATAAAAGAGTTGGAATTGATACATCAAAACCTATCCAAATATCTCAAACAGGATGCTCCTGAAATACAAAGATCTTCTCATAACCAACTCCTTTCTTTGTAAAACCATAATAATAGGCAGCGATTTCACTCGCTGCCTAAATTCCCATTAAACCGATATCCTACACCTCGTACTGTTTGTATATATAATGGTTGTCCAGGATCATCTTCTATTTTTTCTCTGATATTGCAGATATGTCGCATAACCACATTATAATCACCGGAATAAGGTTCATTCCATACCAGATCATAAACCATTTCTTTTCCAAATATTCTACCTGGACTTTTCGCTAAAAAAAGTAAAATATCATATTCATATTTTGAAAGATGAACATCACTATCATTCTTTTTAACAATTCGTTCCTGTAGATATATTTTTAATTCTCCAAACCTTATAATTTCCGGTATGAATTGGTTTTTATGTTCCCAGCTAGTCAATATGTTTTCACTTATGCTTCCATTAGCATCTGTGATTCTCTCAATAATTTCTATCTTTTTCACCTTTATTGCCTCTACATTATTAATTTTATATTCTATATATCATCTGCCATTTGACTTTTTTCTTCTACAAGTAATATAATATATTTATTACATATGTAGGATTTAGCAGGAGGATTTTATTATGTCACTACCCCAGATTTCAGAAGCCGAATTTGAAGTTATGAAAATTGTATGGAAATATGCTCCCATCAATACAAATGAAATTACAGAAAAACTTACTCTAACTACCAGCTGGAGTCCAAAAACAATTCAAACTCTTATCAAGAGACTTGTTTCCAAAAAAGCTCTTTCCTGCGAAAAACAAAGCCGGGTATTTGTCTATACTCCATTAGTCCAAGAAGATGAATATATACGCCAGGAAAGCAATTCTTTTTTAAAGCGATATTATAATGGAAATCTTTCTTCTATGCTGGCTTCTTACCTTGAAGACGATAAGCTCTCTTCAACAGAAATTGATAACTTACGCCATTTATTATCAAAACATCAGAAATAGGAGGTTTTGAATGAGCAACTGGATCATCCACTTTTTAATCAGTAATATCTTCATATGTATTTTTACACTTGTAATAATCGGAACAAAAAAACTTCTGAAAAAATATTTATCTGCGACTACACAGTACCATCTCTGTTTTCTTTTATTTTTATTACTTGCCGTGCCATTTTTTCCTGTACAGATTCATGGCTCACAACTTTTTTCATGGTTACATTTTTTTCAAACTGACTCAGGACTTAACTCTGGTACCGACACGCTATCCGAACTTACCAGTAATACACAAAATATTTTGTTAAACCAGGTGAATGATTTTTCAGTTTCCATCAGTAGTCAATTTTCTGGAGGCTTGAATACCATACTCTTTCTAATATGGATAACGGGTGTTATGATTATGTCAGTCCTCACCCTTCATTCATTAAACTATGTACGTTCCATAAAAAGATCTGCTCTCCCGCTTCAAAATCAGCAGGTAAAAACTATTTATTACAATTGTTTAAAGGAACTTAAAATCTCTCACCCAGTATCAGTCTACAGTACTGCATTTTTAAAATCACCAGTTTTAATCGGAATAATACATCCCAGAATTTACATTCCCATCCATTTAATTTCCGAACTGAATCCTGATGATATGCGTTTTATGCTGCTACACGAATTACAGCATTACCGTCACAAAGATACATTTATTGGCTTCCTCATGGTCATAAGTAATATACTCTACTGGTTTAACCCTTTTGTTTGGTACACTTTAAAAGAAATTCTCTGTGACCGTGAAATAGCCTGTGATTCTGCTGTATTGCAGATGATTTCTGCTGATGAATACCAAGCTTATGGAACTACACTGATTAATTTTGCAGAAAAAATATCCTCTTTTTCCTCTCCACTGGCAGTTGGAATGTCCGGAAATTTCAGGCAGATGAAACGACGTATTCTCAACATCGCCGTTTTTAGGAAAGAAACTCTTTATCAAAAAATGAGAGCATTGATAATTTATCTGGTCATTAGTGCTGTTTTTATTGGATGTACACCCATTTTATCCATTGATGCCTCTACTCAAAACGTATATCATTTTAGTGATACAGACAAAAATATCTCCCTGTTAGATATATCCGAAACATTTGGAACATATGATGGATCATTTGTTTTGTATGACAATAATTTGGATTCCTGGAAAATATACGATCTTGAAGAAGCCACCAAACGTATTCCGCCAGAGTCTACCTACAAAATATACGATGCATTATTAGGGTTGGAATCCGGAATCATCACACCAGAACACTCTTCCATGACATGGAATGGTGATGCCTTTCCTTTTCCATCCTGGGAAGCTGATCAGGATTTAAACTCTGCTATGCAAAATTCCGTTAACTGGTATTTCCAGGCAATTGATTCGCAGCTCGGAATTAACAGAGTCCAGGAATTTTTGAATAAAATAGAATATGGAAACCAGACAACCAGTTCAAATCTGGATTTATACTGGTCCGATTTTTCATTAAAAATCTCGCCTTTAGAGCAAGTAACATTATTGAAAAAATTTAACACAAATGAATTCCATCTAAATTCCCAAAATGTATTTTCTGTTAAAAATGCTATAAAAATTGCCAGTACACCTAATGGTAATTTCTACGGAAAAACTGGAACCGGTCGTGTCAACGGACAGGATATCAACGGCTGGTTTATCGGATATGTAGAAACTTCCGATAACAGCTATTATTTTGCAACCAATATCCAAAGTGATTCTAATGCAACTGGAAAAAAAGCATTTGAAATCACTTCTAATATCTTAAAAAAATTACATATATGGAATTAACAAATATGAAAGGGCTGATAGTTGTTATCAGTTCTTTCTTTTTATTCTATATTGATATTTGGGAACTTCTTTCGTACCATTATTCAGAATTTTATTCCCCATATATTTAAAACTCTTATCATCGTTGAACTTAACAGTCAGCTCACTTGTAATAACGGCATCATTACATATAAATGTATCACATACAGCATCAACAACCAGCACATTGTTTCCCTCTCCGCTATCTCTTATTTCAACGACCTCCGGTAAAGATGTTCCAAAATAAGTAGGGCTATAATTTAAACAACCTAATCGTTCCCAGTCATAAGTTTGATGTTCCGAATCAAATACTGCCCATTTTTTAATTTGCTCCGCTGTTATCGGCAAAAACTCCATTATCAGATTTTCAAACTCTTCTGCCGGAATTCCACTTGAGTTACCTGAAAACTCATATCTCTCCCCGTATTTCATTCGATATAAATATTCATATAAACCATTATAATCTAACCCTTCCATATCAGATCTATCCCAATCAGAACATAAAAGATTATTCCCCTGATATCCAAGCAAATACACACACCTCTTTGAAACTTCCCTGCATTCATCACTTAAAGGTTTAATTCTTATCATAGAACTGCCATCAACCGCTTCTGATACTTCCGGATATTTTGGAACACATAGCGTATAACCAAACCAGCCTTTTTCTGTATATTTCCATTCTTCTATCCTTGTATACGAAACATATACAATAGATGGATTGTCGTTCATACCCCAAACAACTTTCACAGCCAACAAATACATATCTGTCCCATCATAATTGAATTTGAGTCTTTCTATCCCACCATCCCTGTTAATCCTATATAAGACGATATCTCCTGGCAGATCCTGTTCTGCCTTGAAAAGAAATTCTTCCATTTTAGAATAATTAGCCATATTTGAATACGGCGCTGATGTAATAACAGGGACATTTTTTTCCTTTAATACTTCCTGCATTTCTTCCATTACTGTCTCAGAAACTACTACATTCGATGAAGTTCCTTTATCCGCCTTTTGATAAATGGCTTTCATCTGATTCATAACATTCTTACAATCTTCAATAGCTTCTTCTTTCACGACTTCATCTACTGGCAAATCATATCCTCTTTCTTGTACAGCATAATTCGCAGTTTCCTGTGAAATATATTCTAAATCAGCCCCTTTACATTTTGTATTTCCTATGAAAAAGCATCCCAAAATAAATAAAACACTCACCATCTTTTTCAGTTTTCTTTTTGTACTCATATCAATTATCTCCATAACATTCCTCCCACTTTTCGTCTGATAATCTTTCCGTATACCAGGTAACCTCTATTTCTGACCTTGATACATAATTGGATACATATTGAAATCTATCTTTATCTAACAGCCGAATGGTTACGCTATGACAAAACGCCTGATCTAATTCTTTTTGTGGCCATACCGCATTTACTTCCAGTGTTATTGTTCCATCTTGATTTTCTATGTAGGAAACAACTTCCGGATATGGAATATATGGTGTGGGAGCAAAATCATATACGATTCCTCTGGTTCGATACCGATATGTCTGTGTTTCCGTGTGAAATACCGTTCCTGTCTGCAGTATCTCTGCGCTTATATTAAAATATTTTTGAAATATCGCTTCAAATGATTCTTTTGGGATTTCATAAGTCTTTCCTTCCTTAAATTCATCAGTTTTTTCTTCCATTGAAAGTAAACGGTCAAAAACATCATAAAAATTTATTCCATCATAATTTTTTTCACTCCAATTAGAAGTAAACAATTTATTAAGTGTATATCCAAAAGGAAGTATATATTTTCGATTCAGCTCCCTGCATTTTTTATTTAACGGCACTACCCGAAAGGCCCGATATCCAGACGGTCCATCATATCCAGCCGGATGATATTCTTCCATAAAGAAATACCCGTTTTCTGTATATTTCCATGAATTAGCTCTAAACTCATGATAATATGTTTCCTGCCAAGTGTCCTCTTTCCATTTAAAAGAGCTTACTTCAACGTCTATTTTCCCCTGTTTGGTTTTCAGATCATACCGGATAAAATGATCCCCTGCTATAACTTGAAATATAGTAGTTTTTCCATTTTTCTCTTTTTCTGCTTTTTTCAAAAAATCATCTACTTTAATACTTTGAACCATATCCAGCTGATTGTAGGAATCAATTACTGCATATCCATATTTTCCAAAATAATCCATACTTTTTTGTATTGTACTCAGCTCATATAGTGCATTTTCTTTCACAGCATTCTCATATATGTTCCGATAGCCTTCTGCTAGCATTTCACACTCTCTGTAAATTTTTTCTTTCGTATCTTCAATTGTCTTTTTCTGCTCTTTCTTTATGCCACATCCACTACAGACAGCAAGAAAAATAACTCCCACAAATATTTTCCAAATTTTTTTCATATCATTTTCCTCTTACATTTGTAATATTTAAAGGTAAAAATTATTCATTACCAAGATATTCATCCAGTATCGCCTTATCCTTTTCCACCACATAACCGCTTCCTCCAATATCTTTCACATTCTCTACCATACTGATGAGCAAAATAGGATTCTTTGTATCTCTATCTGTAGTAAAAACTGTAAACCAGCCAATTTCTGTTCCAGATGTATCTTCTTTTGTAGCTTTCAGTTCCGCTGTTCCGGTTTTTCCTGCTAATCTAATGTCTTCCCGGCATGCTCCATAACCAGTTCCTTCCGGGTTATTCACTACACCCTCTAACCCCTCCATAACCTCCGAAACAATTTGTGGTGAAAAAGCATCTTTTATCCAGATTTCACTGGAAGTGCTTCCACCATCCGCGTGAAGATATGGCTTTATCATATTTCCATCATTTAGAAAAGCCGTATAAATGCTTGCAAGATGCAAAGGATTTACCAGAATCTGTCCCTGTCCATACCCACTGTCAGCAAGCTGGATTTCTGTTTCTATCTTGTCCATATTAGAATATTGGGACTCTGACATTTTAATATCAAATGGAAGTTCCTGATTAAATCCTATTTGATTTAGAGACTGCATCAGTTGATCCGCACCAATTTTTAATGCTGCTTTTGCAAAATAAATATTATCTGAATAAATAAGCGCATTTTTCAAGATCACAGGTTCATAATCATGAAGTGTAGTCACTGTATAATCTCCCCACGAGGAATCTTTCTGCCACGCCAGACCCTCATTTCCAAAATCGTCATTTGCAGTAAATGCCCCCACTTTTAATCCAATTGCAGCAATTACAGGTTTAAAAGTTGAGCCAGGACACCATGTCTGGCGAAAGCGGTTGTATAAAGGCCTGTCTTCATTTTCATTTAATGCACTCCACTGGCTGTTGTCCATTCCACGTACAAAATCATTATTATCATAAGATGGCGTACTTACCAACGCCAATACTTCCCCTGTATAAGGATTCAAAGCTACAGAACATCCTCTGTCTTCTTTAAATTGTTCATAAAGAGTACTTTGAAGATCACCATCAATCGTAGTATGGATATCTTCTCCATCTTTTCTAGGCTCATATGCAATAACACTTTTTTTATTTCCATTTGCATCTACAATACAGATTTCACACCCATCTGTTCCTTTTAGTTCTTTTTCATAAAGCGTTTCCAGTCCAGTCTTTCCAATCACACTGTTTGTACGATACCCTTCCCCTTTATGTTCCTGCAAATCTTCGGCTGTAACCGCCTGTACATACCCTACCAGATGAGAGGCAGCTTCTTTTAGATAATAAGTTCGTACTTTTACATCAGATAACATAATACCTGGAATCTTCAATAATGTGTCCTGCTTTTCTTTTTCTTCCAGAACAGTTTTATCCGGATTCACTGTCAAAAGATCGACCTCTTGTATTTTAGGAATTGTTGCTACTGGTACAAAAGAATCTGCTTTTACCCAACCGGCTTTTAACTTATCCTCAATTTCGTCTGCTCCAATTCCAAGATACTCTGCCAGTTTTTTTATTGTATCTTCTCTGTTCTCCATCCTGCCCGGAACAATTCCTACCGAAGATGCAGTTCCCTCTCCAGCCAACTGACGACCATTTCTGTCTAAAATATCTCCTCTCTTTGCCTCTTCTGACGTTACCTGAACTTTATCCGTTGCAGATAACTCTGGAAAAATCAACTGATCCTGCCAGATTAAATGATATCCTGTCCAATCATGTGAAAATACCGCATCGTTGGTAAATTCTACATTTCCTGCAGCAGTCTGCATATTTGTTGTATAGGAAACTGCCGCATTTCCGTTTTCTTGTCTTTTTACTGTAATATCGGTTATGGACAGATCAGACATCTCAATGCCTTCATATATTTTAGAATTTCGTTCTATAAATTCTTCCTTACTGTTCATGCTGCTTTTTTTCTGATCCAGCATGGCATACATTTGCTCATATTCCCCTTTTTCAATATATTTCATATATTCCATTAGTCTTTTTTCAGGAACATTACAATTCATTATTGTTACAATACCGATTCCACCACCAATCAATATACCGCTAAATAAAACTATTTTTGTAATAATCTTCGTGTGTTTTTTTCTTTTCTTTTTTCTCATATAGTTTTATTTCTCCTTTTTTCATATTTTCTTAAATATTACACTTGTAATATTTAAACGTCAAGCTTTTTCTTAGGTTTATATATGTAGACAAGAGAAAAGATTTGCATAAAAAAGAAAGGGCATCTCAAAGCCTTCTTTGATAAAGAACTTTACGACACTCTGAGGTAATGGTTTCTCCGGATGTTTCCCAAACGCTATAATCACTCTCCAGAAGAACCAAAAACGATTTTTAATTTTCTCTCAGAAAAAAAAGAACTACTCTAAATCTGCTGATCTTTGAAATAACCCTGCTCGTTTCTTATAATCACAAACATATTCAGACAACACATTCTTTGCTGGCAGATTATTATAGCAGAAAACGCAACAAATCCCTTTATTAACTTTTGTTCCATATATTTCCTGTACCAATCCTATTGTTTCATCATCTGAACAAAAGCTCTTCGGAATCTCCCTACAATCCCTGATAATAACGCAAATCTGTTTACTATGTCCTCTCTGTTAGTATACAAGCCAGCTAATCTCTTTATTATAGTATCTAAATACTTCTTCCCAATTCCACTACTCAAAATTTCTTCAGTCACTGTTTCTGCAGATGTGTTTTTATATCAGCCAGAGTTTCCCTGGCTGAATTCTTCCAATATATACCTGTTAACACTTCTCAATGCTGACACTTTTTCCTTCGCTTCTCATCTTTCACCTGCTATACTGCACTCTGGCTTGAATTCATTCCCCCTCTTCCAGTTCCGATTTATAATCTTCCAAGTCCATAAGAAAAGTCTCATAGCCTTCATCACTCATGCAGAACAGCTTTCTTAGGGTATTGCAGACAAGTCCGATCATATCCGCATCCCCTTTCAGAAATGGAATGATCTGGTCAATAGCTTCCATTGTGTCATTTCTGTTTCCTTTATCAAACATTGCCGTTACTAAACATTCATCTGTATCAAAGTTCATTGCCAGATCCATCATAATTCTACATCCCCCTTCTTATGTGCTTTGGGTTTTTCTGCTTCTTTATTTTTCTGTTCCTGTGCTTTTGCCCTTGCCTGAAATTCTTTCAACGACTGCAGCACAGATTTTTTCAGTTCTCCTTTTTCGCCCTTTATAGGCTCTTTCTTTTGCGTCTGGTTCGGTTCTACTGATACGGATTCTTTCTTGACTGGTGTTTCTGGAACTTCCTGTTTCACTTCCACAGTCTGTTCTGCTTCCTGCACTTTTCCATGTTTCTCATTCAGATACTTTTCCATATCGTTAATTGCTTTCTGTACCAATGGACTTTCCTTATAATGAGGAATCATATCTATCAGTTCCCTGTCTACTCTGTCCCAACACATCAGTTCGTACTCTCCAGAATAATCCTTATCCCCGTCCTGCAGGTCAAAACCAATCCCTTTGCCTCCATGTAGTCGATCTGCCGGAATACTTTCATAAATCTTAATCGCTTCTTCCAGAGTAAGATTATTATGGTATTCTCCCATGACCGGAAACTCCATACACTCTGCTACATAAAAAGTAATCGTAGCTTCTGGCTGTTCCTGTTCTGGTTTTCTGGTAAAGATAGAAAGGATTTCTGCATTTTCCAGACGGGAAAGTAATGACCTGGCAGTTATCACATCACTGTCTATATCAGATTCTTCCGATACTTCAACCAGCCAGTCCTTTAAACACCCTGTTTTCTGATTCAAAATGTCCTCTGTGATCTTCTCCACCTGTTCTTCCCTGTTCTCAACGGTATCTTTATATTCGTAAGTGTCATATTCATAACTGAAATTATCTAAATCAGCCGCCAGCTTTTCGATTTCCTTCTGATCAAGATAGGCTTCTGACTCTTTCATATATTCTGCCAGAGTGATTCTTTCTTCTGCGATAGGATTGATGTCCACCTTAATACCTGCCATTGCTATACCATGAGCATTTAATTCATTGAAGAAACTGTCCTCCCGGATATTGCCACGATAAGAAAGCACCACATCAAGGTCAGAATCATCTCTGTAAAGTTCCTCTCTGCTTCTGGAACCATGCACCCTTGCTGCAAGCAGCTCTACTTCATTTTCTAATCCCATATCTTCCAGAATACCCTGTGCGTGATACAAGACACCCCGTTCCACTTCTGCCCTGCTAAGACCATTTAATGCTGCTTCATCTCTTCCAATCTCAGAAGTCGCACGAAGCTCACCTGCCTGTAGTAAATCCTTTGAATGTTGGATGGTCATTGCCTCAAATTCTTTATAGTCCACTTTGACACATTCCATATCATCCATTCTTTCACTTTTTAAGATTTCATAAGTAGCTTTCTGAACAGATACTTTGGGATCGTCATAATCATTGGAATGGATTTCGTGCAGGTCAGAATCATAAAAAATATAAAAATAGCCTTCTTCCGTTGCCTGTACGGTCAGATACCCTTTGCTCTTGGTAAACTGCATTACAATTCCCTCACAGGTATCCACTGCTCTTTCCCTGTCATAATCCTCAAAAATACTTGGTGGACAATTCTTTAATAACTGTGCCAGCTGCATCTGCCGTTCGCCTGCTTCTTCCACTTCTGCCATCAAATCCTCATAGTCAACGGGAACTGCATTTTCCAGGGACATTTCTTCATCTTCCAGAATATCTTCCATTGCCTGCTGCATAGAAATATCCGGATTGTCATAGGCACCGCCGTCGATCTCATCGTAATCCAAAGCATAAAAGGTATAATCATAGCCTTCCTCTGTTCTCTGGATTGCAAAATACCTATCGTCAATCTTATATGCCAGTTCATCCGGTTCCAGTTCCGGCATAAGTCCTTCCACAGAAATCCCTTTCTCCTGCAGATATTCTGAAATAGCTTCCAATGCTCCTGCATCATACCCATTCCAGAGATCTTCTGCGACAAGCTGACCATGTTCCGATACGATAATCCCTGCCACATCTGAACCATACTCATCATGTTCCATGAAGAAGAACTTCTCCCCTGCATACTCTCTTTCATCTACTGTATGCCAGGTTCCTGCATGTCCATCTGCTTCAAATCCTCTGGTATCTGCTGTAATGGTGACTTCCGCTTCATCTAATGCCTGTTCAATCTTCTGCATACGGATCTCTGCCCTTGCCATATCAATAAATCCATCTAACACCGCTGGGTGGCTTTCTATCACATAATCCTGATTCAGATTCTTCCCCTGATTGATATTTTCCGGGATTTCGATATGTTCTGCCCAGTCTTTGTTCTGTTTGGAAAATCTGCCGTCATAAGAAAGTTCCCGAAGCGTATTTGCCATAACAAACGTCATACGTTCTTCTCCAAACTGTTCCAGCACTTGTTTTGCGGCATCTTCCTTTAAATGCAGCCCGTCAAAATTTAATGCGATTGCTTCCTCGATTGCTTTCTTACAATCAATATTTAACTTTCTGGAATCCAGATAAGCATCTACATCCCGTTCTTCCATTGCCTGAGCAAGTGTTCCTTTATAAACTGGCGGATAGGCTCTGGTATGATTATTTTCCAGCATCTCCATTCTCTGCTGTACAAAGTCCGGAAGTTCCTCAAAGCCGAAAGAATCCACATAATAAGCCTTTGTCTCCGCCGTCCGGTTTATAACTATGACGTCGCTTACCGATAAGGAATGTCCACGAAAATCGTTCGGGCGGTTGATATTAAATCTCTCAAAAATATCCTCTAATGTGATCGTTGGTGTCCACGGAGCCGCATACACCATCCTGTAGTCTTTCCCCTCAATGGTATAGCCTAATTTTTTAGCCGATTCAAAACCCATAAACTGATAAGTATGCTCTCCGCCCGTATCCATCTGATAGATTGCAAAACGACCGCTTTCTCCATGAAAAAGCAAAGTTTCATCAATCTTTTCCGCACTGTCCTGTTCCAGTTTTTCCTGTCTGGTGGCAGATGCTTCTTTTTCTTCATATTGCATGATATTTTCTCTTTCCAGCTCATGCATCTGCTCCTCAATGTTCCCAATGATCTCTGCAGATGTTTTTCGGATGGTATCCATTGATGCTTTCAACGCCTTCATATCCCTGCTCTCGCACCAGCTGGCGATATAGGTAAACGAATATTCTGAAGTATCCAGACCAAAATGGTTGCAGACAATATAAGCAATACTTTCTGCTTCCACTTCCTTTGTTGTCTGGTCTTTTAAGACTCCTTCCGCATCCATTACTTCCCGGTCATGCAGCAATGCGTGGCTCACCTCATGGACTCCAGTTTTCATCGTCTGTACATTACTCATATCTTCCTTTATCGCAATATATTTTTCTGTCTGGTGATAATAGCCTTTTGCATCCCCTTCCACATTCATCATACGGATCGGCACAGGAGAAATATTCTGCAATGCCTGCATGAACGTATCATAAAACTGTACACTTCCGGTAAGCTCCGGCACCTCCAGTTCTGCGATCGGTTCCCCCTCTGTCTGGCTGACATCAAACACTGTCGTTACACGGAATCTCGGTATCACCATCTCCACAATCTCTGTTTCCGGCTGTCCATCATCCCCGATCACAGGCTCTTTTGTTACCGGGTCGATCTTTTCAATCTCCTGTTTCTCCCGTATCGGTGCTGGTGCGATGATCTGGATTCCTTTCTCTCCACGTTTTACATAACGGTTAAATTTCTTCTGCCATGCATGATACCCGGCCACCAGTGTTGCTTCCGGTTTCTGCATGGTGATCAGCAGCGTGTTATTAAAGCTGTAATTGTGGAACTTTGACATGGTATTCAGATATTCGGTATATCTCTCCGAAGTAAAGATTTCTTTTACTCCCTGCTCCAGCCGTTCCGATATTTCTTTTAACTGTTTTTCTATATTATTTGCCATAAACAAACCCTCCATTTTATGTCCCGCCAGAGAAAACTCTGACGGGAAATCTTTTATAACTCCTGTTCATGTTTTTTCTTTGCAGCTTTCTGTGTAACGGTCGGTTCCGCTGTATTCTGCTGTGCCTTCTCCTGTTTTAAGCGTTCCAGAATAGACGGCTTATGGATTCTGTCTGCTGTTTCCGGAAGTTCTTTTTCTTCTACGGCATCCCTGCTGTCTGTGCTGCTTCCTTCTCTGCCAATATCCTCATCTGCCATAATCGTCTCATTGCCCTTTTCATCCATGTTCAGCAGGGCATTTAACTCGGATAATCGTTCCATCTTTTCATTCAGCTCTGCTTCTTTCGGGAATGGCTTCTTTACCTCTTCCTGTGCAGTAGCAAGCTGCTGTTGTACAGTTTCCAATTTCTGCTCACTTTCCGTCAGCTTCCTGTCAATGGAAGAAAGGGTGTTATGGATACGCTGCATATTTCCTACCGGGTCTTTTCCGATTTCCAGCTTATAAGAGCATTTTCCTTTGACCGTCAGTTCAAACGCATTGGAGAACATATTGTAGGAAGCAGATAACGTAAACCCATGATATTCCCCAACCTTTCCGCCGGTGCTGACGGTTTTTAAACCTGCACAGGCGGCGATCAACGCTTCGCCAGCTTCTTTCTTATCTTCATAAAGGACATTCCCTACCGTCATGGCAAACGTGTCATTATCCTGTAAATCCACGCTTTTTACTACCTGCGAATCCACCTGCATCCCGGCAATCCGCTCTTTCAATGCACTGATCTGTACCGGGAAATTCTTTGCAATATCGGATTCCAGACGGTAAATCTGACTGGTATGGTTTGCCTTTAAGAGTTTCAGCTTACTCACCTGCACATCCAGATCCATTTTTTCTTTAATGTACGGATTACCTGTGGCAAGTGCCTTGATCTCTGCATAGGACAGTGCCGTATCATCCACATCTTCACAAGCCCTGACCGGGGATTTACTGGTCATGATCTGGCTGATGAACTTCTGCTTATTCTCCAAAATCTGCCACATATACGCATCAAAAGTATTTTCCGTCACATACCGGAATATCTTTACTTTGTCATTCTGGTTTCCCTGTCTTAAAATACGTCCTTCCTGCTGTTCCAGATCAGACGGCTTCCATGGACAGTCAAGGTGATGGAGAGCAATCAGTCTGTCCTGTACGTTGGTACCAGCACCGAGTTTTGGAGTTGAACCCATAAGGATTCTCACCTGTCCGGCCCGCACCTTTGCAAACAGCTCCGCTTTCTTTGCCTCCGTGTTGTATTCATGGATAAAAGCAATCTCTTCTTTCGGGATTCCCCTGGCAACCAGTTTGTTTCGGACATCATCATATACATTGAAAGTCCCATCCCCTTTTGGAGTAGACAAGTCACAAAAGATCAGCTGTGTTGTCCGATCTGCTTTTCCCTCGTCCCATACCTGAAAAGCATTTTCCACACAGGTATTGACCTTGCTTTTTTCTGCATCCGGAAGGAGTTCATTTAATAGTCTCTGATCCAATGCACATTTTCTTCCGTCATTGGTAATCTTGAGCATGTTGTCCACCGTTGGATTCACAAGACCGGCTCTTACTTCTTCCGCACGTTCCGAAAAGGCACTGACCATTTCCTGCTGTTCTTCACTTGGTTTTAAGACTTCATTGATAAACTCTGCTTCCGGTACAGGAAGATTCAGCATATCCGATGTCTGAATATCCGCAGCTTCCTTAAAAATGGAGATCAGCTCTGGAAGATTAAAAAAACGGGCAAACCGTGTTTTCGCACGATAGCCCGTTCCTTCCGGTGATAATTCGATTGCGGTTACTGTCTCCCCAAACGTTGCCGCCCAGGAATCAAAGTGTCCCATACCCATACGCATGAGTGTGTCATACTGGAGATAACGCATGATAGTGTAAAGCTCGGTCATACTATTTGATACAGGAGTACCTGTAGCAAAGGTGATTCCTCTGCCGCCTGTCAGTTCATCCATATACCGGCATTTCATAAACATATCCGAACTTTTCTGTGCATCCGTCTGTGAGATACCCGCCACATTCCGCATTTTTGTATACAAAAAAAGGTTCTTAAAACTATGGCTCTCATCCACAAACAGCCGGTCTACACCCAACTGCTCAAAAGTTACTACATCATCCTTTCTGGTCTGGTCATTGAGTTTCTTCATCCTCGCCTGCAGACTCTTCTTTGTTTTTTCCAACTGCTTGATGGTATAATTCTGCCCTGCCTGATGTGCCGCTTCTTCAATGGAAAACGTAATATCTGCGATCTGATCTTCCAGCATGGCAATCTGCCGTTCTCTTGAAAGAGGGATTTTCTCAAACTGCGTATGGCCGATGATCACGGCATCATAATCCCCTGTCGCAATACGGGAACAGAACCGTTTTCGGTTTGCCGGCTCAAAGTCTTTCTTCGTTGCCACCAGGATATTTGCTCCCGGATAGAGACGTAGAAAATCACTGCCCCACTGCTCGGTCAGATGGTTTGGCACAACATAAAGATTCTTTTGTGAGAGTCCCAGCCGTTTTGATTCCATACCGGCTGCGATCATCTGGAACGTCTTTCCTGCTCCTACGCAATGAGCCAGTAACGTATTATTTCCATACAGCACATGAGTCACTGCGTTTTTCTGATGCGGCATCAAGGTGATCTCCGGGTTCATGCCGACAAACTGAATATGGCTTCCATCATATTCCCGTGGACGGATGCTGTTAAATCGTTCATTATAAATTTTACAGAGATCTTCCCGTCGGTGCAGATCTTTAAATATCCACTCCTTAAATTCCTCTTTGATCAGCTCCTGCTTCTGCTGTGCCAGCATCGTTTCCTTCCGATTTAATTCCCGGTGTTCCCCATCGGCATCCTGTACCGTGTCATAAATCTTGGTATCTCTAAGGTTTAAGGCATCTTCCAAAAGGCGGTAGGCATTGGCTCTCTGTGTTCCATATGTGGAAGTAACAAGGGCATTTCCGTAGCTGTCCACATTTTTTCCCATAACATTCCACTGTCCGGTCACTTCGGCATACTGGACTTTGACCTTGCTCCCTACATAATATCTTGGTGTATGGAATGTTTCTGCCATGAACCGTGTAATGTAATCCTCGGAGATCCAGGTTGCCCCAAGTCTTGCTTCAATCTCTGATGCATCCAGATCTTTTGGCTGTACCTGCTCCAAATACTGCATATTCACCTGATATTCCGGGTGATCTTCTGCAAACTGTTTTGCGATCTGCAGTTTCTCCCTCACATTTCCAGAAAGATATTCGTCCGACGGCTCCCATTTTTCACCGATCGGATTCTTAAAGATCACCCCTGCCAGTTCTTCTGTAAGCTCCTCTTCTGTTTTCCCTGAAAGCTGTGCCATATAGGAAAGGTCAACGCCTGCCCTCTCACCAATGCAAACCGCAAGTGCTTCACTGGCAGTATCCACGGAAGTTACCGTTTCTGCCCTGCGGATCGTCCTTTTGGTAAAAATATCCGCTTTCCGTTTCAGTTCTCCCTTATCATCCAGAAATTCCAGAGAAGTCAAAAGACAATAGCTGCTGTCCTGACTGAATGCCCTCTTATTGGCATTGCTGCTGATAAGACCATATTTTGCTGTAAAGATATCATATTCTTCATTGAGTTTTTCCTGCAGCTTTGTGATCTGCTCATCGCTTCCCTCTTCCATCTGACACCGGATCAGTTCATTCGTAACATCACGGATCTTCACCATCCCTTTGACACGTTCCGCTGTCATTGCCGGAAGCTCCATGCGATTCATCACAGAATTTTCCCGGTAATAGACTTCCTCATTCACTACGGTAAAACTGAAATTCTTTACATCCGGGTCTGCCGGGATAGAGACAACATCCTCTTCTAACTCTGTATCCGAAAGTTCCAGTTCCGTGATCGTGCCATGGATATTCTGGACGGCTTCCTTTAATTGTTCTTCTAAGGTAATGCCTTCTTTTGGTTTTACAGTCACTTCCTGCTTTCCGTACTGGGTACTTTCTGTAGTAAAATCACCAAGCACCATTTCCGGATGCTCTGCAAAATAAGCATTGACCGAATAGCCTTCCGGTGTTTCCTTTAGATTTAACCATTCCGGTTCCTCAATGGATGCCCTGTCCCTTTTCTGGAAAAACAAAATATCAGAAACAACGCTGGTATTGGCATTTCTCTGGAACGCATTATTCGGTAATCGGATGGCTCCAAGCAGTTCTGCCCGGTTTGCGATATACTGTCTCACTGCTGGGTTCTGCTTATCCATCGTTCCACTGGAAGTTACCACTGCAACTACGCCGCCCGGACGGACCAGATCAAGGGATTTTGCAATAAAATAATCATGGATCATAAAATGATGGCGGTCATACCTGCGGTCACTGACCTGATACGCTCCAAACGGAACATTGCCTATCACACAGTCGAAAAAGCTGTCCGGATAACTGGTTTCCTCAAATCCCTGCACGGCAATCTTATTTTTCTGGTAAAGCTGTTTTGCGATCCTTCCCGAAACCGGGTCGAGTTCTACACCGTACATATTGGTTTTGCTCATACTCTCCGGGATCATTCCCATAAAGTTACCGACACCACAGGACGGCTCCAGGATATTTCCCTGTTTCAGTTCCATATTTTCCAGTGCTTCATACATGCTTCGGATCACTATCGGGGACGTATAAAAAGCATTTAAGGTCGATGCCCTTGCTGCACTGTATTCTTCCGGCGATAAAGTATTCTTTAATTCCAGATACTCATCTGCCCAGCTGCTGTTATTCTCTTCAAATGCCTGCGGGATGCCACCCCAGCCAACATAGCGTGATAAGATTTCCTGTTCTTCGGGTGTTGCCAGACGTTCTTCTTTCTCCAAAGTCTGTAACAAATGGATGGCCTCCATATTTGCTTTATACTTTGCTTTCGGACCGCCTGCTCCAAGGTCATTATCCTGGATACGGAAGTTGTGTGGTTCTAACACAGCTTTTTCCTGTTCCTGACTTTCCGGAATATCTTCTTTGGCAGTAACCTCTTCCTCTTCTATTTCCTCCACATCTGACATATCTACTACGGTCGGTTCTGCCACTGCCTTCGTATCCAAGAAATCAAACATGGTCATCTGGTGCCCTGACGGTTCTGTAAAGGATGGTTCTGCTTCCGGTGTCGGAAATATCGTATAGGTTCCTTCTGCATACTGGTGGAGTTCTGAAAGAAGTTCTGTTTTCTGCTGATAGTTTGTCCCATACGCTTCAAAATCCAATGGAAGAGCTGCCAACGCTGCATCCATCTTCTGTAACAGTTCTTCTGTCTGCTCTGGATTCTCTAAAACTGCTACCATTTCTTTTCCTGGTTTTTCCCAGAAGAAATCATCCGTAAATGGTCTGTCTATCTCTTCTAAGATATGGTCTGTAACCGTATGCCCCACTGCGATCTGCATCCCGATTTCATCAAACCAGACCGAATATTCATTTCCATCAATCTGAAAACCTTTTCCCCCTTTGCGGTATTCACGCTTCACAAACTCCGTATATTCCTCCGGTGTCTGTTCACTCATGAAATTATAGATGATCCGGAGCTGGCTTGCTTTCCGGTTTCCTCCTGTCCGTAAGATCTCATCGACAACTTCCTCTGGAATCGGGATTTCTCCGGCATAAAGGGCAGCTGCTCTTTCCTCGATCTGCCGCCTTTGTTCATCTGCGGTGGGATATTCGGGCAAAGATAAAGCAGAGGCGATCTCTTCCTCTGCTTTACTCAATCCATCTTCTCTTGTATCTTCGACTAACTGTATACCAATTCCGTCAAGATGCTCTCTTCCGCTGTTGCCATCAGTACGTTCATGTGTGCTGTCCATGCCATCGGATCTGCTTCCTTGTCCGGTGCCGGATTCTTCTCCAGCAGTTTCTCCATCTGGCTGTCCATTCTCTCCTGTGCTGCTTTCTCGATCTGTTCCAGATGGCTGTTCAGCTTCCCGGTCAGGAACAGGCTCTGATAAAGGCTGTTCTTGTGTTCTTTCAGAAATGTCCTCCGCAGCATCCCGTATTTCCCGATCGTTACTTCTTCCTCTTCGACGGTCAGATTCGGAAACAGGTAATCTCCCTTGCGATGATATGTCAGTTCCATAATCGGTTCCTCCTTCATTTTCAATATTTTCTTCTTTTTTCGTTTCTGCATCCTGGTTTTTAATTTCGCGCATTAACGTGGTAAAGTTATTATAATTCCTTTCATTGGAATTTTCAACCTCTTTTCTCGCTTCTTCCAGAGAAATTTTATGTACGGTCTTTCCAATATCAATCAGAATACTCTCACTGAGCTGGCTTGCCGCATTTCCAAGGAAGGTGAGAACTGACAGATGGTTATAATCTGTAATATGCATGAAGTCCTCTTCTTCCAGAAGTTCCATCGGGTCAAGCCCGCATCGCCTGGAAAGCAGATAGTAAACACTGTCTGTTGCCAGCTGACGGAAATCACTGCGAATCGTCACCTCATCCAGATCTTCCAGATAAGTACCTTCTACAGCATATTCCAATCCATCCAGGTATTCCTCCAGATTGTCATTGACCATTTCCCTTGCGACCGCCATCAATGCGTCCTGCAAAGTTGCCGCATCCTTTTCTTCCAGAGCATAGACCTCTGCCAGATGGGTGAGGATCTCTTCTCTCTGGTGTTCCTGCATCTGCCACAGATACGGGCTTCTGCCCCCGGCTACCATATGGGTATCCGAAATATCAAACACATAACGAAGTTTGGTATTCTGCCAGGTTTCATCAAACAGGGCAATTCCTCTTGCACCACGATTTACCCAGCGTAACATCTTTTCATTCCATAGTTCCAGTGATGCACAGGCTGTTGCGTCTGGACGCTGTGCATGGATCAGAAGCTGGTCTGAAAAAGAATAACGATATAACCTTGATGCTGTGTCCATATAATCCATCCAATCCCCTGGCGAACTACTCACCAATACGGCATGTTCCTGCACCAAGTTTCGGATGTCCTGTAGTTTAGACATTTAACTTCCCTCCTGTCAATAAAAAAACAGCCCACTCTTTTTAGAATTGGCTGCATAAAATGTACTTTACTTTTCGGAGAGAAAATGCTATATTCTAATTGAAAAGAGTAACCGCCCACAAGGTGGATGCTCCTGGATTAGGTTTTAATTTATTTTGCTCTCAAAGAGAGCTGCCTATCCTGTTGGCAGACAGGGTAGGCTATTTTTTTCGCTTGTTGTCCCTATTATCCAAATAGGCAAGCAAAGCAATCAGAAACGTACCGCCTAAGAACAATAAGCTCAAGACTTCGTATGTATCCATTCGCTCCACCTCCCTTCTTCTGTATCCCTTAACGGAATCTGAAAATCCAGGAGGTTTTTACCAACCCTGTACACGGTTGCTCCAGTAATATTCTAACAGGTAACTCTCCGCAAAGCAATTCCTTTTTACTTCATACGGTTTTATATTCTGTTTTTCTCTTATCCTCTGGCCAATGCAGTTTCCATTCCAGATATTCCTCTTCTGTAATTCTTCCATCGCCCAGTTTCTGCTTTTTCCCCATCCATTCCTGCAGATAAGACATTGTTTTTTTATCCCTCATTGTGATTCCAACTATTTCACTTTCTGAATCATTTAGCAGGAACAGATGAAAAAGCCCTCTATTTTCTTCATCCATCCAGAATAAAGTTTCCATTAATTCGTCCATTGTCGCAATTCCAGGACTTAAAAAATTTCGGACATCAACTTCCAATATTTCTGCTATCCGGATAAGCGTTTCCTGCTTCGGTGTACGCTGTCCGCTTTCATATTGGGCGATTCTCACATCTGCACTATTTTCTCCATACCCTAACCTGCGCCCCAGTTCTTTTTGAGTTATATTGCGAAACATACGGATTTTTCTTATTCTTGCTCCTAATTTCAATTTCTTCTCCTTTTTCAAATAAGGTTGTGCGATACACAGCCACGAAACAATAACAAAAATACAGATGTGCATAAACATTACACATCTGCATTTCAGAAATCAGCTTACACTTTTTCTAATATTAATGTTAGTATGATTTTCATTCTCCCTTTATCAATAAGTTTGCGTACATGCTTCCACACAAGTTTCCATCATCAGCGTTCCAAACTGTTGTTCTAATATTCCAATATATTCTCTCTTTATATACAATTCAGTGCCACTATATAATGGAATCACATTTCCTGGATATTCACTGTCACCTTTATAACTAGACGACCATTTTTTCATGATAAAGATAATGTCATCTTCTTGATTGACTGCAATATATCTTCTATGCAAAAAATCAAATTCAATATGGACATTAAATAGTTTAAAAACGGAATTTTTCGGCCACAGATAATTTTCATCTTCTAATTCCCTATCTAATGTTTCAATTAAATTAATCAGTGCTTCCGAATTATCTAAAATTACATAGAGTTCTCCTGTTTCAACTCCTGGCGCAAGACATTCTTGAAAGGGTTTCTTCTGTTTTTTATCATCCAAACCTATTATTCCTTGATATGCAAATATACAAGATGCCTGTTTATAATCAATGTGTGATTTTTTCTCAAAAGCTCCGATTAGAATGTATTCATCCTCATTACTTGGGAGAAACGGCTCACACGAATTATCCTTATCATATAGATGATTTTGAGGTTGTATTTTACGGCACTTAAATAATCTATACATTCCTTGATAATCTGGCATCAATCGTAGTAAATTCTGTGGAATTAATTCCGGTTTTCTATCCCTAAAAGCTTTTTCAATAATCGCATGAAGTGCATATTGAATTACATATGATTTGTATACAGTATTTATTTCAGGGATCTTACTTGATGCCCCAATAAAATCTTGTATTTTTTCATTCAATATTTTTGATGTATGTAATTTTTTATAAAGATTCACATAATCAATACCACAGCTCTTAATCACCCCCATAATTGGATCTCGATATATTGAATTCTTAGCATATTTATCAATTTCTTTTTGTGCCTTTTCTTTGCCAAGATCATAGAGTTCTTCTGATAAATAAAACTCAATATCTTCCTGTTCCATATAATCTGGCACATGTTTATCAGAATGATTTAAAAGAAAGTTCTTATATATTGTAAGCTCCGAGAATATAACATCTAAAAGCAAATTTCCAGTTGGATAAACAGTATTGATTGCATTTATAACTCGCTCTTTATCCAACTTTCTCAGATGAAAGCAGTAACATTTTACTAAATCTGCAATTGCTATTTGTGTCACAAGATTATATTTTTCATACTGCTCTAAACAAAATACTATCGACTTTGTAAATTCTGAATACTTCTCTTCTTCAGCAGCATTTGCCAAATAAGCATAAGTTGCTAGAAACGATTCCTTGCCTCCATCAATAAACCGCATTAACAAACAGTTACGTAGTTCTGACAGTTCATCCTTTTCCATCAAAACATTATCAACAGAATACTGATCGAGATTCGGGAAGCGAAGCTTCATAATATCGAATGCACCTCTCCAAATCATAATAATACTCTCTTTGTTAAATTCAATTGCCCAAAGTGCATCCAAAAGCCCTTTTGTAATTCTACCTGAATGCAAAATAATAACTTCAGGGACCTCACGATAAAATGTGTCACGAGCCACATCCGAATTCAGCCGCATACTATTGATAAATTCATCTTTATCCATTAAGGAACTTCCCCATTCATATGAATAAAGATACATCAACATATGAATTTCTGACATTTCCTTGTCATCCAGTTCTAACTGATTTATAATTTGCAGGATGATATCCTTTTGTCTGCTATTATAACCCCATCTATTACTTTTTATAATTATAGATTTCAGTAGACCAAGTATAATATCTTTATCGTTCTGATAAGGCTTAAGGAATCCACAGATATGTTTCACATCTCGTTCCATCAAATCATGTGTTTCAAACCATTTCTTTGCTTCTTCCAAGGTTGAGGCTTCAAAATGCATTCTATTTTCTTCAAAAATATCAACTGTTTTTTTACTGTCTTTTTCGTTCGTATTATCAGCTTGCTTGATATGAAAATACTCTATATACTGTGAAACATTAAATCCTGCTGTCTCGACTGTTAACAAGAAATCTTTCATACTTCCATCTTTCCAAGGATCATTTTCTGACCAAGGCCTATCCAGTATATTAAATCTCGAAACAACATTGGTAACAAGCTCATTCATACGCCATTTAAGCCGTAATCTTTCTTTATCGTCGCTCTCTATGCACATCCGTGCTAATGTTCTAAATACAGATGCGGCCGAATCAATAAGCCTTGGACTTGTATCATTTGGAAGTGACTCAATCAATCCAATTACAATATCTAAATAGGCAGGATCATTGCAATACTTTTCTATAGCAGACAATAACATGCGTTCCACAACCCACCATTTTCCATTTTTTATCTGTAACTCATTCAAAAAAGCAAGCGCATACCTTGAATCGGTCTTGAGTAATTTATCAAACCAATGATTTAAGAAATGCTTTGTTTCTCTTCCATCAGTATGATTCCAAAGTGCCATTGTCATTTCTGTTATTGTGTCACGTTCATTTTTCGAATTTTCTGCAACACATTCGAAAAATATATTATAAGAATCCATGATTTGTTCCAGGATAACATCCTTATGAAAGCCATACGCAACAAGATAACGCGTACACATCTCAAAATACTCTAAAGCCTCAATCTGATTATATTTTGAAATAAGACTAGCAAATCGAAGCTTGGCCACAGCAATGCGGTCATATACCTCATTTTTTTCTATTTTTTCTTGAGTCCTTAATAAATACGGTTTTAAAGCCTCATAATTGTCAATAGTCAAAAAACGAGATATTACTTTCATAAATTCTGCATCAGTTAATGGACCTTCCATGCTATGATCTAAGCTTGTTCCAGTCTCATCATCAAGCTGTTCAAGAATACTTAATGCTTTTTTCAAATCCGTTATCGTTCCATTTTGAACAATCAATTTTACTGCCCGTTCATATGATATTGTTAACTCATTCCGGAGAAAATACAAATCACAAGTACGCGGTTCTCCCTTGAATACTTCCGTATCCTGTATCAATAGTTCTAAATTACTAAGCGCTAATTCGCAAATAGATTTAGAATCCATTCGTGCTGTTCGAGCGCACAATTCTGCCATTTTTACAGAATAAATTATCCAATTATAAAACCAGTTAATATTTCCGCAATCGCCTAAAATTGTCTCTATTGCTTTTTTATTCTCCCGCTTAGCCAGATAATATATTTGTGAAAAGAACTCCTTAAAAATCCTGACATCTTCTTCTCCTGGCATCTTTAATTTTCTAATTTTTTCCCAATTTCCGATTGTATCCTCAAAGGAAACATCCGTTTGCGGATAATATCCGTTTTCAATATATGAAAGATATATTTTCCAATGCATCAGTTGCCGATTTTCCGCAATAGAAGCAATTTCTGTAGTTTCTATATAATCTCGTAATTCATCATATGCAATCTCAATGCATTCATTTCTTACAGAAACGTCATCTTTTTCTATTGTTTCCATAAGATCAGGAATAATACTAACACCCTGCTCATCCAAATTATATCTAAGATAATATTTAAAATTTTCAATCTCGACTTGTTTAGTATCTGTATCTAAATACAACTCCCACCAAGGTTTAACACCTGCTTTTGAAGAAATATAGCATGCCAATTGACCTGTATCCTTCTCAAAAGTCGGTTCTCCATCAATCTGCATTAATTGATTTAGTTTAGAAGCGCCTTTTATATCAGATATTGCTTGTAAATATTCTTCTCCAGTACTTTCAAATTCATTCAAATCATCAAGCATTGCCAATAATTCACCAGCCATTACCAATGCAACTAAATTTTCACTTCTACCAGCGCTTCGAATAATACAATTCAAATTCTTTCTTATATATTTCCGCGAATATCCCTCTGAAACCGATTTAAGAACAAATTTCTTCTCAATCAAAGCAGTATTTTCAGTATCTCTCTTAATCTTATACAATAGTTCTGTGAGATAATAAAATGACCTATTAAATTCAAAAAACGGTTTTTCCTGTAACCAATCGGCAAGAATGCCATAAACATTTCTCTCTAAATCAACCTTTTTTTCTTTTAATAAAGCCAATACAAATCGCCTGAAACTCTCATGATAAATTGAAAAACCACCGTTTGAAATATTCTCAATTAACAGTGGCTGAAGCACTGATATATCATGTTCCACAAATTCTCCATCTCCAGTAATCTCCATTAAATCGTCTGAACTGAGATAAAAATCTGCCCCACATAGTGCATTAACCGTCCGATTGTTATGAATCTTTGTATATAGATAGGAATAATATTTAGACAGACTTATATCATAATCTGGTATTTCGTCTATTAATTCTTTATTTACGTCCGAATTTCTCAATTGACGCAAAATATAACTAAGATATAGAGCATTTCCCTGAGATTTCTTAAGCAAATATTCACTTATTGATGAAGTATCATCATTTTCAATAATATTATCTTTAATATGAAAAGTCTCCATCAAAGATTTTACCTGATCTATTTTCCAAGACTCAATTTCAAATACCCCATAATTCCTGGTTCTAAAATTCTCCAACGCTTTTATTGGTTGTGATGATATTAACACATAACAATTATCCGGAAATTGTATTTCCAATAATTCAGAAATAATTTCTGTCTCAGAGCGCGAAATAAGATCTTTATGTAGCTCATATTCTCTGGATATATGATCAAGACCATCCACTACTAAATAAATCTCTTCGCCAATCAAGCAAAGTAAATTTTCAAGTTCTGCTTTATCCGCCCCCAAAATCGTTTTTTTATGTTCGATTAACTCTGGACATTGTTCTACAATCTGTGAAACTAAATTTCCATATAAAGAATCAACACGTATCCTCTCAAGACTATTTATATCTTGTAATGATTGGAAGCAATTATAATGTATAACTTTACTGTTTTCTTTTTTAATCTTATCTATATATTCATCGACAAGCCAAGATTTTCCAGAACCAGGATTGCCAGAAATAATAACATGTTTTGAATCACGGATTACTTGATGTAGCCGTTCAATTTCATCACTAAGTATTATCTGATGTGCTGAATCCACAGGAAATCTTTGATCAAATTTTCCGTAATCCGCAATTAAACCAAGACGTCCCATTAAAACATTCGTATAAAGTTTATTCCCTATTGCTCTAGAATGCTTCACTTCCATTGCGAGTTTACCGATAACATCCTCTACTCTAAGATTATCATTTGGATATATTCCTACGCCCAATTTTTCAACTTGCTGAATAATTACATTTTCTATATCACCAGGCTTCTTTAAATCAAGACTTGCCTTGGGCATTTCTAGAATAAATGTAAGTTCATTGCAAAAAGCTAAAAAATCTTCTCTCTCAATAGGCTCCGACTTAATCTTCAAATTAAATTTCTTCCACGTTTTTGGAGGTGTATCTTCTGCTGGCCAAAAAGCCGCGCCATCAAATGAGTATGCAACGGTTGAAAAAGGCATAGTATGTTCTTGAATGGGCTTCAGAAACTTTGCAATCGGATCATCATCTGCCGGCCTTCCCCACGCAAGACATAGTTTTATCTCAGTATTATTTTCGGATTCTTTTCTCGTTTTCCAAGATGCAAAAAGATCGCATAACGCAGTATCATGTCCATTTCCATTTGACAAGTCACTTTTTGTAAGGTTATGGGAACTTTCCTCGTCAGAATACTTAATCTGAAATTCAGTGATTCCATTAGATAACTTTACCTTTAAATCATCAAATTTATCTCCGTTGAAATCTTTGCGATCAACAATTATTTCAGCATCTTTCCGCTGAAGCATTAGTTGCAAAATTATTGAAACAGAAAAATAATCTTGATATTCGTATCCTTCATGGATTGCATTCTGCATTTAATAGCCTCCTCACATCACCATTAAGTGAATCACGTTTTTTAATTCTCCCCAATCACCAAATCATTAATTTTCCTATACCCACATAGTAATGACTCACTACTAATAATTTTACCAAATATTATCTATGCTTATAATAATATAAAATCTCAAATACTACAATCATAAGATCTGGAGCTGCATTGCAACTGCAGCTCCAAAGCCTTATTCTACTATCATTTGCGTTTTCTCTTAACTGCCACTACAGTTCCCAAGCATCCTGCTGATACCGCAAGAGCCAGCACAAAAATAGCAATATTTGTGTTATCTCCTGTTTTTGGTGAACTGGATACGGAAGTCGCATCGGAACTATGGGAAACAGGAGTGCTGCCTCCCTGGTTTTCTGATGTTTCCGGAGTATCTTTTTCCGAAGCTTTCTCATTTGTCAGATCCAAAGTATATTCAATCACAGGAGTACGGTCATTGACATACTCAAACTGAATCTTATGCTCTGTTTCATCAAGCTGATATCCATCCAGTGTTTTTGTTTCTTTCAGGATATATGTGATTGCTTTTTTATACTGCCCATTCTTAAAAGTCGCAATCGGATAATTCTTTGATTCTGCATGGCCGGCACTGTCTGTTACCAGAGTTTCCAGAACTTTACCTTTACTGTCACAAAGGGCAAATTCTACACCTTTCATTGGCTTCTTGGTATCTTTATCTGTTTTATTTAAGATCACCTTGCCCATTGCCTGTTCATCTTCCATTTTGACTCCCTGAATATCTCCGGTGTCCTTAATCTCAAATGTCACTTTATTTGCCACAATATAGCCTTTCGGTGCTGTTTCCTCCAATAATGTATAAGTACCGATTGGAAGTTTCTCTACATAATGGGGCTGATCACCAGATGTCCAGCTTTCCATAACTTCCTGGTTTTCATTAAGAATATACAGTTTAGCACCTTTGACCTCGCTGCTTCCATCTGTCATATCAACTTTACTGATCAGAATTTTTGTTGTATCATCCTGCATTTCTACTTTCTGTATATCTGCAGTATTTTCTACTACAAACGTAATGGATTCTGCAGTTGCATAACCATCAGCAGGAATTGTCTCTGTTAATGTATATTTCTTTCCAACTTCCAGTTCCTTAATGATGTGTGGTGTGCTTCCGGAAGTCCACTCATCCACAACGTTTCCCTCTGGATCAGATACTTTCAGTTTTGCACCTGGTAATTCTTCCCCAGTTGTAAGATCTGATTTTGTGATTTCAAAAGTAGTTGGCTCGTCTTCATAAGTGAACTCAAAGGATACTTCTGCAACATCTTCTCCCGCATAAGTAAAGTCAAATTCCTTGATTTCTTCTGTTGTTATAAATCCTGCAGGAGCCTGCACTTCTTTTACATAGTAGCTGCCATTGATTGGAAGATCTGCCGTAAATACAATTCTTCCATCCTGATCCGTAGCTTTCTGCTCGATCATGGTATCTGCTTTCAGGATTACTTCGCCTTCTGCATTTAAAATATCATTCTTTGTATAAAGTGCAAATACTCCGCCTTCCAGAACACGGTCTGCATTTTTTTCTTTCTTAACTACAGTTACTTTTGCTTTCTGGCGGTTATTCTGCCAGTCCTCATCATAAGTCACAACCGGAGTATTCTGATCACGATAAGTCAGATCAACCTCTCTGATTTCTCCATCCAGAACATATCCATCCGCCGTCTCTTTTTCCTTTACATAATATTTGCCTAAAGGAAGATCTTCTGATCTGGCATATCCAAGAGCATCTGTCGTAATTGTTGCTACCAGTTCGTCCTTTTTATAATAATCACTGCTTTCCCCATCTGCAGCCTTGATATCCTCCGCTGCATAAATTTCAAAAGTAACATCTTTCAAAGAACCTGTAACATAACCAAATGCTGCGTCCATGCCGCCTGCCAGCATATCTTTCCAGGTAACTTCTTTGACAAATTCACCTTTTTTATTGATGATGATTCGTCCAACCGGAACACCATCCTTCATTTCTACTTTTTGAACATCTGCAGTATCAGAAACTGTAAATTTCACTTCCTCTGCCTGCAGATAACCATATGGTGCAAACTCTTCCCGAAGTGTGTAATTTTCTCCCACATGAAGTCTCTTTATTACATGAGCTTTTCCTTTTACAGAAGTCCATTTTTCTACTTCTTTTCCGTCTGAATCCAAAATCGTCAGTGTTGCTCCGTCAAGTTCCACACCTGTTGTAATATCTGATTTCGTAAATTCAGTTGTTGTCGGCGCATTCCTAAAAACAGTTTCCAGTTTTACTTTTTTTACTTCCTGTCCCTGATATTTCGCAGTCACCTCAATCTGCTCATCAGAAGATACAAAACCATCTGGTGCTGCCAGTTCTTTTATATAATAAGTTCCAAATGGCAGATCCTGCTCAAAAACAGCTTTTCCATCTTCACCTGTTACCGCTTTTGTAAGCAGTTCGTCTGCTTTTACCAGTACCTTATCCCCTGCTTTTATATCCTCTTTTGCGTAAAGACCAAACTCTGCTCCAGAAAGCCCTTTCTCATTTTCAGCATCTTTTTTCACAACTGACACTTCTACTTTCTGGCGGTCATTTATAAACTCTGCACTCTGTGAGATCACTGGTGTATCCTGGTCTGCATAGACGAAAGAAATTTTCTGTTCTTCTTTATTTAATACAAATCCCTCTGGTGCAGTCTTTTCTACCACTTTGTATTCTCCTAAAGGCAGATTATCAAGATCTGCTTTTCCGGATTCATCCGTTGTCAGTTCTGCAACTTTTGCACCCTTTGCATATTCCAGGATTCTTTTTCCTGTGTCATCTTTCTGGAAATCAGCTGTATAAATATCCTCTGCAGCATACACTTCATATACTGCACCAGAAAGATTCTGAACTTCATACTTAAAATCATTCTTATAGGTCGAAAGAACCTCTCCTTTTTTCTGTACAGTGAGTTTTCCTTTCACCGGATGATTCTCATATACAACTTCAATGATTGCATCACCTGATACCGGATCAGTCTGATACAGGGTATTGGTGTCCACCTGTATTTCGACATAATTTTTGTTAATGGTATAACCGTCCGGTGCTGTTACCTCTTCGATTCTATAATGACCGATTTTTAAATTCTGCGGCAAGATCAGATATCCGTCTATATCTGTGAAATAAGAGGTATGTGTAACGGTTGTCGGGTATGTAGTTACCTGCTCTACATATTTTTCATGATCCAGATCATAAATTTTAAACTCTGTTCCCGGAATTAAAACTGATTTTTTAGTCTCGTCATCCTGTTTAATGATTTTCAGTTTTGCAGAAAATTCTTTATCCAAAAGAACTCTCCATGTCTGCGGCTCTGTTGGTTTATTCTCTGTAATCCGAACAATAAAATCATCTACAGGTTTGTAATTATGGGGTGTTGTAGTTTCTCTCACCAGGTATGTTCCATATGGAATTGCAATGGATTTTACATAACCTTTCTCATTTGTAAAAATTTCTGTTGCTCCATTTTCACCGATCACAACCGGCTCTTCAGAGGAAAAATCATAATTTCCATCCTCTTTTGCCACCAAAGAAGATACCAGATATGCACTAAATCCAGCTCCGGATAGTAATGCAGCATCTGTGTCTCCATTATTGGCAGCTTTAATAAGTTCAAACGGCTGTTTCTTCACCGTTTCCAGTGAGGTACACTCTTTTTCTACAACCGCTGTCAGATCACCTTCATCACTGCATACAAGATCATATTCATGCTCGTCTGCCAGATATCCTACGGATGGGGTAATTTCCTTGATATAATACTCTCCAAGATAAAGATTCTCTATCCTTGCTTTTCCTTCTTTATCGGTAGTTAGCGTACCAATCTGGCTTCCGGCTTTATAAATAACGCCTGTCTTTCCATCTGGATGGGTAATGTCGTTTCTTGCATAAAGTCCATACACCGCATTTTCCAGGGAAGCATCTCCCTGTGCCTTATTTTCTTTTGTCTCGGCATCTTTTTTATTCAAAGAGATTGCAGCACTGACCCTGTCATTCACAAAAGTATGACTGAAAGAAATTTTTGCCTGTTCATCATTGGTATAACTGAACTGGAAAGAATAAGTATCTTTCTCATTTCTGACATAACCAGCCGGAGCCTGGACTTCTTTTACATAATAAGAAAATCCCACTGGAAGATCTGCTTTAAATGCTGCTTTTCCATCAGTACCAGTAATTGCAGTCTCAATCAGAGCATCTTTTTTTACTGCTACTTTTCCATCCACAGTTTTCATATCCTGCGCTGCAAACAGAGCAAAATGCCCTCCGGATAGTGTATTTTCAGTATCTTTGTCTTTCTTTATCACCTGCACCACTGCTTTCTGACGGTCATTTGTAAAGGTAGTCTCTGAGAAAGCCGCTTCTGCAGTCTGCCCTGCATAAGAAATGGTTACTTTTTTTGTTTCTTTTGCATTATAAAAATTTTCCGGGGCCTGTGCTTCTGTTACATTATAGCTTCCAAGCGGAAGATTCTTTACCGTTACAGAACCGTTCTCACCTGTGATCAGATTTTTCGCTACTTCTGCGCCTTTTTTGTAAACTTTTTTTCCACCTGCTGTTACAATATCCTCGGCAGCATATACGTTATAAACGGCTCCTTTCTGACGGCGTTTCTCATACTGGAATGAAGTTCCATTTTCATCAGATACAGCTCCTACAAAAACTTCTCCCTCTTTATAAACGGTCAGATTTCCTTTCTGCTCTTTGTCCGTTACAGTCTGTTTGGTTGTACTGCCAACTACTAATTTCACTCCATACGAAGAAGCCTGGACAACATAACCTTCCGGTGCTGTAATCTCTTTTAAGTAAACAGTATCCTGTGTCTTGGTAAGAGTTACACGTGAAGAACCATTGCTGTCTGTTGGCGGCATTTTAGCAATCAGCTTTGTGCAGGCGTTATCACTATATACCCCATACACGGCTCCAGCTAGATTTTTTCCAGTATCTCCATCTTTCTTTGTAATTTCAATAACTGCTTCTTCCGGCCAGTCAACTGTAATCTGCAGGTCAGAGGAATCCGTATAGTAGCCAAAACCAATGTCCTGTGAACTCTCCAATTTTAAGAGCATTGCATGGAAATCCAAAGGGAAATTAGATGTAATCGCATACTTTCCTTTCAGGCTACCCATATTGGCTGTTGTAGCTACAAGATGGAATTTCTCTCCACCCTTTACAGTGACATTTCCAGATGCCGTTTTTCCTGTGGTTTCATTAACAAGGCTTACTCCGTTCTCCAGATGAATGGTAATGGTAAATGCTTCATTTGCCTTCCAGGTAAAACTTTCTGTTTCCTTTCCCGTTGCATTAACGGAAAGTCCTGGAAGAAGTTTCATTGCTGTCGGATCAGGCATTTTAGCAAGAGCTGCTTTAATCTCTTTCAGCATATTTTTAGCGGTTGTAGAAAGCGCACCTCCAAATCCGGATTCGCCATCATATAAATAGTCAACCAGGTAATGCTGCATGGCTCTTGTCTCAGAACTGCATCCATATTTTTCCATAATGGATTTTACATTATATCCATTGAATGTATGTCCCCATCCTGGACCGCCATATCCATAGAATAAGGCTTTTCTCAAATATTTATCATCTCCACCTTCATCCAGTTCAACCATATTTTTATATGTTGTCCCACTTGGAGGTGACTGCATGGAGTGCTGCATACAATACGCATTTACTGTATAAGTCTTTCCGCCTGCTTTGTAACGAACATATTTGTAGCTGTCATTTCCACCCTGTCCCATAACTGTATCAAACGGATGAAGCTGGCCATCTGAATAATAGTAATATTTATTTGCTTCAATATTTGTTGCATCATCCCATGGAGTATCGGCTGCAAGTAACATGATACCGTTCTCTGCCTGATCCGTGGAAACACTTAGATCAATGTCATCTGCTGGCATTTCAAAACTGAATTTATCCGATTCTTCGTGATAAGTCACCTCTGAATATAATAAATCTTCTGTATTCTCTGTCTGATTTGCTTGTACTTTTGTTGTTCCTACTGCAATTAAGCTGCCTTGCGGCATATCTCCGGAAAATACAACGGTTTCTCCTGGCTGATACTGTCCATCTTCATGGTTCAGCTCAATATGAAATTCCTCTCCACGAACAATATTTACCTGATAATTTCCATCTGCATCTTCTGTTTTCTCTGTTCCGTCTGTAAAAGAATCGTCTGTCGCTTCTGGCATTTCTTCCGGATCTGTATCTGCAATTTCTTCAAATGTGCTGTCTGTATCCGGATTATCTATGGCTGGTTCTTCTGTTGAAACTTCCTCAGACGGGTTTTCCGGGATTAATGTGTCTATTGGCTCTTCCTCAACCGGAATTTCTGTCGGAGTTACTTCTTCACAGATTTCATCCTCTGACGGAATTTCTACATTTACCTCATCCTGCACAGGTTCTTCACTCTCTGCAGTGCCTATGGCTGGTTCCTCGCCTTCTGCTTCATTCTCATCTTCCTGGTTGCTTACAGATTCCTGATTCTCAGATTCAGCAACCTGCACCACCGCTTCCTTTACAATCAGCTTACGATTGATCTGATAAATTGGGTGTCCACTTACTGGCTCTACATAATAAACAGCTTTGTATGTATCTTCGTAATCTGTTGTAAAGTCCTGCTTTTCCTCATTTTTTGCCTCATGGAAAGTGATCTTCACCTTTTTTTCATCTGGTATTTCCAGTCCGGTAAAATCTTTCTCCACTTCAAAAATACTGCCTGTTTCCAGTTCCAGATCTTTTGCTTTTACCACCTCATCTGCATCAAGTTCATTTTTTACTTCTTCGTATAACGGTGGCTCTTCTGGCACTGGCACTACATCTGCCGCATAGGACAGTATTGGAGATAGAATTGTAGATAACACTGTAAGCATTGCCAAGAATCCCGACAAAAATCTTCTCATATTTTTTTTATTCTTCATTCTTTTTTCCTTTCTTCCGTTCCGGGAAAATCAACTGAAACTTTGGATTTCCGGTTTCTGAAACCTCCATCTTTATAGTTGCTTCATACTTCCTTTTTGTTTTCTCTGATACCAGATCTTTGAAATGCACCTGCTTCTCACTCAGCAGCTTCCTGACAGTTGCTTCATCAAGTGTTTTTCCCTGACTCTCAAAAAATCGGTTATTTTTCCATAAAGTAAAACTGCAATCACTTCCTGAACAATAATAATTTCTCTTTCCCACATAAACCTTATTGCCGCATCTTGGGCATTTTCCAATTTCTTTCCGACCATCTGAAAATAGTTTCTGGTATTCTTCCACTGGCTGTCCATTATCACTTACCAATTTGGTAACCATTTTTTCAATTTCGAAGAGAAATTCTTCTACATTTTTCTGGCCTCTGGAAATCAGTGTCAGATCATTTTCCCATTCTGCTGTAAGTTTTGGTGATTTGATCATTTCCGGAAGAATCCTGATCAGATTTCTTCCATCTGCTGTAGGTAATATCTGCTTCTTTTTACGCTCAATAAAGCCTTTCTCAATCAGTTTTTCAATAATCGCTGCCCTGGTAGCCGGAGTTCCAAGCCCTTTTCTCTCTGCGTCTTCTATCGTATCCGAGCTTCCAGCGTGTTCCATGGCACTAAGGAGCGTATCCTCCGTATAATGTTTCGGCGGTGCTGTAAAATGTTCACTAAATTTTACAACAACACATTCAAATACCTGTCCTATTTTTATATCTGGAAAATCACTTTCCTCCTCTTCTGGCTTTTCTGCATTTTTCCCATATGATTTAAAGAACCGTTCTTCCACTTCTTTCCATCCATATTGGAGAACATTCTTTCCAGATGCAGTAAACAGTTCTCCATGACAGGAAATTTCAGTCTTAATACTCTCATATATGTATTCCTGTTCCGATGCACATAATAACTTTGATGCAATCAGCATGAGAATTTCCTTTTCTCCACCCGGAAGTGCTTTTAAATCCATGTTTGTAATTTCTACCGTTGGTATAATTGCATGATGATCTGATACCTTTTTACTGTTCAAAAGTCTCTTTATATCTGGTTCTGAACCCTTTATTGACATTTCAGGAAACATACTATTTACTGCCCCGACAACCAGAAGAGCATTTTCTTCCATATCATCTGTAAGATATTGGCTATCCGTCCTTGGATACGTCACCAGTTTCTTCTCATAAAGGCTTTGGGTATAGTCCAAGGTTTGCTGTGCCGTAAATCCAAGAAGACGATTTGCTTCCCTCTGTAATGTGGTCAGATCATATAATTTCGGCGGCTGTACCTTTTTCTTCTCTTTCTTTACTGAAAGAATCTGTGCAGTTTC
Organism: Ruminococcus sp. Marseille-P328; assembly: GCF_964249465.1. NCBI lineage: Bacteria > Bacillati > Bacillota > Clostridia > Eubacteriales > Oscillospiraceae > Ruminococcus > Ruminococcus sp. Marseille-P328. The sequence continues at coordinate 18,203 of NZ_CAXUBQ010000006.1, read as the reverse complement.
ATCCTTCATATCCTCCATCATCTGAACGGCAGCACTTTTCTCTTTTATCCGGCTGCTTACAGCATCCAATCCATCCATCAGAAGATGAACCAGATAATACTTCTCTTTCTGGAAGTTCTCGATGCTCTTTTCCCGTTCCACCAGCATTGCAAGTGTAGGTGTCTGCACCCGACCTACAATCAACCGATGGTGATACAGTACCGTAAACAGTCTGGTGGCATTAATTCCTACCAGCCAGTCTGCTTCACTTCGCGCCACTGCAGAATAATAAAGATCATCATATTCATGTCCATCTTTCAGCTGCTGAAATCCTTCCAGAATTGCTTTTTCCTCCATGGAAGAAATCCACAGTCTTTTAAAGGGAAGTTTACATTCTGCCTGGTTATATACCAGACGGAAAATCAACTCCCCTTCTCTTCCTGCATCTGTTGCACATATAACTTCTGTGATATCTGCTCTGTGAAGCAGTTCCTTTAAAACCCGAAACTGCCCTTTGGTACTTTCTTTAATCTGATATTTCCAATTCTCCGGAATCATGGGAAGTGTTTCATATTTCCATGCTTTCCAGTCATCCCGGTACTGATCCGCACTAGCCAGTTCAATCAAATGCCCAATACACCAGGAAACCAGATATTCTTTTCCTTCCAGGTAGCCATCTTTTACGTTTGTGGCATGAAGCACCTTCGCAATGCTTCTGGCTACGCTGGGTTTTTCCGCAATTACAAGCTGCAATTTTCAATCTCCTTTCTGCACCTGTCGCTGTAATTAAGTGAAACAAAGTTATTCCTCTGATTCTTCGTCTTCTACTTCACCTTCCATTTCATATTCTTCTAATTCTTCATCATCCTCACGAATTGTATCTTCCTCCTCATCGTCGTCCTCGTCCTCTTCATAATCAAAAGAAGTATTTCTTCCTTTCATAAATTTCCAATAATAGTAAGCACCACAAACTCCTGCCAGAACCAGCAGCATTAATAAAATCGTGCCGGAATTATTGCTTTTCTTCTCAGGTTCTTCCTTTTCTTCCGGTATGATCGTAACTTCTGGTTCCGGTGTCTCTGTGATCTTCTCTGTTTCAAGTGGCAGTGCGGATTCTGCAATAGCCTGGTTCTGTGGAATTGTGACCATGTTGGTATCCGTAAAGTTCAACAGATCATTTTCGCCTACCTCTGTAAGAAGATAAACATTTTCATCCGTTTTATCCTTATCTACGATCAGATAAAAAACCTTATCACTTTTTGTCTTGATCGTATAAAATTCCTTTCCCCCTTTGTCCTGAACTGTTCCTGTTGTCATGCCGGAAGCAGAACTTTCTCCCTGCACCCGTCCGGTATCTGCTTCTGTATCCGTTTCATTTCCTGTGTTTTCTGGTTCTGTTGGTGCAGTAGCAGTCTCATTCGTTGTCTGATGTTCCGTTACGGTTGCCGTAGCACTGGTGGGCTTACTTGCAGTTCCATCGGCTGGCAAAGAAGCTGCATTTTGCTCCGTTCCGGAAACCTCTGTATTTTCTTTTACTGCATCTGGATTTTCATAATAAGGGTTTCCTACTTTATAGATCTCTGACATATTTCCTGCTTTGTCTTTTGCCTGCAGGGTAAAGTATTCATAGGAAGTATCCGCTTTTTGCAAACGGACATTTAATGTATTATTCGTCAGTTCTGTGAATTCATTTCCATTGACATACAAAGCAGCAATTCCCGATTCCGCATCAACTCCCTGCACGATCAGTATCCCATTCTTCGCAGCCGCAATAATAGTTGGTTTGGTTTTATCAAAACACTCTATGTAACGATTCTGCTCATAAGTATTTCCATTCTGATCGGTAACTCTCACATAAATACTACAATTAGAAGAGATGGATACTTCCATATTTCCGGTTATGTCTGACCATCCTCCATTTTCTGAAAGTCTTGCTTCTACTTTTGCAATAGAAAAAGCACCTGTATTCTTTGTATCTTCCACTTGAATTTTTACGGTTGCCGTATCTGTCTGCCAGCCTTCGGGTTCTGTAAAGGTAATCCCTACTTCCGGTGTTTCCGTCACATCATTTCCTGCATCTTCCTGTGCCTGTTCCACTGGATCTGCAAGAATTTCAGCTTCTGATTCATCTGAAAAATCAACATCTTCCGGGCTGCTTTCTTCTGATGATTCCACTTCTACATTATCTGCCCATACAGTCAGACTTCCGGGCGAACTATAAAAGAAAGCTCCTGCCGGAAGTCCTGCTAACGTAGCTGCGGTTAAAAATACAGCTGCTCTTTTATGAAATTTCTTCATTTTCTGTCTGCTCCTTTTCTCTGGTTTCCAATATCTTTTTTTGTTCCTCCTTACTGATATCAATCATCAACTGAAGTTCCTCTGCGGAAACTCCATTGCTTCGGATAATTTTCAGATACTCCATATCCTCTGCCTGTTTCTTCTGTTCTTCCAGATCCCTTGCTTTTTTCTGTAGCTTTTCAATCTTAACGTAGGTTCTTGCAAGTTCTTCTTTTATTCGTTCAATGTTCAAATACGCCCCTCCTTATGGCCTGCCAAAAGCATAGAAATGAGACTGCCAGTATGCAGAATTAATGGACGTATACTGAATTGGATTTCCACAATGGATCATCTGTCCATCTCCGGCATAAATTCCTACGTGGGTAACCGGCTCTCCCGCATCATACGTCCCAGTGAAAAAGATAATATCTCCTGGCCTTGCTTCTTCTGGTGATACAGGCATACAAATGTCATAAATTCCCTGTGCAGTAAGTCTTCCCATATTGCAGACACCCGAATTGGTAAACACATAGCTTACAAAACCAGAACAGTCAAAAGAAGTCTCCGGGCTGGAACCGCCCCATACATACGGCATACCAAGATATTTGTCTGCTTCCGCAAATAATCTCCGCACAGTCTCATCATCATAACTGCCGCCTCCACCATACAGCCCGCTATCTCCGGTACTGATATAAAAAACAGGATTATAATATTCCCCATCTTTGACCAGTTCCAAATATAACTGGCTTCCGGTTGCACTTCCTGTACTTCCCGTTGTACCAATTACAGTATCTGTTGTTACTTCCTGACCATTTGCTACCGAAATGCTCTGCAGATAAGCGTATTTAATCTGCACACCTTTTTTATCCTGCGTAACTACATAATTTCCAAAAGTTCCGCTATATCCTACATCTACAACAAAACCATTCATCGCTGACTTCACTTCTGTTCCCTGTCGTACATTAATCGTCACACCTCTGTGAAGTTGTGTCTGCCCGGTTCCATTGTTTACAGAATACCCATAATAGGTACTGATATAGGCATACCAGTTTAACTCAACCGGAGTTTTATATGTCTGTAAATTTCCTCTGTTGGAATAGACCTCTTCATAAATTTCCTGCTCATCCTCTTCCATTCTGGACAGAATAACACTTCTAAGCGGTTTTGCCTGAACAGAAACATTCAGTACATCTGCAGTTACTGTACGGGTAACTTCCACAGAGTTCTGATTGCCCTCTGCCAGAAAACATTCCCAGGTCTGATGACCATGTGCCTCAGCTACTGCGTGATTATCATAATAAACATCAAACTGGACACCATACTGGGCAAAGTTTCCAGTATCTTCTACGGTGTACTCAATCCCATTCATCACTACTTTCGTCCCCATTGGAAGAAATGGGTTTACAGCATCAACCGCAAGCGTATGATTAGCCTGTGGCATTGCCCCTGAAGCAGTAGGTCCTCCACTCCACACGCCACAGCAGATGGGACAATTACAGTATCCACTGGTCACAACATTTCCCAATGACTGCCCTACCTGTATTGTAGATGTTTCCTGCCGGGTTTCACTTTTTTCCTCTACGGTGATTCCGTACTGTAAAGAAAAAATTGTTTCCAGTTCTCCTTTTATCTCATCAAACTTAAAATCCCCATAACTGGCAGTCAGATAACTGATCAATGTATGAGGATCATGGCCGATTTCACCAATGTTATATCTGTATTCATCTTTTCCTGGATACCGGGCTTCCATCTGGTTTATTTTCTGTTGAAGACTGGCTTCCAACTGCGTATAATACAACTCTGCTTTTTCAATTTCGTCCGGATCCGCAATGTAACTGGAAGCGATTACCGTAGAAATTCCATTAGAAAACATAGCCGAACAGGAAGCAAATCCTGTCATTACGGAAAGAAGCAAAATCAATAACAACCCCATTGAGATCAGAGTAGTTACATTTCTTACAAATACTTCCTGTGCCTTTCTTGCAATTTTAGTAGCAAGATTTACTGACCGGATTGAGGTGTCTTTTGTTTCTTTTGCAATCTTCCCAGCCCGGTATGCCATCTGATACTCTCGCTTAATCCTCTGCTTCTGTATTAATTTTCTGATCAGCTTTTTCTGCATCTCTGGATGTTCTTCCAGATATTTCTGATATTGATACCTGGATGCACTCTTCCAGGCTCTTTTCTCTAAACGGTTTTCTTTATGTATCTGACTGCGGTTCTTCCGGATATTTCTACTGCTATGTTCCTGTAATATCCACTCACCTGAACGCACCAGCTTATGTGCTGCATCTACAGCACTGTTTTCCTCTTCGTCTTCGCCTGCTTTCTGATATACTGCATTTTTTAATGCTTTCTTTGGAACAGAAGACAATGTTTTCTTTTTACCATCCGTTTTCCCTGTTTTTTTGTCGAAATATAAATGGTACTTTACCTTTGCTTTCTGTTCCTCATTTGTTTTCTTGGTATAAACAGAATCTTTCGGAATTTTGTTCTGCCTCTCAGCTTCCTGTTTTCTTGCAGCCTTATCCACTTCCTGATAAGTTTTTATTGTTTTTCGGCTATATTTCTGCTTTCCTTTTTTTCGGTTTGTAGAAACATCATTCTTCTCTGCCTGAAAATGTCCTCCATCTGTTTCAGCCGAAGTTTTCTTTTCTTTCTTCAGACTTCCATCTGTCTCCAGTTTTCCAAACTGCAGTCTCTGCTGTTTCTTTTTCTGTCGCTGATACTGGCTCCTGTGTTTTTCTTTGCGCTCACGTATTTCTACCGCTGAATCCACAGATACACCTGCAGGCTTGTCCCGGTATCTGTACCGTCCCTGTGTTTTTCGTTTTCCCGGAGGACTGTTTGCAGCCTCTTCTTTTTTGGCAGGATTTCCCTCCTGAACTTTTTCGGAAAATTGTTTCTTTTCAGCTTTTTTATGAGAGTTTTTCTTCTTTTCAGAAGTAATAAATGCCTGTTCTACATCCTTCTGTTTATAAGGCAACTCCTGATCGCTGTTTGTAACTTTTCTGGTCTCCTTTGTTGCAAGATTTTCCTCAACCAGACCATTTCTGGTCATACGGCTGACTTTCTTCTCTTTCGCCGTATATTTTTGTTTTCCCAATGTACCTCACCTCTGCTTTTTTGTCCGTTAAGTCTGAATCTCATCCGGTTTAGTACTCATCAAAGCATAGGTTCTGGTATCCTGCGGATATCTGTCAGCAAAAGGTATGATTACATTTCCGTAAAAAAGCAGCCCTTCTCCTGCATTACTGTTATTTACAAAAGAAATCTGATGCTTGGAAATATTCAATTTCTCCGCAAGGATCTTCTGATCCCCGCTGTGCTGATTTAACATCAGGATAAAATCACTGTTTCCCACAATACTTTCTACTGCCAGAGAGCCAAGAAAATCTGTTACATTCTGACTGATTCCTGTAATGATTCCACCCCACTTACGAAATCTCTTCCACATTTCAATAGAATAATTAGCAGTCTGTGGCTGGTTCAGCAAAAGGTGAAATTCATCCACATAATAACGGGTTGATTTCCTGCGACTGCGGTTCTGTGATACTCTTGTCCAAACCATATGCTGGACAATCAACATCCCTGCTTTTCGTAGTGTGGTTCCAAGTTCCCGGATATCAAAGCATACCACTCTGTTCTGCGTATCGACATTACTTCGATGGTTAAATACATTCTGCGATCCTGTTACATACAACTGCAGACTGTTGGCAATGTTCTGTGCTGCTGGTTTATCTGGTGCATAAAAGTTCAGACGTTCATAGAAATCCTGCAAAGTCGGCATATTTTCCGGTTTTGGATCATTGTAAAGATATTTTTTATAAATGTCTTTTACACACAGGTCAATCATGGAAACCTCATCACCATTTAATTCTGCATTTTGAGGTTTCTTCATAATGACCTCGCAGAAAGATGTGATAAACTCTGCTTTATCAGCAATAATGGTATCAATATCCTCCACATCGCCATTAATCCTGTATTTCTCCGGATGATAAATAACATCCAGGTTCACTTCCATAGGATTGATGTAATCATTACTTTTTGCACTGATTTTAATAACTTCACCATTTAAGGCATTTACCAGCGGAAAATATTCTCCCTCCGGGTCACAGATAATAATGTCATCGTCTGTAATCAGGAAAACATTGAGAATTTCTCTTTTCGTTGCAAAACTCTTACCGGAACCAGGAGTACCCAAAATCAGGCCGTTAGGTGTTTTCAATCGTTTCCGATCCACCATAATGAGATTGTTTGACAGTGCATTTAAGCCATAGTAAAGAGCTTCACCGCCTTGGAAAAGTTCCTGTGTGGTAAACGGAACAAAGATTGCTGTAGAAGTCGTAGTCATAATTCTCTGTATTCCAGTCTGGTTCATTCCCAGTGGTAGTGATGCCACAAGTCCCTGTTCCTGCTGATATTGAAGTCTCCGTATATTGCAATTATATTTCTGGGCGATTCCTGCAGTCTGATACACAATATTGTCCAGTTTTCTCTTATTGTCCGCTGTATTCATCAGCAAAAAAGTAAGTTCAAAAAGTTTCTCATTCCTGGACTGGATTTCATTGAGCAATCCCTCCACATCCTCTCCGTATGTAGAAATGTCCGTTGGAATAATATCCATATCATATCCGCTTCTGACCGCTTTCTTCTGTTCTTCAATTTTCATTTTCTGAATATTTGACAGCGTACTTTTCAGGCTTTTAATAGCTGCCTTGGGATCAATTGGACGCAGGTGCATATTGATGATAAGATTCTCTTCCAGATCCAGCAGATCTGCCAGCAGTTTATCCGTAAGTTCTGGTGATGTAATCTGTAAATATGACACGCATCCAAAAGTCTGTCCCATCCGAAAATAGCTGTCATTGCGAAAATCAAATCCGGTAGGTGCAATAAAGTCTTTTGTCTGCAGACCTGTTTTTGCAACCATCCCATAATGGAAATGGAAAGATTCTTTTGTGTCCATATTCATCACATCATGCAGAATTTTCAGACGTTCTACCCCATTTAAAGGCTCTGCCATGGCTCCCATCACCTTAAAATTATTCAATACACTGGCTTCAATTCTCTCCAGCCTGGATTTTGCATTTCGCAGATTATCCGCCTTAATGGAAAATGTAATATATTTTGTTTTTACAAGCCCATTATTTCCTTTGGAAAGCTGCATTTTCAACATATCCGAATATTCTTTCCGAATATCATTGAAACAGTCATCCTGCTCTGGAATATCAATATTTTTTGCATACTCATCAAAATTCACCTGTTGATTAAGAAATGTAATTTGTACCTCAACAGAGCTGTCAAATGAATTCAGGAACTCACAATAGTTCTCAAAAATAGCCGCTTTATCATCATTCTGCGCTAACTGGTAATTTATATCGTAGAACTGCACCATCTTTGAATAATAGTTATCATCTGTCCTGCAGATACCATCCTTATATATTTCCTTATATGGAATCGTATCCTGCGCTATAAAAGGCTTCCTCTTCTTCTGATTCTCCGCTTTTATCATCCGAAGTTCTTTCAGACGCTTTTTTTCTTCTTTCGTAAGTCCGGTTTTCTGTTTCTTATTTTTTTCGGTCTGCTTTTTTAAGGAAATGGAACGGATTTCTCGCTTCCCTAGCTTCTTTTGCCTTTTTCTCAAGCCATGCACCCTCTTTCTCTAATTTATCGTACTCTATAATCCGGTCATATAAGTTTTGGGAACGATAGACCCTGATTCCAGGTCTTAAAAATTTCTGCCGGATAATGTGAAGCAATATTTTCTCTGCTGGAAATCCATCCTTTTCATACATTGCAAAAAAGAAAAATGGCAGCATCACTATGATCATAAGCGTTGCTGCCACATCTGTTCCCAGTCCTGCTTTTGTCAGCAAATAGACCGGAACACCACAAATTCCTGCCAGAGAAAAACATATAATTTGTCTTTTAGTTAAATTCAGTGCTAATTTTGTCTTTATTTTTGAAAAATCTTTCGGCACTGGAACATATGCCATATTCTTGTTTCCTCCTAATGTGCATTGAAGATTGATTTTGCCAGGGAACTGGTCTTAAACAGACTGAAACATAAAATAACTGTATATGCTGCAACTGACCAGATAGCTGTATGAAGATTATCCGCAACTGTAATGGCATTTACCAGAACCGCATAAATCGCAACACATACCATCATAAAAAATCCCTGGAATCCCAACGCTAATAATGCCTTCACGTAATTATTTCCAATACTTCCCCATTCCCTGTTCGTAAATGTTGAAAACGGAATAGGTGCCACAGAGACATAAAGATATATTTCTATCATTCGTCCATATAAAATGACGGTAATCAGGACTGATATGATTTTTAGACATAAACTGACCAGCATCGTTTCCAGACCAAGCCCCAGTAATTCTCCGATTTCCATATCTTCAATCTGCGTTTCAAGAAGCGTTTTCAATGCTTCTGTAACATCAATAGATGCGGAACCGGTTATCATACCGCCAGCATTGGATACCACATGATTCGCTACATCAAAAATTGCCATCGCAATATCAAAAGTATGAGTAACAAGATATACCGCTACCCACATCTTGAAAATGTATTTGAAAAACATAAACGTATCCGTATCGTGCATATTGTTTTTTTCCATAATCATGGAAATCAGCTCATAACACAGTACAAATGTAATAATCATCCCCGCAATGGGGACAATGACATTATCCGACAGATTTTTTATCATGGAAAAAATGCCACTGTTCCAATTTTGGGGTGTTTTCCCAACCTCCGCAGCAATCGTTTCTACTTTGGTATTTACATCGGTAAACATGGTATCCAGGTTTGATGTGATCCAGCCTGTTAGCAGATCCTTTATGAACTCTGTTATTTTTTCGGTTATTCCACCCATTTATTTATCCAAACAAAGTTGCAAGCTGTGGAATCAGGTTTATTCCAATCAGTACGATGCCACCGCCCGCCATCAACTGTTTTATGTCTTTTATGAGAAAATATTGGCTCGAAATAAGCCTTGAAAAGATTAAAATAGATTAAATTTTGATAGATTTTCTTATTTATGGGAGCCGGAACCTCTTTCGATGGTTCCAAGCTCCGGTATTGGTTTTAAATTGAAATGAATTTCCATTGTGACCGTTTCAGGAGTTCGGCGGTAATTCTCTGTTCCGTCTTTCTCCTGTGGTTCTGAGATAACGATTTTACTGATCAGCCGGTTCAAAAGATTGGCATCCAGTTCTTTAATGTCCACATACTCGCTGATATCCTCGTTCCACTGCTGGGACTGTGCATCCAGTTTTTCTTCTGTATTCAGCACACTCTGGTTCTGGGAAAGTTCCTTTTTGATGTCTGTCTGCTCTTTCTGTGTCTTCTCCAACATCTTATCAAAAACAGATTCTGTAATCTTGTCATTAATTAGATCATCATACAGTTTTGCAATCAACCGGTCTAATGTCTCCAGGCGGTCTTTCTGTTTTGATACCAGCTTCTCCAGACTGTCTCTGTGTCCCTGTGTATCTTCTTCGCATAACTCCTTCACCCGGTTTTCCAGTTCTGTTCCATCTCCGGTGACTGCTTTTGCACATTCCTGGATTCTGATAAGGACTGCATCATACAGATCATCAGCGTCCACCCGGTGTTGAGTGCAGTGTGCTTTTCCCTTATGGATATAGGTGGAACAGGTATAAACTTCATGCTGATCTTTGGTATGCGTCTTCTTTAATGTCAATGCACCGCCACACTCTGCACAGCGGAGCAATCCGGCAAACATGCTGTATTCTCCCTGTTCTGTCTGACGTTTCCTGCCTGTCATCTTCGCCTGTACCAGATCAAATACATCCTGCGGAATGATTGCTTCATGGGTATTTCTGACTGTAATCCAATCCTCCGGTGCTTTATCTCCCTGATTGCCAATCTTAAAACGGTAGTACCGTTTCTGGGAAGCCATGTCACCACAGTACACCGGATTCATCAGCAGGGACTTGAGATAAGATTCATCCCAGACAAATTTCCCATTCTCCGGATCTTTCTTTTCCCATTTGGTGTAGTAAGTGCGAAGTCCCCGTTTCCTGTGCCACCAGGTAGGGCATGGAATCTGCTGGCGTTCCAGTTCTCTGGATATGAAGTTGATCCCATGACCATCCACCGCCCATTGAAAAATTTTCCGGACAATCGGTGCTGTCTCCTCATCAATCAGAAGATGTCCCTTTTCCTCCGGGTCTTTCTGATATCCCAATGGTGGAACAACGCCTGTAAACTTCCCCTTGGTTGCCTGCAGGTGGTAGGAAGCATGAACTTTCTTGGAAATATCCCTGGAATACATCTCATTCAGCACGTTCTTAAACGGAGCAATCTCATTGTCCCCGTCAAAGGTATCCACATTGTCGTATAATGCGATATACCTTACTCCATGCTTGGGGAAAAACTCCTCCATCAGAAATCCTGTCTGTACATGATTTCGTCCCAGTCGGCTCTGGTCTTTGGTAATCACAAGATTCACCAGTCCTTTTTCACAGGCTTTGAGAAGTCTCTGCAAGTCCGGTCGGTCTGTATTCAATCCTGTATAACCATCGTCTTGAAACACATCCACCACCTGCCAGCCCTGTGACTGACAGTAATTCACCAGAATGTCCCTTTGGTTGGAGATGCTGGCACTCTCTCCGGTCAGTTCGTCATCTTTGGAAAGTCGGCAGTATACGCCAACTCTCCATGTTGCATTTCTGTCTATATTGTTACTCATATATCTGTTGTTCATCTGATACCTCCGTTACGTTGCACATCCTACGCAGATTTCAGATTACTGAACTCATAATCATTATACTGCTTATCTTTCATTATTGCAAGTTTATCTTTTGTTTTCGTGTCACGTATTTTCTGTGCAATCACCTCGGCAAATACTTCTTTTGCGTCCTGATCACCGTCAAAATATACTTTGATATTGATGATTTTCTTCTTCGCTGCCATTGTAAACCCTCCATTTTTTGCAAAAAAAGAGCAGCTAATCCATTTTTACAGATTAACTGCCCAGACTGTTGGTTTCATTTTTTTATTTTCGTATGGATACCTACTGTTTTCGTTCGATTGCCTTGCACTGGCAAACGGCAGGCGGCAGATAGGGTATCTATAAAGACTGCCGTTTACTCCAAAATCCTGCCGTCACCCATTCTCTTTTATTTTTTTAATCGAATAGTATTTTCCTGCTTTTCATTCATCTGATAATCCAGTTTTTCTTTCATCCGGCTTCTTACTTCACGCATGGTTCTCTGGGAAATCCCCTGTGCCTTTGCTTTTGCATCCACTTCCCGGATGGTGATCGTGTTTCCGTCTGTCAAAAGCTCCTGAATCAGCTTTGCCCCTCTTTGTAGTTTTGTCTCTGTCGGCTTTCCTTCTTTCCCATCTAACAATTCATCGGCAGAAATCTCATAAGCTCCCACCCATCGGAAGCCTTCTTCATCTCCAAGTTTAAATGCCATCGTCTCACCCGGAGGTGCAAGGGAACTTTTCTCATGGAGCAGAACCCTTGTGGTCGGGTCTTTTTTTACTTTTCCGATAAAGATCAGGCTCCTCACTGCCGCCATGATGTCAATGGAGCCAAGTCCCCGGTAGGTGCTCTGTGTCCCGGAAGATTTGTTCAGATGTCCGATCAGCACAATCGCACAGCCTGTCTGCTCTGCGATCACCCCTAGTTTCCGGAATACCGGACGGACTTCATTTGCCCGGTTCATATCCACATCTGCACCGATAAAAGCCTGTACCGGATCAATGATTAAAAGTCTGACCTGATTCTGACGGATAGCCTTTTCAATACGGTCATCGGATAATGTCAGTGCTTCCTCTGCATCATCAATGACCATCACCCGGCTCAGGTCGGCACCTGCTTCTACCAGTCTCGGCTTGATCGTATCTCCCATGCCATCTTCGGCGGTCTGATAGATCACATTGAAAGGTTCAATTTCTTCCATATTCGGGAAAGTCTTCCGGTTCGTGCAGGCTGCGGTCAGCATCATGGCAAAATAAGTTTTTCCCTCTCCCGGATTGCCCTGGATAATCGTCAGTTTTCCAAATGGCAAATAGGGAAACCACAGCCATTCTACGCTGGTCTGCTCAATGTCTTCATAACACAGCATTGGCACCAATTCTTCCTTCTCCGGTGCTTTCATTGTAACTGTTTCAATGATTGCTTTCTTCCTGTCTGCATTTTTATCGCAAAGGATTTCATTCCAGTCCTTTCGGGACGGTTTCAGACGGATGACACTGTATCCGTCCGGGATTTTTTCTGCCAGTTTCTCACAGGCTTCATTCCCTGCCTGGTCATTATCCAGGCACAGGAATACAGAAGTAATCTGAGGGCGTTCAGAAAGAAAAGCCCTCAGTGCCACACCGGAAATGCCACCCAGACTCAGGTAGCTCCGCTTTTTCCAGTCTTTGGGAAATAGTTGGATAAAAGAAAGCAGATCAATGGCTGCTTCAAACACAAACAACTGATTATCCGTCCCTCTGTGACAGAATCCGCAAGATTTATCAGATCCAGCCACATCTCCCCTGTATTTTATTTCACTTGTTCCCCTGCAATGGGCATATCTGGGAATACCGTCTGCATCCCTGCCAACAAACACCACATTATGGTGCTTCTTTTCTTCATAAATATCCCCACTGCTGATCCATTCCTCCACCAGATTCTTTTCAATCCCTCTGTTTTCTGTCAGATATCTGATGATTTTCTCATTATTTTCCTCTTTCTCTGGTAACCGGAAGTCAGGGGACGGGGCGGGGCAGGTACTGTTCCTGCCTTCGCCTTCCTCCCCGATTAACTTTTTAACTGCTTCCGAAAATGTAGCGTTGTAAAATTCCATCACAAAATCCACCGGATAGCCGCCCCTGCCCTGACTGTGACGATACCACCGGTTACCGGATACCGTTACACTGTCATGCTTTTTCCAACGATATTCCCTGCCACTTTTCACCAACTGTTCCCCCTGTGCGTTCAGAAAAGAAACAAGATTGGTCTGGTTGGCTCTTGTAATCTGTTCTTCTGTATACTGCATTTTCCTCATCCTTTCCCATCTGTCCTGCTGACAGACTGTTATAAACTCATCTCATGGTTCCGTTTTTTCTTCACTGCCTGTTGTTTTGCATCACGCTCTGCACACTCTTTCTTCTTTTCATCCAGTTTTCTCAGAAGAGAAGTCTTCTTTTCTGTCTTCTGCTCCGACTGCTTCACCGGCTGTTGCTCTGCTTTTCCATTTTCTTCAAGAATATCTTCCGTCTGAACTCCATAAAATACCGGGAATTTCACCTGCTTCTCCCTTTTTTCTTCTGAACGCCCGGAAGTATCTGCTTCTGCCATTTCCCGGTCACGTCTGGCAATGTCTGCACAGCTCTGTACCTTTTTTACAAACGCAAGTTCTTCCTGATACGGCTGATTGTCTGCTTTCAGCTCTTCGATCACCGCCTGGAGTTCTTCTTTCTCTCGTTTCCATCTGGCAGTAGGCACCTTTCCATTTTGATCCAGATGCTGTTTTAGTTCCCGTTCACATTTGCGGTAATAATTGATTTCTTTTTTATGCTGCTGATAATATTTCTCCCGTCTTTTCTGAAAATAGAAACGATTATACTCATCAATCAATGGCTGGTTTGTTTTAATCACCTCTGCCATCTTTTCCAGATTCTCCAGTTCCTTTAACTGTTTTCGCTTTTCGGAAATTTCTTTTTTGCTGACAGAAACAACACCATTAAGTTCCTCAATCCGTTCCTGCAAGTCATCCATCGTCTCTATCTGATGGGTCTGAAGATAATTGATGGATTTTGAAAACTCCTGTAAATTGGAGAGATTCTTCCCTCTCCGTTTCATCTCCGCATAGAAATTTGGTAACGGCGGTCTACCCTGTGTCTTTTTATCATAATAATCCTGCAAACTCTCCAGAAGTGTAGGGTTCTGTCTGCGATCTAGCTCTGCTTTCATTTCCTCATAAGCTGTCTTCATCCACTGAATAGACTCTTTTAGAGAAATAAACATCTGGTTGAACTGCCGGATTGCCCGGTTCAGTTCTCCGATTACCGTTTTGATTCCCTTTTTCTCCATTGCCCGGACTTCATATCCCTCATGGATGGTCGGGATCAGGTCAATCCCCTGTTCTTTGTAGGAACGGTGGTCGATTCTGGCTGCCATGTGGCACTCCTGGAATTTCCCATTTACTTTCTCTGTCCATGCCCGCCGCCATTCTTTTAAAAGTTCGGGATCATTCCAACCGGTAGTAGAAACAGCATTGAACATATCTTTTCCTTTCGCGTCCTTCACCCGGTTTCCATCCTCATCAAGAATATATTCCCGTCTCTGTTTATTGCCCCAGATTCCTTCCTCTGTAAAAGGACGGATTGGGGCAAGCACATGGAAATGTGGATTATCCGGCTCTTCTTCATTATCCGATTTTCCCTCATGGACTGCCAGATCCACGATCATGCCACATACCACAAACTGCTCCTGGCAGAATTCTTTCGCCAGTCTTATATTTTCCTCAAGTGTCAGTTCATTCTGCAGGGCAATGTCAAACGAATAGGCAAGCTGCGCCTTGTTGTTCCTTTCTACATGCTCCACCTCGTTCCAGAGTGTTTCCCTGTCTGTCATACGCTCCGGCACATACTCCGGTGTCAGAATTTCTGTAAATACCACGCCCGACTTGCTTGTATAGTCATGTATCTTATTGTAATAACCGTCATAAATCCTCTGCCCGGAAATATAGGCTGCGGAGGCAACCACCATCTGCCCTTTCCCTCTGGATACATGTCTTACTGAAAAATGATACAATGCCATTAACTGTCATCTCCCTTCTCTGTTTTTTTAACCGCTTCTGCAATCTGTTGTCGGTCTTTTTGTGACGCTGAGATATAAGTCTGCCGCACAATACTCTTGTTGTAACTGCTGTTCTGCAGCTGGTTCATTATATTCTGAACATCTTCCTGCTCCAGATCTCTGGACAACGGAAACGCTTTCTCAAACTCTGCACCTTTGACAATCAGCCGGTGGGAGCGTTCCCTGCGTTCCACTAACTTTTTTCTCTGCTCCAGAAGGTTTTTGTTGTGGATTGCAACCTCCAGTTCCTGTGTGCTCTTTTCCATATTTGCCTTCAATTCTTCCAGTGACATGGATTCATATTTCGGATTTTTTGCTCTGCTCACTTTGTCGTTCTCCTTCATTTTTCTGTAAACAAAAAGAACCGGCTGATTCATGAATGCCGATTCCTAGGTATAAAAAAACTGAGGTCGTTGTCCTATGATTAGGAAATGCTGACCTCAGCGTTTTTGAAATATTTAGTTGTCACAACGATATAATAGCGGAAGTTTTTAACACCATCTGGATATGCATTCATCTCAAATCTGATATCCGGATTTCTTTAACTCTTCCCTATACAATTCAGCTATATATGCCGGACCATTGCACCACAGCTTTGTTTTCTCATCATACAGTGCTTTTCCTGTCTTTGAACATAGAAAATCTGTCAATATCTCTTTTCTGTCCTTTCCCGTTTCTTCTGCAATCTCATCTGTCACCATAGTGATAAGAAGGTCTATTGTATAATTCATTTTTTCCTTTGGAATTGTTACTTCAGCCATATCTTCTCACCTTTCACAAATTTCAGACACTTAATGGCGGCTTCTGTTTTGAAGCAATATTGATCTTTTAGTTTATTGGGCAATAACTGTCTGATGCAGAAATCGTCTGCCTCCTTATCGCCTGCTGTCCCGAAAGCCCCGGCAAGGTAAGCAGTAAGGGTAGCGTTTGTTGCATCATCCGCAATCTTTCCTACAATGATATCATACCTTGCCATTTCACGTTCAACTTCGATAAACATTTTTTTCTTTCGATGAGCTGCAATGCAATGTAACCAGTCTACATCTGCATTTTCATAAATATGCGTTTCAAGATTTCCTGAAAGGTTGAATTCAAAAGTCGAAATATATCCGAACTTCTGTCCCTCTTCAATTGTTCCGGTTGCGATTGCTTTGGCTATTGAGGTTCTCAGAAAACTTTCTGCCTGCTCCTTGGATGTAGTTAAATAAAATCCCTGCCCAAAATCTTTTCTCTTTGCACATTTGGCAAGATCTGGCTCTTTTACCTCACAATAGCTTCCATGATAGAGAACAAATCCATCTTTTAACTCAAGCACTAATCTCTATCCCCTTTCCTTGCAAAAATTCAGTAATATCTTCAAGCACAGCTTCATCGCCTTCACAATGAAAAATTCCATAACATTTTTCTATATATCCAAGAACATCAGCTTCTTTAAACAAGTGGATAATCTGTTCAACAGGTAAATGCCACTCTTCTGAAGCAAGCCGGATTAATCTTGTTTGCATGAAAGTAATCTCTGTTTTCTCACTCATAATGAATCCTCCTTATTTTTCTTGGTCAACCGGAAGTTAACAAACAAACTCATTTTTTGCTCATTAAACACTTCTTAAATATCCAACTTACAGTAGCTCCAATAACCAAACCTATACTCGCTGTTGTTAAATCACCCTTTAAAGTACCTAGTGCAAATCCTACAACAGCACCTACATACCAATTACTAAAAAGTTTGGCTAATGTTAAAGTATCTTCTTCGTCATTTTTATTTTCATTATTATGTTCTTTGTTCATTTATTCGTTAGTCCCTTTGAAAATTTCGAGTTGTTAAAGTCCACAAGTCGAAATTTGTTACCTTCTACATATTGTATTTCCCAAGACAATAATTATCACAACATCAGCTAAAATAATACCCAATGCAATATACACAAAAAATGCCGGTAAAATATTTTCAAACACTCCCATAATTAATAGAAGAATTGCTATAACAGACATTCCAATTCCCATTGTTCTGCATAGTTTTTTTTCATTATATTTTGCCTTTTCTTCTTTTGAAGCTGTATTATATCCGGAAATTAACCAACTTCCATGTCCAGAAATCAAAACTATGGAAAGTACAGCAAATATTATAAATCCAACATATACTACCCAGTCTGGTCCAGTTGATAAATCTGCCAGTTTCATTTGTATAACACCTCCCACGAAATTCCAATTTTCTTAATTCTACAAACTTGAATTTAACGTTCTCTTTTATGTCTATCAATAAGCAACAAAACAAACATAATAAGCCATATCCCCCATGCGATCCAACAGCCTATTCCTTGATATTGGATATCTATGATTATTCCAATAATAAAAGGAACTGACATAAACATCATTCTTTTTCCATATGCCTTACACATAGCATTCTCATCGTATTTCTTTCGTTCATCCGCTGATTTCATATTATAACCCGACAAGAATTTAGCAGCTTTTCCTTCTGATTTATAAAACCACATTCCAAACAAAAACATAATCACTGCCATCATAAAGTCAAAAACAATATAGAACATATAATACAATTTCTCCTTTCAGCCAATCACTCTTATCTCTTTGAATTTTCTACATTACTCTTCAGCTTTGACCAAACATAGCAAATCAGTATATCCTGACTGCATAAGTAATTGCTTAAAACCAGACATCACTTCTTCTTTTGTATAATTATTATTTTTCAAAAACTCACTATCCTTCTCACTAAGATATTGGTAGAAAAGAGCTGCTGCCATTACCTCATTTCTGTCTGTATAATCAATGCTATCTAAAAGTATATTCTCTGCTTCGTTAATTTTCCCAGAATCAATCATATCAAGAAAATCTTTCAAATTTTTCCCTGATACTTCATATTTATTTTCTTTTTCAAGTTCAACAGAAACATACTTTTTCCCAAACATTAAAGAAAATAATACTCTTACCATTTCTTTTATCATTCGCATAATATAGTCTTTTTCGTCTGTGAAATACATTTTTCACCTCCATAACTACCGATTTCTCTGTTTCAAAGTCGAGTAGACTAAGACCTCTCAATCTTAGCCCCTCACAGATCCGTACGTGCGGCTTTCCCGCATACGGCTCCTCG